>CALCKX010000151.1 GCA_937966115.1 uncultured Chloracidobacterium sp. | reverse complement strand
CCTGGGCCGTCGAAGCCGAGCGGCGCGGGGCGGGGGAAATCCTGCTCACCAGCATGGACCGCGACGGCACGCAGGACGGCTACGATCTGGAACTCACCGCGCGGGTCGCGGAGGCCGTTTCGATTCCGGTCATCGCGTCCGGCGGCGTCGGCACGCTCGAACACCTCTACGATGGGCTGACGACCGGACGCGCCGGCGCGGCGCTGGCGGCTTCGATGTTCCACTTCGGGCGGCACACGATTGGCGAGGCTAAGGCGTATCTTGGCGCGCGCGGCGTCTGCGTCCGACCGACCTGAGCCGGCGCCCGCGTCATCCGCCGCCGGCCAGCCGCAGGACGCGCGCCACCTCCGGCGCGATCCAGTCCGGCGTCTGGAATGGCGGATAGACCGCCAGTCGCGGGCGCAAGGCGAAGCCCCAGGCGGCCAGCTCGGCGGCGTACCGCCGCGGCGCGAGCCAGGGCTGGTCGGGGTTGATGTGATCCTGTTCCGGCGAAATGCCGCCGAAGTCGCGCGCGCCGGCCAGCAGCAGCGCCCGGCGACCATCCGCCGAAGGGATCAGATTCGGCGGGATCTGGACCGCGATGGCAGGCGGCAGGATGGCGCGCGCCAGCGCCACGGCGGCGACCAGCGTCGGCAGGGCGGGCCCGTTGCGGTCGGCCAGGGCGGTTCCGGGATGCGGCGTGAACGGCTGGATGATGACTTCCTGGATGTGGCCGTATTGCTGGTGCAGCGCGGCGATGGCTTCCAGCGCTCGCCGGCGATCAGCCCAGTCCTCGCCAATGCCGATGAGCAGGCCCGTCGTAAACGGCACGCGCGCCCGGCCCGCCGCCGCCAGCGTCGCCAGCCGCGTCCGCGGATGCTTGCCGGGCGCCCGCCGGTGGGCGGGCTGCTCGAGCAAGGCAACGCTGGCCGTCTCTAGCATCATTCCCATCGAGGCGCACGCCGGGCGCAGGCGGCGAAACTCCTCCTCGGATTGGTTGCCGATGTTGATGTGCGGCAGCAAGCCCCGCTCCAGGGCCAGCCGGCAGACGGCGATCAAGTAATCGTGATAATCCCGAAAGCCCCACCGATCGAGCGTCGCCCGGATGGAGGGAAAAGCCATCGCGCCCTCGCCGCTCATGATGAGCGCCTCGCGGCAGCCGGCCCGCGCGCCGCGGATGAAGCGCGCTTCCGCTTCGGCGAGCGTAGCCAGCGGCGTCGGCCGCGCGAAGGCGCAGTAGCCGCAGGCGAAAACGCAGCTATAGGTTGGAACGAACGTGATGCTGCGCGAGTAGGTCACCGGCGTCGCGGGCGCGCCGGTCGGAGCCGCGGGCCTGGACTGCCGGCGGGCGCCGCTGCGGGTCTCGTTACGCTTGAAAGTCACGCTTTGCATCTTTCCGCGTCGCGCGTATGCTGAAGCGGCGGCAAGCCATCGCCCAGAGCCATTGCCAACTTTTGCCGCTCCAGCGGTCGCCGCGGCGCGGCTGAAACGCGAGGAACGCCTATTTCGAGAGTCGAAGGTCATACCCAAGGCCTCAAGGCCAGTCAAGTCAGGCGCCTGGAGCGCCTGCTCGCTCGCCGGGTTGCGCCCAACGATATTATCAGCCCCGAGCTAGCCCGCCAGATGACCGAGCTTTCAGCCGAAATTCGGCGGCAGGTCGGCATTTTGGTCAGCCGGCAGGGGCAAGTCGAGCGCGTCCTGGTAGGCGACGCCAGCGGGATTGTCATTCCCGATCTCAAGCGCGTCCGCGTCGGGCAGGGGCGCTTTCGCGGGCTGCGCTGCCTGCACACGCAGCTTTCCGGCAACGGTCTCACGCGCGACGACCTCAACGACTTGGCGCTGCTGCGTCTCGACCTGATGGGCGTCATCGGCGTGGATGAGGCTGGGCTGCCGAGCTGGATTCATGCCGCGCATCTGCTGCCCGCCACGCAGGCGACCGGCGCCGAGCCGTGGGCGTATCTCGACAAAGTTCACCCCAGTCGGCTCCGGGCGGACTTTCTGAGCCTGATCGAGAGCCTCGAAGCTGAGTTCGCCCAGACCCGCCGGCTGCGCGACGCGCGGGACACGCGCGACCGCGCCATGCTGGTCGTCGCGACCACCGGCGCGCTGGCCGACGCCGAGGACGCGATGAACGAGCTGGTCGAGCTGGCGGAGTCCTGCGACCTGGTCGTGGCGGACAAGCTCATTCAGCGCCGCCGCCAGCTCGATCCGAAAACGCTGCTCGGCAAGGGCAAGCTCCAGGAAGTCATCATCCGCAGCCTGCAGCATGGGGCGGACGTCCTGCTGTTCGACCAAGACCTGTCGCCAGCCCAGGTGCGCGCCATCGAGGGGGCGACGGACTTGAAAATTCTTGACCGGACGCAGCTCATCCTGGACATCTTTGCGCAGCGCGCCCGCAGCCGCGAGGGGAAGGCGCAGGTCGAGCTGGCGCAGCTCAAGTATCTTCTGCCGCGCCTCGCCGGACACGGCGCCGACATGTCGCGCCTGGCCGGCGGCATCGGCGCTCGGGGCCCAGGCGAAACGAAGCTCGAGGCGGATCGCCGCCGCGCGCGTGACCGGATTGCCGACTTGGAAAAGCTCATCGCCAGCCTGCGCGGTCAGCGCCAGACGCGCCGGGCGCAGCGCGAGCGACAGGGGCTGCCGACGGTCTCGATCGTGGGCTATACCAACGCCGGGAAATCCACCCTTCTCAACGCGCTGACGGCGAGCGAAGTCCTGGCGGAGCGCCGCATGTTCGCCACGCTCGACCCGACCAGTCGGCGGCTGCGCCTGCCGCGCGACCGCGACATCATCATCAACGATACGGTGGGATTCATCCGCGACCTTCCGCCCACCCTGATGGCCGCCTTCAAGGCGACGCTGGAGGAAATCGAGACGTCGGACCTGCTGCTGCACCTCGTGGACATCGCCGCGCCCGACTATGAGCGGCGCATCGCGGCGGTCGAGGACATTCTGGCGCAACTGGGGCTGTCCCGCCTGCCGCGGCAGCTCGTCTTCAACAAGACCGACCTGCTGCCGGACGACCAAGTGGCGGCGCGCTGCGCGCTGCACCGCGCCATCCCTATCGCGGCGCGCGACCGGGCAACGCTGACGCCGCTCCTCCAATCCATGGATGCGCTGCTTTTCGCCCAGCCGGAGCGGTCGCCCACGGCCGGACGCGCGACTTGGCGGCCGCGGCCCTGGGACGCCCCGCCAGTTGCGGCCGAGCCGCGTGGCGTCGAGGCTTGACGCCGGCAATCCCGTTCCGAGCCGCGGCGCGGCTTGGGCGCTATGAGCGACAGATGAGCGATAGACGAGCGACGGCGAAGCGACTTTCCTTGATTGCAAGCGCGGTTTGGCTATGATGCGCGACTTGTTCGCCGATTCATACGCCTGCCCTGGCGCGCGCTGGGCGGCGTGACCTCTTTTGCCGTGTCATTCTTCATGCCCTGGTCTTTCATGCCCTTTTCCTTTCATCCGTATCGCCGCTGGGTTGGCGCCGCTCTCGTCGCGCTGGCGCTAGGCTGCCTGGGCGGCGCGCCGCCCGCCTGGGCGCAAAGCCCGCTCGGCGGGACTGACGCGCAGGATCCAGCCCAGCCGCAACTGATTGAGGATGTCCAGTTCCGGGGCAATCGCCGCATCCCGACCGATACGCTGCGTCTCTACGTGACCATGAAGCAGGGCGATCTCTACAGCGCCGAGCAGGCCCAGCGCGATTACCAGGCCGTGCTGGCGCAGGGCTTCTTTGATCCGCTGCGCAGCAACGTGATTCTCGAGCCGGGCAACACGGGCGGCGTCATCGTCGTGTTCAACCTGACGGAATACCCCGTGGTGCGGGATATTCTTTACGAAGGGCTGAAGTCCATTCAGGTGAGCGACTTGCTGACGCGCTTCAAGGAAAAGCGGATTTCGATCACCAAGGACTCGCCCTACGATCCGGTGCAGGTCAAGCGCGCCGAAAGCGAGCTAAAGAGCATGCTGAGCGAGCGCGGCCGCCCCAACGCGCTGGTCACGGCCGAAATCGAGGATGTCTCGAAAACGTCCGTCGTCGTCATCTTCAACGTGGATGAAGGCGGGCGGGTGCGCGTCGCCAAGATCGACTTCGAGGGGAACGAGGTCTTTTCGAGCCGCCTGCTCCGCAAGCAGATGAAATATACCAAGCAGTCGAGCTTCCTGACGCGCTTCAACTCGAAAGACGTGTATTCGCCCGAGAAGTTCGAGACCGACCTGCAACTGGTGGCGCAGTTCCTGCGCGAGAAAGGCTACTTGCGCCCGACCATCGGGACGCCGCGCGTCGAGAGCATCGGCAAGGTCGGCGGCGGCATTCCCATCCTGAGCAAGAAATCCGACGGCTTGCGCATCGTCGTCCCGATTGACGAGGGCATCCGCTACCGCTTCGGCGAGATCACGTCGGAAGGCTCGACGATTTTCACGCCGGAACAGGTGGTCTTGATTTCGGGCATGCGCAAGGGTGACGTGGCGAGCGCCAAGACCATCCGCGAAGGCGTCTATGAGCGGCTCAAGAAAGCCTATGGCAGCCGGGGCTACATTCAGGCCGATGTCAACGTCCAGCCAACGTTCAAGCCGCCGGCCGCGGGCGAGTCGGAAGGCGTCGCCGATTTCTCCATTCAGGTCGAGGAAGGCTCGGTTTACACGGTCGAGCAGATTGAGTTCGCGGGCAACAACACGACGCGCGACAAGGTGCTGCGGCGGGAGCTGCTCGTCAGCGAAGGCGAGCCTTATAACCAGGAGCTGATGGAGTATTCCATCCTGCTGCTCAACCAGCTCGGCTACTTCGACGAAATCAAGAAGGAAGACATCCAGACAACGACCGACGAGCGGCGCAAGACGGTCAATGTCGTCATCAAGGTCAAGGAGCGCGGGCGGCAGCAGATTCAGTTCTCCGGCGGCGTCTCAGGCATTGGCGGGTCGTTCATCGGCTTGACCTACACCACCAACAACCTGTTCGGCTACGGGCAGAGCGTCTCGGTGGACATTCAGGCCGGCAACCTGTTCCGCAACATCGCGCTGTCCTACAGCGATCCGTATTTCCTGGACCGACGCATCGGGTTTGGCGTCTCGGTGTTTAGCCAGCGCTTCCGCTACGCGAGCGGAATCAGCGGCGCGGCGATTGCGGGCGGCTTCTTCAACAGCTTCACCGGGCTGGACGAGCGCAACCTCTTTACGCAGGACACGACCGGGGCCTCGCTCTCGCTTTCCGCGCCGCTGGCGGCGCTCACCAATCGGTTTCCCAAGCTCGGTCGCGTATCGCGCCTCGGGGTCAGCTACACCTACAGCACCTCGCGGATCACCGACCCGCCGGTCAACCGGGACAACGACCCTGAAAACGACATCATCATCACGTTCGCCCAGCCGGGCATCACGATCAGCTCGCTGACGCCGTCGTTTGTTTACAACACGGTCAACAACCCGATCAATCCGACGAATGGGCGGAATCTGACCCTCAGCTTGACGTGGTCAGGGCTCGGCGGACGGGTGAAAAACCTGTCGCCGTTACTTGAATACCGCGAGTTTCGCCCGTTTCGCTGGCTGGGGCAGGGCATCGAGAAGCCGGCCGTGCTGGGCATGCGGTTTCGCGCCGCGCACGTCAGCGCTTACGGCACGCCCTTTGACAGCAACTCGCTGGCGTTCATCGGCGGCGTGCCGCAGTTCAATCGGTTTTACACGGGCGGCGAATTCGAGATTCGCGGCTACGGCATCCGCACCATCTCGCCCGTCGCGCCCATCGAGGACCGGCGCACGACGACGGACGTGCGCGTGATTGACGGCCTGACCGGACAGACGCTCCAGCCGGGCTTGCAAGTCAGCCCGACGGTCATTCAGGAGTACACCTACACGGACAAGCGCTTCCCGCTGCCGGTCGGGTCGTTTCAATTCATTCCAGTGGGCGGCGACTCGCAGTTGCTGCTGAACCTCGAATACCGCATTCCGCTGGTCGGGCCGCTCTCGCTGGCGCTGTTCGCCGACGGCGGGTCGGTCTTCAACGCGCGCGCGCTGCGCGATCAGAGCATCCGCGCGCGCGCGCTGCCGGCGACGCTTGGCTCGACGCCCGACTCGCCGTTTCCCGGCCCGATCATTCTTCGCCCGGATGGCACGCGCCTCGACGGCACGCGGCCCAACGACCCCAATCCGGGCGGCCCGCTCCCCGACGGCTTTCGCGTCGCGTTCGTCCAGGCCCAGCAGGCCACCCGGACGCAGGTCAACCTGAGCCAGACGCTGGGCGGGATCGGGCGCAACTTCCGCGCGTCGGTCGGCGCGGAAATCCAAGTCAACCTGCCGGTTCTGCAAGTGCCGTTCCGCCTCATCTTCGCCTACAACCCCGGCGCGCGAACCAATGTCTTCGACCCGCGCCAGCTCGGCATCGTCGAGGAGCGCGGCGTGGTTCGCTTCACCGTGGGAAGAACCTTCTAGCCTGCCGCGCTTTCGCGAATGCAGGCTTTCCGAGGAGCACGCCTTATGCTTTCGCTTACGTATCTGGCCCTGAGCCTGGCAACCCTGCCAGGCGGCGCGGAGACGCCTCGCCCGGCCGCCGGCAGCGAGCCGCCGGCCTGGCAGCAGACTGCGGCTGGACCATCCGCCGGGCCGCGCATCGCCGTGGTCAACACGCAGGCTTTTGGCGAGATCATCAACGAGTACCGCCAGCAGGTGACGACGCTCCAAGCCGAATTCCGCCCGACGATTGACACGCTGCAACGCCTGGGCGCGGAAATCCAGGCCGAAGAAGACGCGCTCCAGCGATTAGCCGACCAGTTGACCCCGGACGTCCGCATCAAGCGCGCTGACGACCTCGAGCGCAAGAAGAAAGACTTCAAGCGCCGCCAGGAAGATTTCAACGAGGCGGCCGAGAAGCGGGCGGTCATTTTGCTTAACCCGGTGCGCGAGAAAATTTCCAAGGCCCTGGAAGCCTATGCCAAGGAGCGCGGCATCCACATCCTGCTCGATGTCGCCACGGCGGCCGAGGCGGGCGGGCTGGTGTATCTGGCGCCGGGCATGGATATTACCGAAGACTTCGCGGCCCGCTATAATCAGGCGCACCCAGCGGCCAAGCCGGCGGGCGCCGCCCGCTAACGCTTGACCTGGCCGCTAACCTTTGACATGCGCGCTCATAGCTCAGTTGGATAGAGCAACTGCCTTCTAAGCAGTAGGTCGTAGGTTCGAGTCCTACTGGGCGCACTCGCTTCCGCCCGCCGCTCTTCGGCGCCGTCAGCCCCATCGCGCGCCGCCGCCTCGCCTATGCTTCGTCCCGTAGCGTCACGTCCGCTGACCATCGCGCTAGCGAGCTGCCTGCTGCTTTTTGGCTGGCCAGCGTGGCCGGCCGCGGCCGAAACGCCGCCCCCCGCGTCCCTGCTGGCGGAGCAACCGCTGGCCGACTTCCAGGCCCGGCGCGCCCAGCTTCAGCGGCAACTGACGGATGGCGTCACGCTCGTTCCAGGCCGGATGGAAGAGTCGCTCGGCGTGAGCGAGAAGTTTTTTCAGGACGAAAACTTTTTTTACCTGACCGGCGTCGAGGCGCCCGGCGCCGTGCTGCTCCTAACGCCGACGCCCTACCAGGGCGCCCGCCAGATCCTCTTCCTGCCGCGCCGCAACCCTCAAACGGAACGCTGGACCGGGCCGCAGCCCGGACCGGGGCGCGAAGCCGAGCGCAGCTTCGGCATTGACAAGACGCTACCCGCCGACCAGCTCGCGCAAGTCTTGCGCGAGCTGAGCGCCTCGGACTTTTTTGCCGACGGCTGCAAAATCCACCTCGTCGCCAACCCGGACGAGACTCAGGAGCGGGGCGCTCGGCGCCTGGTCGAGCTGCTGCGGCGCGACCTGCCGACGTTGCCCGTCAACGACGCCCGCTCGGCGGTGAGTCTCCTGCGCATGCGCAAGACGCCCGCTGAAATCGCTCTCCTCAAGAAAGCCATTCGCATCACGGGCGAGGCGTTCCAGGAGCTTCCCAAACGCCTCGCGCCAGGCTGCTATGAGTACGAGCTGGAAGCCGTCGTCCTGGCGACCTTCTACCGCAACGGCGCGGAGCGTCCAGGCTATCCCTGCATCATCGGCGGCGGGCGGAACGCGACGATTCTTCACTACAACCGCAACCGTGACCAAATCCAGGAGGGCGACCTGGTGGTGGTGGATGTCGGCGCGCAGTACCGGGGCTATACGGCGGACATTACACGCACGTTTCCCGCCAGCGGCAAGTTCACGCCGCGGCAGCGGGCTCTTTATGAAGTCGCGCTGGCCGCGCAGGAAGCGGCGGTCAAAGCCTTCGCGCCGGGCAAGAGCCGGATGAGCGATTTGACGCTGGCGGCCCGCGACGCGATGCGCGCCAGCCCGCTGCGCGCCGGAAACCAGCTTACGCTCGACAACTTTTTCATCCACGGCCTCGGCCACTTCATCGGACTCAACGTCCACGATGTCGGCGACTACGCGCGCCCGCTCCCGCCCGGCAGCGTCATCACCATCGAGCCGGGCATTTACATCCCGGAAGAGCGCATCGGAATTCGGATTGAGGATGACTACCTCGTGACGGAGACCGGATTAGTCAAGCTTTCCGGCGATATTCCCTCCCGCCCGGAAGCCATCGAGCAGGCTATGCGACAGGCCCGGCGGCCCGGGCCGGATCGCTCAGCCAAGGATTGAGCTTGACGGGCGCCGCCGGTCATAGCGGACGCTAATCCGCTGGCCGGGCCAGTAGCGCTGGCCGGGCGCGTCAACGACATCGAGCGCTTCGTACTCGACACTGGCGACTGCATAGCGGTAGCGAACCAAAACGCCCGCTCCCGTTCCGGTCGGAGTGACCTCCAGGACCTCGCCTTCGATGATGCGGCCCGACTCGCGCAGCCAGCGCCGTCGGGCAACGTCCGGGTCTTCCTTGCCGAACAGGCGACGCCACCAAGCGCGCAGACCGCCAACGGCGCTTTGGGAACGCCCTTCCGCCATGGGACTTAAGCCTCGCCGTGAATGGTGAACTTGGGCGCGACTACTTGCCGGACGCCGGCGGCGCGGGCACGAAAACGCCATCCCGCAAGACCAGATCATCCGCAGTGCCGAATTCGCCGTCTTCCCCAGCCGAGACAATGCTGTATTGTGTCAGCAGCGGGGCGGCGGCCGGATTCGCCGCCGCCAGCTCACCGGTCGGGCGATAGCGCAAGCTCTTGCCCCAGCTATCCGCAATGGGGCCGGCGGACAGGCCGGCGGCGCGCAACTCGGTCAGTTGGGGCGAGGGGAGCGCCCGGCGCTCCCGTTGATACGCCTGAATCGCCAGCGCAAGCTCCAGCATGCGCGCGCGACTTGCCGCCCGCGCGCTTTCCTGCCGACCGGCCTGCCAGCGCTGCGCGTGATAGACGCCAAACGCCAGCAGCCCCGGCAGCAACAAGCTTGCGAGCGCGACGCCGGCCCGGGCGAAGCCTAGCCCGCCAAAGCGCGCCGGGTCGCGGCGCGCCCGCCGGTACGCGCTGACGCTCGCCCAAGCGCCCAGCAGGGCGGGCGCGACCAGCCAGGGCGTTAGAAAGCTCCCCAGCCCCGCAATGACGCCGACCAGCCCCCAAGCCGCCCGCCCAATGCGCGGCAGCTCGACAATCGCATCCGTTTGCGGCGCGGCGACCGCGCACGCGCCGCAGGCGCAGCCGCGTTGCAGGTCTTCATTTTTTCGACCACAGCACGGACATAGCATCTTGCTGACTCCTCCTCAGCCCGATTCCCTCCTCAGCCGGGCTTGCAGCCGGGGCGCGGCGGCCCGATTGGCGAGGCCGCGCGATACCAAGCGGCGGGTTGCTCCTTGGGCAGCGCCGGCTCCCAAGACTCGCCGGGCGACTGGGGCGTTTCATTGGTCAAAGCCCGGTCGGACTCATCGCCCAGGTCCAGTCGCCGAGCCTCGAGATAGGTGTGGTACATCCGATGCACGACCGTCCAGTGCGAGAGCACCGCCAAGACCCACAGCACAGCCCGCATTTTGTGTAAAAACGGATTGTCGTCAGGCCCGATTTCGGTGAGCGAGCCAATGATGATCAGCACGACCCGCTCGGGGCGCTCCAGAAAGCCGACTTTGCACTGTTGAATCAAGTTCTCGGCGCGGGCGCGGGTATAGCTGACCAACACCGAGCCAAGCAGGGCGATGCCGGTCAGGGTGACATACAGCGTGCTGTGCTGCGGGGTATTGCGCGCATAAAACACCATGATCCCGATCAGCACGATGACATCGGAATAACGGTCGAGCACCGAATCGAAGAAGCCCCCAAACCGCGTGACGCGCCCCGTGAGGCGGGCGACGCGCCCATCGAGCATGTCGAAGAGATTGGCGAAAATCATCGCCAGGCCGGCGATGAAAAAGTGCCCCCAGCCATAGAGGACCGCGCAGCCGATGTTGATGAGCAGCCCGATGAAGGTCAGCGTGTTGGGATTCGGGAAGATTCGGGCGAGGCATCGAACCAGCGCGTCCAGAACCCCTTTGCCAGCACTGCCGATGCGCTCGCTAAGCATGAAGCCGCTGGAAACCTTTCCGCCGGGAGCTTGCCGAGGTGGCCCGTAAACGATTGAAAACCGGCGCGTAGCCTATGTTGCCCGACTAGGCGCTGTCAAGAAACGCGTTTACGCGATGGCGCCGGCGCGCTAGACAACCATCTCGCGTAGCGCCGTCGTCAGCCATGTCTGGCGCCGCTCCGCCTCGATGCGGCGCAGCGCCAGCCCGATGGCGCGGGGCGCGCCCAGTAGCACCGCCGTCCGCTTGGCGCGCGTCAGGGCGGTATAGACCAAGTTGCGACTCAGCGCCGGAAAGGCCTGCGGATGCAGGACGATCACCACCGCCGGATATTCCGAGCCCTGGCTTTTGTGAACGGAAAGCGCGAAGCCATGGGCCAGTTCGTTGACGTCCGCCCAATCGTAGGTCACCGCTCGCCCGCTGTAATCCACGACGAGGGTCTGATCTTCGAGCTGAATGCCGACAATCCGCCCGACATCGCCGTTGAAAACCTCGCGGGCATAGTTGTTGACCCGCTGCACGACTTTGTCGCCGACCCGGAACGCGCGCCCAAGCCGCTCGACTTCGGGCCGCCCGGCGCGCGGCGGGTTGAGCGCCATCTGCAGGCGGCGATTGAGTTCCGCCGCGCCAAGCTCGCCGCGATTCATCGGCGTGAGCGTCTGGATGTCGGCGATTGGGTCATAGCCGAATCGCTTTGGCAGACTGCGCGCCACGATGTTTTCGAGTCGCGCCTGGATGGCTTCGGGCGTCTCGGCGGCGACAAAGTAGCAATCGGTCGCGGTTTTCCCATCCGGCTGGATGAGCTTGGGAAACTGTCCGGCTCGGATGCGGTGGGCGTTTTGAATGATCAAGCTCCCCTCGGCCTGGCGAAACACCTGCGTCAGGCGGCAAACCGGCACCACCCCCGACGCGATGATGTCGCCCAGCGCCCGCCCCGGCCCGACCGAAGGCAACTGATCTGCGTCGCCCGCCAGCAGGAGCCGTCCCCGCGCCGGGATCGCCTTGAGCAAAGCCGCCGCCAGCGGCGCGTCCAGCATGGACGCCTCGTCCACAATCACCGCGTCCGCGTCGAGCGGATAGTCGCTGTCATGCGTGAAGCGCCCGCGCCCCGGGTCGTAGGCCAGCAGGCGGTGAAGCGTGCGCGCCTCGATGCCGACGACTTCGGAAAGCCGCTGGGCGGCGCGCCCGGTTGGCGCCGCCAACGCGACCCGCGCGCCCAACGCCTGCAACAGCGCCACGATGGCGCGGAGGGCGGTGGTCTTGCCGCAGCCCGGGCCGCCCGTGATCACCAGGATGCGCTGGGTCGCCGCCGCGAGCGCGGCTTGGCGCTGCTCATCCGAAAGCTGGAGGCCCTGGCGCGCCATATAAGCTTCCAGCCACTGGCTGGCGCGGGTCTCCAGCCCGACGAACGGACGGGCGCGCAGTCCGCGCAGCAAGCGAGCGATATGCTGCTCGGCATAGAAGAGATATGGCAGGTGATAGTGCGTTTCCGGCGGGGCGTCTGGCGGCGCGGCGACCCTCGCGACCAGCTCGCCCTCCGCCGCCAGGGTCGCCGCCACGGCTGACAAGCGCGACGCATCGGGCAGCCCGAGCAGCGATTGGGCCTCGGCGACGAGCTTGGCTTCGGGCAAAAAGCAATGCCCCTGGTCGGCGGCCGCGTGCAGCGCATAGGCGCAAGCGGCGCGCAACCGAGCGTCCGCGTCGGGCGCAAGGCCAAGGCTGGCCGCGATGGCGTCAGCGGTTTTGAAGCCAATGCCATAGATGTCCCGCGCCAGTTGGTATGGGTTTTCAATGACGGTTTGAATGGCCCGCGCGCCATACTGCTTGTAAATCTTGGCGGCGTAGTGCGTCGAGACGCCATGCGACTGCAAAAACAGCATGACCTCCTTGACGGCGCGCTGCGCTTCCCAGGCGCGCGCAATCAGGATCGCCCGCTTGTCGCCAATGCCCGGCACTTCCCTGAGCCGGCGGATGTCGGTTTCGAGCACGTCCAGCGTCGCCTCTTTGAAGCGAGCGACAATCCGCCGCGCCATGGTCGGTCCGATGCCCTTGATGAGACCAGAGCCAAGGTATTTTTCGATGCCGGCCAGCGTCGCCGGCTGACAAACCTCGTGGGCGATGGCCTTGAACTGCGCGCCGCGCGCGGGATGGGTCGTCCAGAAACCCGATAGGCGGAGCGTCACGCCTGGCGACAAGCTCGAAAAGTAGCCAACCGCCGTCACGGCTTCGCGCTCGTTGGCGACTTGCAGGCGCAAAACGGCGTAGCCCGTCTCTGGATTGGCATAGGCGACGCGCTCAACCGTCCCAACTAGCCCCGTCGGCGACGGCTGACCGGTCATGGCAACTCAACCCACACGTCGCCATCTCGCATCGCGGCTGGAAAAACCGTTAGCGGCTTTGGAGCCAGCGGATTGCTCGTGCATTCCCCAGTCGCGACATCGAACGACCAGTGATGCCAAGGGCAAGTCACTTCCGTGCCGATGAGAACGCCCTCGCTCAGCGCCGCGCCCAAGTGGGGGCACCCATTCTCGCTGGCATAGATTGCGCCGCCGCAATTATAGACGACAATCTTGCGCTGCTCCGCCGCCGCCAGGAGCATTCTTCCCGGCGGGACCTCGGCCAGCGCGGCTACCCTCACCTGCGGCATCGCTTGACTCTCCTACCATGACGCGTGCCATGACGCTCGGGCAAGGCGCTCGAGTCGCCCAAGCCGCCATAGCTTAGGCCACCCCGTCCCGAAGCGTCTAGCCGCCAGCGCGGATGACCAGCGCTAATTACAGGCGGAATCAGGACATATGCGGTCGGCCGGCACGCCTTGGTGAAAAATGAAAATGAGTCGCCGGTCGCCTGGGATTTCTTGCCCTAATCCATAGTCATTCCAAAGCGAGGCGTTGTTGGTGATGCTGGCATCCGCCGGCGCGCCGCGCAGACCGGAGTAACACAGCCCAATGTAGCGTGCGCCTGGCGACACCGGGCTATTGTGAACCTGATAGTCAATAGACCAGGTTGGATTCTGACTGGGATTGTCAAACCCAATCCAAGGCATGCCTGAGTCCTGCTCCCACTTGGCGGCATTTCGCCCTGGAGGGCCGAAAAACAAGCCGTCGATTGGGTAGCGCCCGCGATTTGTCTGAGCGAACACTTCCAGGGAAGAGCCAATGGTGCGCGCCGTGGACTGAAACCAGCCGCGCCGCGCCGCGTCGCGGGCCACAATCAAGTTGGGGACGGCGATTGCCGTGATGATGCCTAACACCGCGACGACGATGATGAGCTCGATCATCGTGAAGCCGCGCTGCGAGCCAAGCGGCCGGCGGCAACGCAGCCGGGATGAAAACATGTCTGCCATAATTCCTCCGCGAGCCTTGAAAGCGTCCACAACGGGCATCCGGCAACCCGAGCGCCTCACAGGCGCAGGTTATGGGGCTGAAGTTGCCTTGGTTACATTTGTTCGCGCGCCAATATTTCCGCAAAACCGGCTCCATGCCTCCGAGCGACGTCGCCCGGATGTTTCGCCAGGCTTTTGACGTAAGCTGCTAAACTATTGATGAACCAGAGCTTGCCTAACTTCGGAACAGGCCCGGGCGCCGCCCTTGAAGGGCCGCTGAACGGTCAGGGCAGCGAAGGAATCTGACAGATTTTTGCTACCAGATTGTGGAAAACTGACGCGTTTTGTCAGTTCTGACAGTCCTAATCCAAGCCTCTTTGCCAGACTGCCCGGTTGTCATTCGACAGGCGAAGACTCCAGCCGCCAACTATGAGATGCCCGCGTTGCTTTTACGAAGTTCCGGTGGATGCCGACCAGTGCCCGAAGTGCAAGCTGGCTACCCCCAAGGTTCGGCAGGCTGGGGCGACTACCGGAATTGCCGGCAGCTATGCGCCGCCGCAACCCAAAGCCAAAGCGCCTTCTAAGAAAGCGGCGAAAGCCGACCGGCTGGGAACTGGCAAGCCGGTTCAAGACCTGAGGCTATCGCGCTGGCAACTCATCGCCGTCATCAGCGGCTCGCTGGTCATCTTTGGACTGATTGGCTATGGCATCGGCGAGTACCGGTTCTGGAAGGCAGCGCCGCCGACCGCCGAGCTGAGCGCGTTGCACCTGGTCGAGCGCGCCCGCGCCAGCCGGGGCGGCACGATTGGCGAGGCGCTCACGGACTACCTTTTGCAAATGGTTCAGGAAAAAAAAGTTGACCAAGCCGACGGATGGAACGTCGAATGCCTTGGCTCGAAATGCCGCGTCACCTACGCCATCAAGCTCGTCAATGAGGAACCGCAAACGGCGATTTGGGAGGTTGATGTTGTCGCCCAAACCGTGTCGCCTCAAAATAGCTGGGCGACGGAGCTGACCAAGTAAGCGGGCTGACCAAGCGAGCGGCCGAGCGAGCCTGAGCGCGGTCGGGAGCGCGCCGGCAGGGATGACGATGCGCGGGAGCGACAATGAGATGGACAATAACAATGAGATGGACAATAAGATGAAAGAGTCAAGCCAAGTCCTGCTCTACGATGGCGTCTGCGGCTTTTGTAACTGGGCCGTGCAACTGATCATCGCCCAGGACCAGCGCAGGACAATGCGCTTTGCGGCCATTCAGAGCGAATACGGCGCGCAAGTCGTGGCGCGCCACCCGTGGCTGGCGAGCGTGGATTCCATGATTCTGGTCGAGTCTCCGCCAGATGGCGCGGAACGAGTCGCGATTCGCTCGACGGCGGCGCTCCGCGTCGCCGAATACCTTGGCGGCTGGTGGCGCTTGTTGGCGGTTGGCTATGCCCTGCCGACCGTTTTGCGCGACTGGCTCTATGATGTCTTCGCGGCCTGGCGCTATCGGCTTTTTGGCAAGTATGACGCTTGCTTGATGCCTTCCCCCGACATCCGCGCGCGCTTCTTGTGAGAGCCGCCCGTGATTTGCACGCCAATTGTCGCCGCAACGCCAGACGCGCTGTTGGCTGCCATGACGGCGGCGGCCGTGACGGCCGACTGGCTGGAACTGCGCCTCGACGCGCTCCAGACGACGACTGAGACGCCGCCGAGCGCGGCGGGCCAAGCGTTGCGCCGCGCCCTCGCCAGGCGACCGAAACCGGTGGTCGTCACCTTTCGCCCGCGCGCCCAGGGCGGCTTGCGAGAACTCGCCCGCGACGAGCGGCTTGCATTTTGGCGCGACGCCCTGCAAACCGAGGCGGAAGCTTTCGATATCGAGTCAGACCTTGCCGAGCCGCTGCTGGCGGATTACGCCCCCGCCCATCCGGTCTGGTCGCGCATCATCGTTTCTCATCACGATTTCGCCGCGACGCCTGAAGATGTGGCGGGCTTTGCCGCGGCGCGCTTTCCGCCCTGCGCCGGAACCGTCAAGCTAGCGACCGCCATCAACCGACCGGATGACGTTTGCCGCCTCTTCGACTGGCTGCTGGATGGGCCGCCGCCAACGCGAAAAATCCCGGTTGGCATGGGAGGCTACGGCATCTTCACGCGCATTCTCGGGCCAGCCTACGGCGCGCGCTGGACCTACGCCGCCGCCCACGACGGGCGCGCCATCGCGCCGGGACAGCTTCCCGCCGCCGAACTCCGGCACGCCTTTCGCGCGCCGGAGCTGAACCGCGAAACCATCGTCGCCGGGCTCCTCGGCGCGCCCGTCGCGCATTCGCTCTCCAAGGACATTCACAACGCCGCCTTCGCCCATCTCGGCTTGAATTGGGTGTATATCCCCGTCGAAACGCCGCCCGAAAGCCTGGGCCAATGCCTTCGGGACAGCGTTCATCCGCGCTCGCGGCGCCTGCCGTGGCAGGTTGGCGGCTACAGCGTAACGCTGCCCCACAAGACGGCCGTCATCCCCTACCTTGACCGGCTCACGCCAACCGCCGCGCGCGTGGGCGCGGTCAATACGCTGTTGGTGGAAGGCGCGGAACTCATCGGCGACAACACCGATGTCGCCGGCGCGATGCGCCCGCTGACCGAGCGCTTCGAGGTGCGGGGAAAGCGGGTGGCCGTTTTGGGGGCGGGCGGCGGCGCGCGCGCCGTTGTATGCGGCCTGGCCGACGCCGGGGCGGAGGTGACGGTTTTCGCGCGCGATCTCGGGCGCGCAAGCGCGTTGAGCGAGCGCTTTGGCGTATTGGTCGCGCCGCTCGACCGGTTCCGCGGCGCTGACTTCGCCGGCCTCGTCAACGCGACGCCGGTCGGCATGGCGGGCTACGCCGAGGGCGCCTGCCCGGTCGCGCCGGAAAAGCTCGACGGGCTGACGTGGGCTTACGACCTGGTGTATCGCCCGCGACTGACGCCTCTGCTGCAAGCCGCCGCCCGCCGGGGCATCGCCGCGCTGGACGGGCTGCCAATGCTCGTGGCGCAGGCGGCGGAGCAGTTCGCCCGCTGGACCCAGCGCAGCGCCCCAGAGCACGTCATGCTAGCCGCGGCGGAACGCGCTCTGGCAGCCCGCTCAGCAGCGACTTGACCATCTTGAGCGCGTCATCGCCGTCGGCGTAGTAGCGCGTCAGGCGTTGGGTCACGCTGTATCCCGCGCCAATGTAGAGCCGGCAGGCAGCGTCGTTCGTGGCGTGAACCTCCAAGTGGATGATCGTTATGCCGCGCCGCCGAAAGCCCTGCTCAGCCACGGATAGCAGCCGGCGAGCGTGTCCCTGGCGACGCGCCTCCGGCGCGACGCCTACCGCAATGATGTGTCCGCTGCCCAGTAGCCGCCCGCGACCGCGCCCCAGCGAGGCGTCCCGGTCAACCAGCCCGATCAGAAAGCCCGCCATGCGCCGCCCAGCATCGAGGGACTTGTAAGAAACGGAATCCGGTGAGTCGAGCAGCAACCGAAACGTGGCCAGGTCATAGGTCTCGTAACCGGCAAAGCACCGGCGGTCCAGCTCCCAGCACGCATAGGCGTCAAGCGCCGTGAGAGGAACCGTGAGCGGCAGCGCATCCGACGCTTCCACGACGCTCAATCGAGTATCCCATAGGCGGCCATGGTGGACGGCGTCTCCCACGCCCGCACCAGCGCCACCCGGCAGCGCTCCGTGTCAATCCGGGCGGCGACCTGGCGAAAGACAAAAGCCGCGATGTTTTCCGTCGAAGGGTTGAGTTCCTTGTCAAACGGGGGCAACTCGTTGAGATGCTTGTGATCGAGATACTGCATGACTTCCTCGGTCGCGCGGCGCACGGCGTGAAAGTCGATCAGGATGTGATTCTCGTCAAGCCGCTCGCCGCGGACGAAAACCTGGATGCGCCAGTTGTGGCCGTGGACCGACTCGCCTTGCCCCCGGTACTGGCGCAGCGCATGAGCCGCTGAGAACTGGGTTTCGACCATCACTTCGTAAAAGCGGTTGCGCATAGCCGAATGCATTTCATCCCCAAAGCCAGGTCATCCCTGGCGGCGGCCCTGAAAGGGACGCCCTTCGGCGAGCCTCGGTCGGCTCCTGGCGAAGGCGCCGCCTTTCGCATCGCGGTCGCCGCCGTCTCCGCGCCCCACGCTAGGTGGCGCTGATCGCGAGGTCGCGGCCCAGCGCGAAGGTCGGCTTGCGCCGGGCCTTGAGCTGGCGCGCCGCGCTCTGGGCGAGCGCCGTCGTCAACATAGGAAGCGCAATCGTGGGGTCGCAATACACCGTCGTCAGCCGCAAGTCCTTCGCCGCCCGACTCCAGTTGTCGGCGTCTTCCACCGGGTGGAGGGATGCCCCGGCGCCGTGCAGGGCATCGAGCGTCACCTGGACGACGTACTTGAGCGGGCGCAAGCGCGCGTTGACGACGGTGCCGGTCGCCTGGGCCTGGCGCACGAAGTCGCTGCACAGGCTCGAGCCAAAGTAAATGGCGCCCACATTGGTCGATCCGACCAAAACGTGGGCCATTTCCACCACATCCTGAATCACGTCGAATAAAAATGGCGACTTGCGGTCAATTCGTCCCGCCGCGATGCCGCGCACCAGCGGCGAAGTCGTCACGCCCGGACAAAACACTGGCACGCGCGCTTTGTAAGCCGCCGTCAGAATGCCGTCCTCATTTGCAATCTCGGCCAACTCGTGACCCAGCAGATTCAGAAACTCGCGGGTGGCATAGGGGCGCGTCAGGTCCTGCATGTTGACAAAGCTGCGCAGCCATTCGTCCGCTTCGCGCGCTTCCTCCTCGCTCAAGAGCGTGTCGTACAGGCGGGCGATGCCATGGGTTTGCAACTCGCTGGTGGCGGTGAACGGAGAGCCTTGGTAGTGCTGGCGTCCGAGCGATTCATGAACGTCGTGAAAGACCGTGAGCCCATCCGTGATCACGACGTCCACATAGCGGTTGCGAATCAGCCAGGCGATCAGCCGCCGCATGCCGGCGGGGATGAGCGGACCGCTCACCCCAAGCGCGATGGTGCAGGCGTCATCCAGCATGTTGAGCCAAATGTTGTGGGCGATAGCGAGATTTCGGGCTTGAAAAGAGGTCGCCTCAAACTTGGCCAACAGCCCGGCAACGCTGCGGTCGCGGTCGATTTCGATGGGATCGGTTGGTCGTTTCAGGTAAGGCGACGCTTTCGCTTTTTTGCTCATGATCTCTCGTTTTCTGGTACAGAGCCGCTTGCGCAGAGCGCCGTCTGGCGCGCGACCAGCGCGCCGGCCGCCCCATTAGCTCAGCTCAAATATGTATAGCAGGAAACATAGCTTTCATATTGTCGGCACAGCTCATTGGCGCGCTCAGCCGAAAGTCGCCCGCGCTTGACTTGCTCGGCGGCTAGCTCGCCAAAGCCCTCCTGCAGCGCCGCCCGCTCGTAACGCGCGGTTTCGACCGCCTCGCCCAGGGTTCCGCCCGGCACGACCTTGGTAATGAGATACCCCTCGTCCTCGATCACGATATGCGCTTCATTGAGCGGACCGAACAAGTTGTGGCCGCTTCCCATGACCTCCTGGTAAGCGCCGATGAGAAAAATGCCGAGAAAATACGGCTCGCCTTTGAACGGATGAAGCTCGAGCGTTTCCTTGATATCCTTCAAGTCCACAAACTTGTCTATCACGCCATCCGAATCGCAGGTGATGTCGACGAGGGTCGCTAGCTCAGTCGGCGTTTTGTCCAGCTTGTGGAGCGGCATGATCGGGAAAAGCTGATCAATCGCCCAGCTATCCGGCAAGGAGCGAAAGATGGAAAAGTTGCACAGATACTTGGCCGCCAGCATCTGGCGCAGCTCTTCGTACTCGTCAATCATGCTTTTGTCGTTCTGGGCGTATTTGGCTGTGCGCTCGCATACTTCCCAGAACAGGATTTCCCCCTTGGCGCGGTCTTCCAGCGAAATCAGCCCAAGGTTGAACAGCGTGTACATTTCATCCTTGTGCTCGATGGCATCGTGGTAATACTCGGCGTAGTTCTTCGAGTTAATCCCCATGCAGAGGTCTTTCAGCTCAACGATCACCTGCGGATCGTCGTCGTCCACCTTGACGGCTTCATACTCCCCAACGACGGTCTCGATCTCGGCGCGGATGTTCGCCACTAAAACGGCGTGGTACGACGTGAGCATGCGACCCGATTCGGTGATGATATTCGGCTCGGGCACGTCTTCGTCCTCGCAGACGCTCTTGATGGTGTAAACCACGTCGTTGGCGAATTCCTGCACCGTGTAGTTGGCTGACGACTCCGAGCTGGTCTTGCTGCCATCATAGTCCACGCCAAGGCCGCCGCCGACATCCATGTAGTCAATGTTGATTTTCATCGCCCGAATCTTGGCATAGACGCGGGCGGCTTCCTTGATGGCGTTCTTGACGCGCTTGATGCTCGTGATTTGCGAGCCGATGTGGAAATGAAGCAAGCGCAGCGAGTCAATCATTTCGTTTTCGCGGAGCACGCGGATCACTTCCAGAATCTCGCTCGTGGTCAGCCCGAACTTGGCCGACTCGCCGCCTGATTTTTCCCAGCGCCCGCTCCCTTTCGAGTAAAGCTTGACGCGAATGCCCAGCAGCGGGCGAACGCCTATTTCCTGCGCCAGCTGCACGACCGTTTCCAGCTCGCCGATTTTTTCAATCACGATGACGACGTTTTTGCCAAGCTCCGTGCCAAGCAACGCCAGGCGGATGTAGCTTTCATCCTTGAAGCCATTGCAGATCATGACCGAATCGGAGGCTTGCTCGTTAGCCAGCGCCGCGTAAAGCTCCGGCTTGCTGCCAACCTCGATGCCAAAGTCATAGCGTCGCCCGGCGCGCAAAAACTCCTCCACGACTTCGCGTCGCGGATTGACTTTCATCGGGAATACGCCATAGTAGCGCCCTTTGTAATCAAACTCCTTGATCGCGCTTCGGAAAGCCCCGGCCAGCTTCTTCATTTGGTTGACCAAAATCTGGGGGAAGCGCAAAAGCAGCGGCGCGTGAATCCGCCGCCGCTGAAGGTCTTCGAGAATCTCCATGATGTCGGCGCCGCGTCGGTCATACTCGCCGGGATGAACCACCAAGTGGCCCTTCTTGTTGATGCTAAAGTAGCCGGCGCCCCAGTTTTCAATCCCGTACGTCTGGGCGACCTCCTCGAGCTTCGCTTTCATCGCGTGTCCTCGCGGCCTGAAATCACGTCACATGGCGATGACGCAAACAAGCCGGCAAATGTAGCAAATGGAAAGCGGAGCGTCAAAAAAAAATCCACCCCTCCCCATTGATCCCAAAACGCTTATTTGCAATGACATAGGCCGCCTTTCCAGGCGCCGGCGACGCCGACCTCCCCAAACGAGGCTTTGCATTTCGCTCGGTCGCTAGACTATACTTTTTGATTGGTCGCAAGCATGCCGGAGTGGTGGAATGGTAGACGCGCCGGACTCAAAATCCGGTGGGGGCAACCCCGTGAGAGTTCGAGTCTCTCCTCCGGCACTTTGCCCCTCCGCGCCCCGAGCCTGGCTGGTCAAGCCCGGCCGGCGACAACCGCCTCGGCGGCGCCCGTCGCGCCGGGCGCTTCAATCGCGCCGGGCGCCGCCGGCCGGTCGAGCTGGTCAAGCCGCTCGGCAACCGGGGCTAGGGCTTCCTGCAAAGTCTGGAAAAGCCGCCTCACCGGACTGCCGGCGGGTCGCGCGCCATTCGGCGCGGGCTGGCGAATGACCCCGGGCGGTCGCGACGCGCGGCTGACCAAGTCTTCCAGCGCCGCCTGCAACCCGCCGCCGCCATCGGCGATGACATTCCAGCCGGGCTGATAGTACGAGGCGACGCCTTCAAGCATTTGAATCAGGCGGAAAGCGTAGGCTAGGTCTTCAGGCAGCAGAAAGCGCGCCTGGCTGCGCTCGACCGCCTGGCCGACGGCCGCAATGCGGCTTTTGGTATTCGACTGCAAAACGTTGATTTCGCCAATCTGCGCGATGGCGGCGCGGGCCTGCGCCCGCGGCGTCTCGGGGGCAATCAAGCCAATGCGGTAGAAGCCATCCGTCACCTCGTCGAGGCGGCCGCGCATGGCCGCTTGCACAATGCGGGCCAGCGTCTCGCGCGTGGACGCCGCCATGGTCTGCACCATGCCGAAATCCAGCAGCGCCAGGCGGCCATCCGGCAATACGAGAAAATTGCCGGGATGCGGATCGGCGTGGTAGTACCCCTCGCAGAGGATCATGTAAGCGTAAAGATGCACGAGGCGGTCGAGCAGCCGCCGCGGCTGGCGGATGATCCGCCGGACGGCGGCGGCATCGCTGATTCGGCAGCCCTCCACGAATTCCAGCGCCAAAATGCGCGGCCCGCATAGCTCGTCGATGGTTTCCGGGACGACGACATCCGGGAACGGCGCGAGGATTTCTCGTATGCGGACCGCATGCCGGCGCTCGGCCGCGAAGTCGGCTTCCTCGCGGAAGCCCGCCTCGAAACGCCCGACGACCGCGAGAATATCTTCCCACAGGACGTTGCGGGAGATACGGCGCAGCCACCCGGCGATGCGGCGAATCAGCTTGAAGTCGGTTGCGAGCAGCGCCAGGGTGTCCGGCTTGAGAAACTTGATGACGACCTCCCGCCCGCGCCACCGCGCCCGATGCACCTGCCCAAGGCTGGCCGTGGCGAGCGGCTCAGGGTCGAAGCGCTCGAAGATTTCCGACAGGACGCGCCCGTATTCGCGCTCCAGAAACGGCTTGACGATGTGAATGGGCACCGGGCGAACGGCATCCTGGAGCTTGGCCAGCTCGGCGGCGTAGGCCGGCGGCAGCGTATCGGTCCGAACCCCGACCACCTGCCCGACCTTGATAAAGACTATCCCCAGCCGCTCCAGCGCTTCGCGCAACCGGCGCGCCGCGCGGGCGGACCGCCCCGCCCGGTCGCCAAGCGGCAGGCGGCTGGCCAGCCAAGCGCGGACAAAGGGCAGGAAGGACGCGAGAATCGTGAAAAAACGACGGCGCAGGCTGGATGACATGGACGCTCAGGCTTGAAGCCCGCCCGGCGCTGACTTGCCGGCGCCGGGCGGAAGGGCGACGCGACTGACAACAACGTTACTGACAACTTAGCGCATGGCGCCCCAAAGCGCGCCATGCGAATTCCCCTTGCCCGCAAAGATGAATTACCCACAGCGCCCCAATTCATTGTAAAACTAGGCGCCCCTGTAAAACGGCGCGGGCCGCCCGCATCCGCAATGACCAAGGAACCGCTTATGAGCAACCGCCTCTTATCGCTCTCCTCTCGCTCGCTCCCAGACCTCGACGCCGCCGGCGATAGCGAGGCCCGCATGACTCGCGTCGTGAGCATGTATTTCAACCGCGCCGCCGATGTATTGAACCTCGACCCGAACTACCGTTTGATTCTCGGGCTGCCCAGCCGCGAGATGGCCGTCAACCTGCCGGTCGAGCTTGACTCTGGCGAGATTCACATCTTCCCGGGCTATCGTGTGCAGCATCACGTGGCGATGGGACCCATGCAGGGCGGGTTGCGCTACCGCCCCGACCTTACGCTGGACGACCTGCGCGCGCTGGCCCTGTGGGCGACCCTGACGGCGGCGGTCGCCGATGTCCCCTTTGGCGGCTCCATGGGCGGCATCATCTGCGACCCCGCCACCATGTCGAGCCAGGAGCTGGAGCGCCTGACGCGCCGTTACGTGGTCGAGATTCTCGACATCATCGGCACTGAGCGGGATATTTTGGCGCCGGATTTCAGCACTGACCAGCAGGTTATGGCGTGGATCATGGACACCTACTCCATGCATGCGCGGCAAACGGTCACGGCCATCGTCACCGGCAAGCCGCTCGAGCTGGGCGGCACCTATGGCTCGCATGAGTCAATCGGCTATGGCGTGTGGTGTCTGCTCGACGCCGCGCTGCATCACTTGGGCGGAAAGCCCGCGCGGACCCGCGTCGCCATCCAGGGCGCCGGCCGGCGCGGCGGCGCGGCGGCGCGGCTGCTTTACGAGGCCGGCTACCAAGTGATCGCCATCACCGATTCCGGCGGCGGCGTGTACCGGCCCGATGGGCTGAACGTCCCCGAGGCGCTTGACTACTTCGCCCGCGCGCGCTCGCTGAGGGGCTATCTGGAAGGCGACGCCATTACCGACGCCGAATTGCTGACGCTTGACTGCGACGTGCTCGTGCCGGCCTATCTGCAAGGCCAAATTACTTCCGACAACGTCAACCGGCTGCGCTGCCGAATCCTGTGCGAGGCGGCCTATGGCGCGACAACGGCCGAAGCGAGCCAGACGCTAGACAACAGCGACATGTATGTGATTCCAGCCATCATAGGCGAGTCCGGCGGCATCATCGCCCGCTACTTCGAGTGGGTTCAAAACCGCATCGGCTTCCGCTGGCGGCGGCATGTCGTCCTGGAGCGACTGCGCGATTATGTGACCCGGATGTATCAAAACGTCGTCAAGGTGGCGGAGGAACACAGCGTGAGCCTGCGCGACGCGGCGTACATTCTTGGCGTGCAGCACATGAGCCGCGACCTTGCTCTGCGCGGGATTTATGCCTGATGTGCTGGCGCGCTGGATGGCGACGGCGGCGGATGGGCGGCGCGCGCTGGACATCGGCTGCGGGCGCGACAAAACTCCCGGCGCGACGGGGCTGGATGCTAACCCGCAATCCGCCGCCGACATCATCCATGATCTGGATGACATCCCCTACCCTTTTCCCGATAGCGCGTTCGATCTGGTCATTGGGCGACACGTCATCGAGCACGTCGCGTCGCCGCTGGCCGTCATCATCGAGCTACACCGGATTGCGCGCCCCGGCGGATGGGTCTTTCTCGTCGCGCCCCACTGGACTAACCCGGACTTCGCCACTGACTTGACGCATCGCAATCATCTCAACAGCTATTCCTTTCGGAATCTCGTCGCAGGGCAGGAAGTCTTCGATTTTTATGCGTCAGCTCGCTTTCGCCAGCGACCGCCATATGTCACGCTGCTCAACCTCTGGCGCGCCTGCGGCTTCGAATGGCTCGTCAACCTCGACCGGCATCATCGGCGCTGGCGCTTCTTGCGCCGCTTTTGGGAGCAATACCTCAATGCCATCATCCGCGGGAAGGAAATCTACTTCGAGCTTGAAGTCGTCAAGTGACGTCCGTCGCGCCGCCCCAAGGTCATGACCGACGCCCGGCCAGCTCATACATTACGCGACATCGCCACGGCCTTCGGCTATGAGATCGAGGGCGCGGCGGAGGCTGTGATTACGGGCGTCGCCGCCCTCGCCGATGCCGGGCCGACCGAGCTGACCTTCCTGGCCAACCCGCGCTACGCCGCCCAGGCGCGCGCGACCCGGGCGGCAGCCATCATCCTCAGCCAGGGCCTGGCGGCGGACGGCATCCCCTGCCCGATTGTCCGCGCCCCCGACGCCTACCTCGCCTTCGCGCAGGTGGCGCAGTGGTTTTACCGTCCGCCATCGCCCCCGGCGGGCATCCATCCGACAGCGGTCGTGGCGGCTTCGGCGCAGTTGGGAGCTGACGTCAGCATTGGCCCCTATGCGGTCGTCGGGGAAAACGTCCGCATCGGCGACCGGACGCGCCTCTACGCGCAGGTCGTCGTGTATGACGACGCCCGAATTGGCGCGGATTGCGCGCTCCATGCGCACGTCGTCGTTCGGGAAGGCGTGGTCATCGGGCAGCGGGTGATCATCCACAGCCACGTCACCATCGGGTGCGACGGCTTTGGCTACGCCAAGCGTCCCGACGGGCGGTGGGAAAAAATCCCCCAGGCCGGGCGCGTCGTGGTGGAAGACGATGTGGAAATCGGCGCCGGAACGCAGATTGACCGCGCGAGCGTCGGCGAAACCCGCATTCGCCGGGGCGCTAAGCTCGACAACCTCGTGCAAATCGGCCACGCCGTCGAAGTCGGCGAAAACGCGCTCCTGTGCGCCCAAGTTGGCGTCGCGGGCAGCGCCGCGATTGGCTCGCGCGTTATTCTCGCTGGGCAAGTCGGCGTCGCCGGTCACTTGACCATCGGCGACGGCGCGACCGCGCTGGCGCAGAGCGGCATCCCTAACGATGTGCCGCCGGGACAGCAAGTCGCCGGCTACCCGGCCGTCGAACGGCGGCAGTGGCTACGGATTTCGGCGGCGCAGGCGAAGCTGCCGGCGTTGCTCAAATTGGTTCACACCCTCGAAAGACGCCTGGCCGCGCTCGAGGCCGAGCGCGGCGCGGAAAGGAGACTCGAATGAACCGCGGGCGCATCACATTGACTTGGCTAGGCGTTCT
>CALCKX010000150.1 GCA_937966115.1 uncultured Chloracidobacterium sp. | reverse complement strand
CGGGCGGCTGCTCGTGTTCGTGCCGGCCGTTTTCGGAACGTACTACGTTCGGCGGCAGTCGCTATCCTATCGCTTCACGCCGCCCAATGAGGTTGTCCGCCGCATGCACGATCACCAGCGCCACCGCAGTCTTGAAGGACGCGTCCTAGGGCGCGTCTATCATCCCGACATCGGCTGGCTGGCCTGATGGGCGCCCTGTTTCAGCGCAAGTCCTTCAGCGCGGGTCGAGCAAGTCAGCCTGGCGAATCTTTGGCAGGTAGCGGCCGTCCTCGGTCGTCGCCAGCCAGCGGACCAGGCCCTCGCGGACAGCTACCCGCAAGTCGAACAGCTTGGCCGGCTCATCGGCTGACATTGTAGCGCGGACAATGATGGCGCGCTCATTGACCTCGTGAACGATCAGCCGGCACACTTGCCCATTCCAATTCGGATCGGATTCGCACAGCCGTTGCAGCTCGGCGCGCAGCGCGTCGAGCGGCACGCTGAAATCCGCCTGCGCGAAGACTTGGCCGATCAGCTCCGGGGTGTAGCGCGTCCAGTTCTGGAACGGGCGCTCCAGAAAGTATGACACCGGCAGAATGAGCTGCCGCTTGTCCCACGTCCGCACGACGACGAACGTAAAGGTCAGTTCCTCGATTTGACCGTATTCGTTTTCGACGATGACCGTGTCGCCCACGCGAATCGGCTGCGTGACGGCAATCTGGATGCCGGCCACAAAGTTGCCAATGGTTTTTTGCGCGGCAATGCCCACGACGACGCCGACAAGCCCGGCCGAGGCCAGCAGCGAGACGCCAATGGTGCGCACGACCTGGAACTGCATCAGGAACAGGGCGGCGCCGACAATGACGATGATCGTTTGAAGCAGGCGCTGAAGAATGGTGATGCGCGTGGCGAGGGAGCGCCGGCGCTGTTCATCCGTGCCGTTGGCGTCGAGTCGCCGCAGGAAGGCGTCGGCCGCCACCGCCGCCAGCTCGAAGCCGAGCCAAAGGGCGACCAGCGTGAGCGCGACGCCCAAGCTGGTCTCGATGCGCTCCTTGACCTGGCGGGGCAGCCCGATGAGGTCATACCCGACCGGCAACAGGAGCAGCCAAGCAAAGACCCGCAAGGAGTGGCGCAGCGCGGTGTAGGAAGACTCCAGCTCGACCGACACCCGACGCGCGAGTATCCGAATCGCGCGCGTCAGCAAAAGTGTTAGCAGCCAGGCCGCCCCCGCCCAGCCCAGCGCCAGGAGCAGTTGCGCGTAGCCGCCCTGAAGAAAGGCGAGGGCCTTCCACATTGGCTCAACGGCAGCCCGCGATCCATCGAGGCGGCAACTCATTTCAGCCCAGACGAGCGACGGCCTCGGCCGCCGGCGCTTCCAGCCGGCGATACGCCGCGTTGCGCTTGCACGGCAGGAAGCCGGCCTCGCGAATGACGCCGACCAAGCGGGCTTCATCAGCGCGATACTTGGCGCCGGCCGCCGAGACGACATTTTCCTCAATCATGATGCTACCCAGGTCATTGGCCCCGCCGCGCAGGGCCCGCCGGGCGACTTCAAACCCCTGGGTCAGCCACGACACTTGCAAGTTGGGGATGTTGCGCAGGTAAAGCCGCGCCGCCGCAAACCACCGCAGGTAAATCTCCGGCGCGATCCGCTCTGGAAACGCTTTGCCAATGGGGACGGAATCCGGCTGGAGCGTCCACGGGATGAAGGCGATGAAGCCGCGCGTCCGCTCTTGCAGCTCGTATAGCTTGCGCAAGTGTTCCAGCCGGTGCAGGTCGGTTTCCCCCATGCCGTACATCATGGTGGCGGTGGTCGGAATGCCCAGCTCGTGAGCGGTTTCCATAATCGAGAGCCATTCCGCGCTGTTGCATTCCGTCCGGCGGCGCATGCGGATTTCATCCACAAGGATTTCGCCGCCGCCGCCCGGAATGGAATCCAGCCCGGCGGCGCGCAGACGCTCCAGCGTCTCGCGGGCGGAGAGCCGGTTGACCCGCGTGAAGTTCAGGATTTCCGGCGGCGAGAAACAATGCAGGTGAATCGGATACCGCGCCTTGAACTGCCGCAGCAGCTCTTCATACCACTCCAGCTTGAGGTCCGGGTGCAGCCCGCCCTGCATGAGAATGCCGCTGCCGCCGAGCGCGAGCGTCTCCTCGACCTTGCGGAAGAGCGTTTCGTAGTCGTGGACGTAGCCTTCCGGATCGCCAGGCTTGCGGTAGAAAGCGCAAAACGCGCACACGGACGTGCACACGTTGGAGTAGTTTACATTCCGATCAATGACATACGTCACGACGTTGTCGGGATGCCAATCCGCCCGCAGGCGATCCGCCCAATAGAGCAGCTCGTCCAGCGGCGCGCCGTAGATCACGTCAAGCCATTCGTCAGCGGGCGGGCGCTCGCCCTGGTAGATGCGCTCGAGTCGAGTTGAAAAATCAGCCATAGCCGTCGCAAAACGCCAAACAAATTCAGCCGCATACGCTTGACGGGCGACTGCGAGGCTACATGCGCGGGGCGACTGACGCAACGCGACTTGGGCGAAACCCGCAGAGGCTGCCGAGCGGGAAGTTGCCGTGATCGGTTTTGTGCGCTAGGTTACGCTCGTTGGCGCTTTCAACTCCTCCCGCGCAAACCGGATGCCGCCCGCTTTGTGCAGATAGGCTATGGCCAAATGGCTGAACGCTTCGATATCGCGATTATCGGAGCTGGCTCCGGCGGGCTGACGGCCGCTGGGTTCGCCGCTCAACTCGGCGCGAAAGTCGCGCTGGTGGAAAAGAGCCGCATCGGCGGCGACTGCACGTGGACGGGTTGCGTGCCAAGCAAAGCCTTGCTCAAAGCCGCCAAAGTCGCCCAGGAGGTGCGGCAGGCGGGCCATTACGGCATCGTCGCCGCGCCGCCGCGCGCCGACATGGCGCGCGTCCGGGCTTATGTGCGGGGCGTCATTGGCGAAATCTACGCCCACGAAGCGCCGGACGAGCTGCGGCGCAACGGCATCGAGGTCATCCTGGCGCCGGCGCGGTTTCTCGACGCCCAGACCATCGCCGCCGGCGACCGGACGCTGACGGCTAAGTATTTTCTGATCTGCACGGGCGCGCATCCCGCGCAGCCGGCCATTGCCGGCCTGGATGAGACGCCGTTCATCACCTACGAAACCATTTTCGACCTCGACGAGCTGCCGCCGCGCTTGGCGGTGGTTGGCGGCGGACCCATCGGCTGCGAGATAGCGCAGGCGTTTCAGCGCCTTGGCGCGCAGGTGACGCTGTTCGCCGAGCGGCTGCTGCCCAAGGAAGAGGCGGAGGTTGATGCCGCGCTGCGCGCTGTCTTCGCCCGCGAGGGAATGCGCCTCATCCCCGGCCGCGCCCGGTCGGTCCGGCGGCAAAACGGCGTGATCCGCGTGGAAAGCGACGCCGGCGACGCGGAAGCCGATACGCTCTTCGTCGCCGCCGGACGGCGGCCAAACGTCGCCGGGCTCGAGCTTGAAAAAGCGGGCGTGCAAGCGGATGCGCGCGGCATTCCGGTGGACGCCAACCTGCGGACGAACGTCAAGCATATCTTCGCCGCCGGCGACGTGCTGGGCGGCCACCAGTTCACGCACTTCGCGGGCTGGCAGGCTTTTCTAGCCGCGCGCAACGCCCTCCTGCTCGGCAGCGCCACGGGCTTTACCGACATCGTGCCGTGGGTGACGTTCACCGATCCTGAAGTGGCGCATGTCGGGCTGACCGAGGCTGAAGCCCGCGCCAAGCATGGCGCGGCGGTCAAGGTCAATCAGTGGGCCATGGCCCGTACCGACCGCGCCGTTTGCGACAGCGACACCGACGGCTTTCTGAAAGTGGTTTCGCGCAGCGATGGCGCGCTGCTGGGCGCGACCCTGGTCGCGCCGCGCGCTGGCGAGGCCATCACGGAATTCACCCTGGCGCTCAATCACCGCCTGAAAGTGACCGACGTGGCCAACGCCATTCACGCCTACCCGACCTATTCAACCGCCGCGCAGCAGCTTGCGGCGAGCGTCGCGGTGGAAAGCTTTCTCAGCGGCGCGGCTGGAAGGGTCATTCAGGGCCTGTCGAAAATTATGCGCTAGCGCGATGCGCCAAAAGCCGCGGCTGGACCGTGCTGAAGATTGTTCGGCCGCGGCCGTCACGGCGAGCGAGACCAATTCCGACCGCCGACGAGTTTTATGAGTCGGCAGTCAAGCAACCCACCCGACTGCACTGGAGAATTTCCGCCATGAGCGATTCGGCGACCGCCTTTGACGCCTCAACCATCGCGGCTGCGCCGCAACGGCCAGCCTCCACCGAACCGCCGCGCAAGCAGGACGCGGACTATGTGTTTCTCGAGCTCACGCGCAGCATCTGCCCGGAATGCGCCAAGGTCGTGGACGCGCACATCGTCGTCCGCGACAACAAGGTGCTGATGCGCAAGCGCTGCAACTGCGACCTGGCCAAGGGTAAGCTCTATGAATCGCTCATTTACAGCGACGCGCAGGCGTACATTGCCAACGCGCGCTACAACAAGCCCGGCACGATACCGCTCCGCTACAGCAGCGAGACGGTCGAGGGCTGCCCGCATGATTGCGGCCTGTGCCCCGATCACCAGCAGCACGCCTGTCTCGGCATCATCGAGGTCAACAGCGTCTGCAACATGGACTGTCCGCTGTGCTTCGCCGAGGCGGGGCCTGGCTTCAGTCTCACGCTTGAAGAGGTGCAGTCTATTCTCGACGACTTCGTGCGCGCCGAAGGCCGGGCTGAAGTGGTGCAGTTTTCCGGCGGCGAGCCGACGGTGCACCCGCAAATTCTCGATTTCCTGCGCGAAGCGCAGAAGCGCCCCATCAACCTTGTCATGCTCAACACCAACGGCAAGCGCATCGCGCGCGACGAGGCGTTTCTCGATGAGCTGGCCGAGCTTCAGCCAGCGCTGTACTTCCAGTTCGACGGCTTCGACCGCGAGACCTACCGCGTCATCCGGGGCGAGGCGGACATCCTCGAGGAAAAAATGCGGGCGCTCGACCGCTTGGCGGCCAAGGGGCTGACGGCGGTGCTGGTGCCGGCCATTGAGCGGGGCGTCAACGACCACGAGGTGGGCGCCATCGTCAAGTTCGCCATGGAGCATCCGGCGGTGCGCGGCGTGAACTTCCAGCCCGCTTTCCACGCCGGACGCCACCTGGCGCATGACCCGCTCCAGCGGATGACGATTCCCGACATCTTGACCTTGATTGAGACGCAGACCGAAGGGCTGTTCCGCAAAAGCGACTTCGTGCCCGTGCCGTGCTGCTTCCCGACCTGTAACTCCGTGACTTACGCCTTCGTCGAAAACGGCGCCGTGACGCCGCTGCCGCGCGTGGTCAACGTCTATGACTATTTGGATTACATCACGAACAAAGTCATGCCGGATTACAGCTCGGAGATCAAAATCGCGCTCGAAGGGCTGTGGTCATCCTCGACCGCGCCCGGAACCGCCAAATCCGCCCGCGACCTTCAGATGTCCTGTCAGGCGTGCGGCTTCGAGTCGCTGAGCATTGGCGACATCGCCGACAAGATGAAGATGATCATGCTGCAGGATTTCATGGACCCCTACACGTTCAATCAGAAGAACCTCATGAAGTGCTGCAAGGAGTTTCTCCTGCCGGGCGGCAAGCAGGTTCCTTTCTGCGCCTACAACACGATTGGCTACCGTCAGCAGGCGCGTGAGCAGCTCGAGGCGCTGGAGTGGGAGCGCAAGCTCGCCCGCAAGGAAGGCAAGCCGTTCCAGGTGCGGCCCGTTACCTTTACCTTCAAGGAGTCGCGTTCATGAGCGCCATCATAGGAAAAGCCGCCGCGCCCCAAGCGGTTCCCGCGCAGGAAGTCAAATCGTGCTGCGCGCAGTTTTACGAAAGCGATATCGTCCGCTTTCTCTTCGGCGAGTCATTTCATCCCGGGGGGCTTGCGCTGACGACGCGGCTGGGCGAAATCCTCGGCTTGAAGCCTGGCCTGCGGCTGCTGGATGTCGCCGCCGGGCGCGGGGCAAGCGCGCTGCATCTGGCGGAAACGTTTGGCTGCGAGGTGGTCGGAGTGGACTTCGGCGCGGAAAGCGTCCGGCTGGCGACCGCGGCTGCCGCGGAGCGCGGTCTCGGCGACCGCGTTCGGTTCGTGACGGGCGATGCCGAGCACTTGCCCTTTGCCGACGCCGACTTTGACGCCATCCTGTGCGAGTGCGCCTACTGCACCTTTCCCGACAAGCCGCAGGCGGCGCGCGAGTTCTTCCGCGTCCTGAAGCCCGGCGGGCAGGTCGGCCTCAGCGATCTGACGCGACGCGGCCCGCTGGCCCCAGAGCTGGAAACCCTGCTGGCCTGGGTGGCCTGCATTGCCGATGCGCAGCCGGTCGAAGCCTACGCGGCGTTGCTGACGGCGGCCGGCTTTGCGCCCGGCATCGTCGAGCCGCATGACGCCGCCCTGGGCGAGATGGTCGCCGGCGTCCGCGCCAAGCTTCTGGGCGCGGAGCTGATGGTCGCCTTGAAAAAGCTGGACCTGCCGGACGCGGACTTCCCCAAGGCCAAGCGGGTGACGCAGAGCGCCGCCGACGCCATCGGGCGCGGCGAGCTGGGCTACGCCATCATCACGGCCGTCAAAGCGGCGTAACCGCGCTTGGCCTCCGCGCGCGCCAGACGGTGATGTAGCCGAAGGCCGTTGGCAGCTCGGCGCAGGTTTGGATGTCTTCCAGCCCGGCCGCCTGGATCAGGGTTGGCAGCTCGCCCTGGGCATTGGCTTCGGTGGCGTCAAAGCCGTCAAATAGGCGCACCGGCAGAAAGGCCAGCGTCTCCAGCCACGTGCGAGGCGCGTCGTAGTCGGCCGCGAGCAGCCTGCCGCCGGGACGCAGGACGCGCCGGATTTCGGCCAACGCCTGCCGCTTTTCCGCTGTGGCAAGGTGGTGGAGCAGGAGCGAAGTCGTCACCGCGTCAAAGGCTGCGTCGGGAAAGGGCAGGCGCGTGGCGGAAGCGACGGTGAGGGCGAGGCTTGCGCCGGCCGCGGCGGCCTTGCGGGCGGCGATGGCCAGCGCCGTCGGGTCGGCATCCGCGCCGAAGAACCGCGCCTGGGGCTGGCGCTCGCGCAGGCGCAGCAGCAGCGTGCCCGTGCCGCAGCCGACATCGAGCGCCGCTTGCCCGGGCTGCAGCGGCAGCAAGTCCGCTAGCCGCTCCTTGAGCGCGTTGTCGCGGATGGCGACCCGCGCCACGACATCAAACCACGGCGTCAGCGCCGTAAATGCCAGCGCCGGACGAAAATCGTCGCCCGGCGCGGACGCCGGCGAATGGATGGGTGACAGCTCGGTAGGCAAAGCGACCTGCGGCATGCGCATCTCCTCCTCATCTCTCGCTTTCGTCTCTCGCCCAAGGCCGGGGGGGCGCTCTGGCTTGCAGGCGAAAAGCTTGAAGGCAAAAAAGCGCGGTGGGGGAGACCACCGCGCAAGCAGAGAGGAGGAATGTACACTACGCCGCAGGCAACTGCAGCTGAACCCGCCGAGCTCACAGCAGGTCGCCGCCAGCTACTGTCGCCCGCAAGAAGCGTTACACCATGACTTTCAGGAAAAGTTCCAGAAAATTCGCGCTCGGGCGAACGGCCGCGGGCGGCGGCCTCAAAAAAGTCTCCGGCGGACAACGCGGCAGACCGGCGGCGCTAGCTCGCCTTCGAGGCAAGCTGGTCGAGCTGGGCGCGAACCTGCCGCAGTCGCTGCCCGGCGCGATTCCACACGTAGGCGATGACCTTGTCCGTCGGGTAGCGGCCGTTCTGGTTGTATTCAGTTGAGCGCAAGTCGGGGTACAGGCGCAGAATCGGAGCCAGCTCCGGCGCGGACTCGGTCAGGGAAACGCGCCGGTCCGCGCCCTGCATGGTCATCCACAGCGGACGCGCCAGCTCATAGCTGCGCAGCACGGCGCGCAGGTCGTCGAAAAAATCGCCCTGGTCTTCATAATCGTTGTATTTGACGAGAAAGGTCTCGACTGCCACTCGCGCATCCGTCACCAGCCCGACGTATTGGCTGAAGGTCGGGTTGCCATTGACCAGCGCATTGATGCGACCCAGGGCCTCCACCGCCTGGCGAGCGTCGCTGACGAAGCGCGCATCAATGCGCTTGACAGGCTCGCCAAAGGTCAAGACAGCGATGTTTTCCAGCGCGATGGCGGCTTGCTCGCCGCCGGCGTTGAGATAAGTCACGCCCTGCAAGTCGAGCTTGACAAGCTTGCCGACAATTTCGAGACCATCCAAGCGCGTGATGCGAATGTCTTTGCCAACCATCGGGCTGACAGGCGCTGGCGGCGAGCGGCGGGCGGGCTTTCGGCGCTGGGTCGCGGCGGCATCGGTCGCAAGGGATGCCAAGGCGAAGGAGAGCGCCAGCCCCAAGTAAGCCGAGCGGCGCGGATGAGACGGCAAATGGGGCGAGCCGCAGTTCATAGGGCTGAAACCTTCACGGAACAAGAAAATCAGCGTCGTCAAAGGGGACATTGAACGCCAAGTACAGGACGACATCCTCATACAAAGGTTGCCCCGCGCGCGAGCACGTCTCGCGGCGCGCCGTGAGGATGCCATCCGTGGCGGCATAGTCGCTGTAGGTTATCATCTCGTTGGTCTGCCGATCCTCAAGAAACCGGCACTGGAAATGCGCGGCGTCGAAGCCATAGCTGACCTCCTCCGCGTTGACATCCAGCCGCCAGATGGGGTCGCCAAAGGCGTCGTGGTCGGGAACCGGCGCCGCAAAATCGTACTCTTCCGCGTGCGCCAGGAAGTTGCGCGGATAAAGCCGCACCCGGCGCTTGACGGCTTCAAGCTGGGCCGCGGGGAGCGGCTTGGTCTGCCCCTGATGCAGCAGGCATCCGGCAAAGCCGTTGATGATACAAACTTGGGCGTCGCCGCCGGGGCGGCGCTCGGTCAAGCGCATGCGCCCTCCGAACGCGCGCAGGATTTCAAGCTCGACGGTTTCCGGCGGATTGACGTACGTTCGGCGAAGGTGCATCAGCACGGCGCGCGCGCCATGTAGCGCCGTCCGTCCGCCGATGGCCAGAATGCAGCGTTCGATAAACGCCTCGGGAGCAGTTGTCCAATCCATAGCCCCTGCGCCGGTTTCCCGCTGGCTGGAAAGGATGAGCGCGCCCGCCCGATGACGAGCGGGCGCGGACGGGCCAGCCGCCGCGCGCCGGCGGTAAGCAAGCTCTACGCGGTTGCCTTTATTCAAACGCGCCGCGGCAAAGGTGTCCACTGGTTTTTTGGCCCGCGCCGCTGGAGACGCGCCAGCCGTCCGGCTTGACTTTCGCGGCGAAGGTCTATTACCAAGAAGCGAACTGTCGGGGCGTGGCTCAGCCTGGTAGAGCATTCGCTTTGGGAGCGAAGGGTCGCAAGTTCAAATCTTGCCGCCCCGACCACCTTCGATCCCGGGTCGCCTCGCTCCGGACTGCCTCGGCTTGAAAGCTTACCAGATGATTCCGGCTAGCGTTTCCGCCCCATTTTGGAAAGCCCTCCTGGGCAAGCTCCAACTTTTCGGGGCGTGGCTGGCCGGCTTCGGTCTCTTCGGGGTCTTGCTGTTGGCCTACGCGGATTCCGTTATTCCGCTGACCCCCATCCCGGACGCCACGCTGGCGCTGCTTTGCGCGCAGGGCGCCGTCTGGTGGTGGTGGGCGGCGGCCGTGGCAGCCCTTGGCTCGTCGCTGGGTTGCATGACAGTGTATTGGATTGTCCGGCGGTTGCGGCAACGCTTTTTAGGACGAAGCCTTCTGGCGCGCCGACTTTCGGCGCAGCGGCGGGCGCGGATCGAAGACCTCATTCGGCGCTATGACCTGCTGGTTCTGGCGGCCGCGGCGGTGATGCCGCCGCCCTTTCCCTTCAAGCCATTTGTCGTTTGCGCCGGGCTGCTGGAGTTTCACCAGGGGCGACTCTTTATCGGGCTGTTCATTGGCCGCGCCATTCGATACGGAACGCTGGCCTACCTGAGCATGCGCTACGGCGGCGAGGCGATGAGCATCATCCAGCAAAACACCGGCTGGTTCTTTCTCGGCGTCGCCGCCATCGTGGCCGCGCTGAGCGCTTACTTCCTGCTCCGGTGGCGCATCCTGCGCCGTCTAGCCGCCGCGCCCGCGCCGGAAACCAGCGCGCCGCCCGTTCATCCATGAACTTCCTGCGCTATGGGTGCTCCACCTTTTTGGTCCTAGGCGGGCTGGTGGCGGCCTTTCTCGCCGTCTATGACGCTTTTCAGCCCAACCGCGACTGGATCGTCGTCGCCGGCATGTTCTTCGGCGGCGCGGTCGCCTTTCTGGGCGGCACGGCGGTTATTGAAATAGCCAATGCCCGCCGCCGGCGGCGCGGCGAAGCGGAAGCGGCGCAGTGGCTGCCGCGGCTGGCTGCCGAATATGGCGTGATTACCGTGCAAATGCTCGAAGACCGCACGCCGCTCAGCGCCGCGCAAACGCGCCGGTGGCTGGAGCGCGAGGCGGCGGAAGGACGGCTCGAGCGCCTTGGGCCTGAGCGTTACGCGCTCAAGTCCCCGCCGCTCGCGTGACGCGCCCCGGGGAGCTCCCGATCAAGTTCCCGATGCCCTTGGTCGGTCGCCATCTCGCCGGACGGCGCGCGCCGCCGGGCAGCGACCGACCGGCTGTCCCGGGGGGCTTGGCGCTAGGCTGGATTGATTGGCTGTCGGTTGCCTTTGGCGGAAATCTGCGCCAGAGTCAGCCCTGACTCGCCAATCCAGCCAAAGCAATCCAGCCAAAGGATGGGTAATCCGATGAAGCACCTCATCACGCTGATCCCGGGCGATGGCATCGGGCCGGAAGTCACTGCCGCCACGCTGCGCGTCCTGAGCGCAGCCGGCGTGGACATCGCGTGGGAACGCTTTCCGGCGGGCGCGCAGGCGCTCGCCGAGCACGGGACGACGCTTCCCGACGCGTTGCTGTCCTCCATTCGCCGGACGCGCGTGGCGCTCAAGGGGCCGGTCACGACGCCGGTCGGCGGCGGTTTTACGAGCGTCAACGTCGGGCTGCGCAAGGCGCTCGATCTCTACGCCAACATTCGCCCCGTCAAGACGATTCCGGGCGTCAAGACCCGCTATGAAAGCGTTGACCTAGTCGTTGTGCGCGAAAACACCGAAGACCTTTACTCCGGCCTGGAACACACGGTCGTGCCGGGCGTGGTGGAAAGCCTCAAGGTCATCACCGAGCGGGCTTCGACGCGCATCGCCCGCTTCGCCTGCGACTATGCGCGCAAGCACAAGCGCAAGAAAGTGACGGTCGTCCACAAGGCCAACATTATGAAGCTCTCCGACGGGCTGTTTCTGGATTGCTTCCGCAAGGTGGCGCAGCACTACCCGGAAGTGCAGCCGGAAGAAAAAATCGTGGACAACATGTGCATGCAGCTCGTCATGCAACCTGAGCGCTACGATGTGCTCCTGATGGAAAACCTCTACGGCGACATCCTCTCCGATTTGGCCACCGGCTTGGTTGGCGGACTGGGCGTTGTCCCCGGCGCAAATATCGGCGACGGCATGGCGGTTTTCGAGGCCGTACACGGCAGCGCGCCTGACATTGCCGGGCGCGGGCTGGCTAACCCAACGGCGCTGATTTTGAGCGCCACTATGATGCTGCGCTACATTGAGGAACAGGAGGCCGCCGACCGCATTGAAGCGGCGCTCTTTGCCGTTTTGGGCGAAGATGGCGTCAAAACGCCTGATTTGGGAGGCTCGGCGACGACGACGGAGTTCACCGAGGCCATTGCCGCTCGCTTGGCGGCAACGGCCGCCGTTTGACTTTTCAAGGGCGCTCGCCCGATGTAACGCGCTCCCAGGGACTTGAAAGGAGTTGTCCCGATGTCATTGCTGCGTTCCCGCTGGCGCTTGTCAGGTCTTGCCTTTGGGCTGTTGATGCTGTGCGTATGGTGTCCGCGCCCGGCTGTCTCGCAAAGCGACCCGCCCGGCGGCGCGGGGACAACCCCGCCGCTCGCCATCCAGCTGCCCGCCGCCAATCGCGGCGAAGCGCTGCATCGCCCGCTGGCCGCGCCGAGCCTGCGGACGCGCGGCGAGCGGCTGTCAGCGGAAGCTTGCGCCCGGATGGCTTATGAACTGCCGCCCTTCACGGCGAAGGGGCTGGTCATCGCGCCGAACCAGATCGGCGCGAATCGGGCGCTCGAGCCGACGTGGATGAAAAGCGCCGTCCGGCTCGGCGTCACGCGCGCCAAGTCCTCCGGGCGCGCGTTG
>CALCKX010000149.1 GCA_937966115.1 uncultured Chloracidobacterium sp. | reverse complement strand
ATTGGGGATGGGGGCCGTCGTGCTGCTGCTTGGCTCGCCCGGATGCTCGGCGTTCATATCCACCGCGCCGTTGATGAGTGCCGCCTTGACCAGCGCCGGCGCCGGGATCTGTCCGCCGTTGTTTGCCCGCCACCAGCCGGTAAAGAGCGCCGCCGCCCCGGAAACGTGCGGCGCGGCAAAGGATGTCCCGCTGCTATGGATATGAATGCCGTCGCCCAGTTGCGACCCGACCTGTCCTGCAGTTGAGCGCGGCCCGGTAATGCGCTGCCCCGGGGCGCAGACATCCGGCTTGACGCGGCCATCCGCCGCCGGCCCGCGACTTGAAAAGTTCGACAGAAAATCAAGATTTGTGTTCGGGATACCCGAAAACGGCGGCAGCTCCGGGCGCAGTCCCACGGACGAGCCAACCGTGATGATGTTCTTGGCGGCCTTCGGACGCGTCAGCGTCCCGTCGTTGGGGCCGCTGTTGCCCGCCGAAAAGACGAACAGCAGCGGGTCAATGCCCTCCCCCTGCGAGGCGTCCTGCGTAAAGGCGTCGTACTGCGCTTCTCGCGTCCCATAGTCGGTCGCCACGCCCGCGCCCCAGCTATTGTTGGAAATTGTCGCCCGCGCGCCGTTTGGCGGCAGCGTCGTCACCGTGTCGTTCACGGCCGTCGCGTCCCCGCCCTGGAACGAGCCGCCGGTAATGAACGGCACGCTCACCAGGTGCGCCCCCGGCGCGACGCCCAGCCCGTAGTTGTAGTTGCGCGGGTCGCGGATATCCGGGAACGGCGCTGCCCCGGCAATGATGCTCGCGCACAGATGCCCGTGACCGCCCCGAAACGAGGTCGCGCCATCCGCCCCGCGCGGCGGCCCCGCGACGGCATTGGCCGCCGTGATGTAGAAGCCCTGCGGGCTGGGAATCTCCACGCCGTCGTCCACCACGCCGACCGAGACGCCGCTTCCGTTGCTCCCGAACTGGGCCTGCGGGTTGTAGCCCGGCGCCGCCAGGCTATCGATCCCCGTGCCTGTGTAGTTCCCGACCGTGACGTGCGCGTTGCGCTCGTCCTCGAGCGTCGGCGGCGCGTACGGCTCAATCGCCATCACCTCTTGCAACCCGGCGACCATCGCGACGCCCTGCGGCGTCAGCCGGACGCGCAAGGCGTCGAACGCCGCGCTGGCCGGCATGGCCTCGGCAGCGAGCACCTTGCCAACCGTCGCCACCTGTTTGACCGCCGTCTCCAGCCCGGCCCGCTTGAAGGTCGCCACCAGGTATGTCCCGTCGTCCGCGGGCTTCCCGGCCTTGCCCGTGAACACCCACTGCAATTCGGGACTCAGCTTGTAGATCGGGTGATACGGCCCCATCCACCGCACGAATGACATCGCCTCGGCCGCCTCGCGCGTCGCCGCCGGCACATAGGCCAGGTACGTCTGATGCGGGACGTACTGCACCGGCTCTACGCCCATCTGCCACAACTGCGTCAGCCAGGCGTCCTGCGCCCGCCCCGCGAGCTGCACGAGCTGGTAACTGTCGCCCGCCATTTCCGTCAGGTAGCCGCCGCGCTTGGCTTGCTCGCGCGCCGGATCGCTGGCTTTTGGGTCAAAGCGAAAGCCCCGCAGCGAAATCGTAAAGTCAGTCGGCGCGGATAGCTCAGACATCGGCAGACTCCGCGAGGCGGCGGCGCGCTGCCGCGCCGGAAATCCGATCATGACGACGGCTAACAGCAGGCAGGGAAAGGCTGCGAAAGCCAGGTGGCGGGCGGCGCGGAAACCGGCGACGGGGAGAGAGGGCATCTACGTAGCTCCAGCGAGTCGAATTCAAAGTTAGGTAAGGATGCGCGAGGCAAACGGCCAATCGCAGGCTCAGATACAGGCGGCGCGAGTCAGGATACAGTGCAACCTGCGGCGGTCTCAGCCAGTAGCCTAGACCAGTAACTTAGAGATGAAAAGCGACAGCAAAGTTTGGGCAAGTATGGCGAGAAGCGACTGGAAACATCAAGCGCAATCGCACCGGACGCACGCTCGCACCGCCCCCTTAGGCGGTAATTTGCCCGCGGCATTCGCCCAGCCCGATCCGCCGAAAGCCCTCCCGGACGCAAAAGCCGCGCAAGATGACTTCGTCGCCGTCTTCCAGAAACCGGCGCGTTTCGCCCGAGGGCAGCGTCAGCGGCTCTGCGCCGCGCCAGGTCAGCTCCAGCAGGCAACCGCGCGCGTCCTGCGTCGGCCCCGACACCGTACCGCTGCCCAACAGATCGCCCGGTTGCAAATTGCAGCCGTTGCTGGCGTGATGCGCCAGCAGTTGCGCGGGCGTCCAGTAGAGATCGGCCAATCGGCTCTGACTCAACCGCGCGGGCGGCAGGCCTTGCGCGCGCATGCGCGCCGTGGCGAGTTCCACTTCCAGCGTCACGTCGAAGCCGCCTTGCCTCTGGTCGGTTTCATCCAGCAGGTAGTCAAGCGGCGATGGGTCGCTGGCGGGCCGCGCATAGGCTGCGCAGCGGAACGGCGCCAGCGCCGCGCGCGTCACAATCCACGGCGAGACGCTCGTGGCAAAGCTCTTGGAAAGAAACGGCCCCAGCGGCTGATACTCCCACGCCTGGATGTCCCGCGCCGACCAGTCGTTGAGCAAGCACAGGCCGAAAATATGGT
>CALCKX010000148.1 GCA_937966115.1 uncultured Chloracidobacterium sp. | reverse complement strand
ACGGGTCTGACCTGAGCGGCACGCTCGCGCTCGGGCCGCTCGGCAGCGCGGAGCTCAGCGGCGGCAAAGCGATGGGCAATCGGATGGAAGCCGCCGCGCGGGTTGACTTCGGCGGTCGCAGCATCGAGCTTCAGCTCAGCGGCGTCGGCAATGGCAACAGCCTTGAAGGCTCGGTGACCTCGCCCCAGGGCACGGCCGCCTTCACCGGCGCGCGCCCCCAGTGAAGCCCCCAATGAAAACGCCGTCGCCGGGGCGCGCGCTCCGAAATCAGTTTCCGCCGCGCCAACGCTTTTCCAGCGCTGGCGGCGGGTCGCTTGGCAAGGAGTCTCAGAAGCGATGAAATCTCGTTTAGGCCTTTGGCGCTTGGCGCTCGCGCTGGTCGTAACAGCGGCCGCTTGCCCGGCTGAACTGCGGGCGCAGCGGAAATCCAAAGCGACGCTCATCAAGAACGCGACGCTCCTCACGGTCGCCAAAGGCGCGCTCGAAAACAGCGATCTGCTCATTGAAAACGGTAAAATCGCTAAAATCGGCAAGGGGCTGGCAGCGCCCGCCGACGCGCGCGTCATTGACGCGACCGGCAAGTACGTCCTGCCCGGCATCATTGATTGCCACTCGCACTCGATGCTCGACGCCGTCAATGAAGGCTCCCTGTCGGTGACTTCGATGTGCCGTATCCGCGACGTTCTGAATCCGAACGACGTGGACCTTTACCGCGCGCTGGCGGGCGGCGTGACGGCGCTCAACCTGCTGCACGGCTCAGCCAACGCCATTGGCGGGCAGAACCAGGTTGTCAAAATTCGGTATGGCCGGCCCATCGAGGAGTTCCTTTTTCCTGACGCCCCGCCCGGCATCAAGTTCGCGCTGGGCGAGAATCCCAAGCGGTCGAACTTCCGCTTCCCGGGTCAGACGCAGCGTTACCCCAACTCGCGCATGGGCGTTGAAGAAATCATTCGGGACGCCTTTGTTCGGGCGCGCGATCACAAGCGGCAATGGGATGACTACGCGGCCGCCAAGGAGCGGGGCGAAAGCGTGCCGCCGCCGAAGCGCGACTTGCAGCTCGAGCCGCTGGTCGAAGTCCTGGAAGGCAAGCGGTATGTGCATGCGCACTGCTATCGCGCCGAGGAAATTCTCATGCTGATGAACTTGGCGGAAGAGTTCGGCTTCCGGGTGCGGACGCTTCAGCACGTGCTGGAGGGTTACAAAATCGCGCGAGAGATTGCCAAGCACGGGGCGGGCGCGTCGGCCTTTGCGGATTTCTGGTCATACAAAGTGGAAGCCTACGACGCCATTCCGCATGATGCAGCCTTGATGATGCGCGCTGGCGTCATTGTCTCGCTCAACTCGGATGACGACGGGCGCGCGCGGCGGCTCAATATGGAAGCGGCGCGGGTGATGAAATACGGCGATTTGACCGAAAACGAAGCCCTGCGGCTCATTACTATCAATCCGGCGATTCAGCTTGGGATTGATCGGCGCGTTGGCTCGCTGGAAGTCGGCAAGGACGCGGATTTAGCCATCTGGACGGCGCATCCGCTGAGCGTCTATGCGCGGGTCGAGACTACCTTCGTGGATGGCGAGGTCTTTTTCGACCGTCAGGCTGACTTGGCGCAGCGCGCGGCGCTGGCGAAGGAACGCGCCGAGCTTGAAGCCTCCGAGGCGAACCGCCCGCAGGGCGGCGGCGCGCCGCCGCCGGTTCCGGCGCGCCGCCGGCCGGCCTATGCCGCCGGCGACAACTGCCTGCAGATGACGAAGGAGTGAGGCGATGCGTAGGGATTGGTTAGCTCGATTGCACAAGGCGTGCGGGTTGGTCGCGTTTGGCGCGCTGGCGCCCGTCGTCCTGGCGCAACAGAAGCTGGACATCGCCCCGCGGGCGACGGTCGCCATTCGGGATGCGCGGCTCGTCACCGTCAGCGGCGATGTCATCGAGCGCGGCACAATTGTGCTGCGGGATGGCAAAATTGCCGCCATCGGGCCGACGGCGGCGATTCCGGGCGGCGCGCAAGTGATTGATGGCAAGGGTCTGACGGTTTATCCGGGCATGATCGACGCCGCGACTTCGCTCGGTCTGATCGAGATTCCAGCCGTCGCGGCGACGGTGGATCAGGGCGAGGTGGGCGATTACAACCCCAACGCGCGGGCGCTGGTGGCGATCAATCCGCATAGCGCGCACGTTCGCGTGACGCGCTACAACGGCATTACGACGGTGGCGACCCTGCCCGACGGCGGGGTGATTTGCGGACAGGCGACGCTCATCAATCTCTACGGCACCTCGCCGCAGGAAATGGCGGTCGTCCCGTCGCTGGGGCTCGTCATCAACTTCCCGCGCCTCAATCTCGGCGGCGGCGGACCGTTCGCGGCCTTTCGTCAGCCGCCCCCGTCAAACATCGCCGAGGCGATTGCGGCGCGCAACCGACGCGTCGAGGAGCTACGCCAGGTGATGCGCGAAGCCGCCGACTACGCCCGCGCCAAGGAAGCCGCCGCCGCCGACCCGAAGATTCCGCGTCCGGCGACGAATGTCGTTTACGAAAGCCTGCTGCCAACGCTGCGCGGCGAGACGCCGACGTTTTTCCGGGCCGACCGGGCGCAGGACATCCGCGCCGCGCTGGCATTTGCCGAAGACCTGGGGCTTCGCCCGATCATCGTCGGCGGAAACGAGGCGGCGGACTGCGCCGCGGAACTCAAGGCCAAAAACGCGCCCGTTATCCTCACAGGCGTGCTCGACCTGCCCAGCCGCGAGGACGACCCTTACGACGCCCTCTATGAAAACGCGGCGAAGCTCCACCAGGCCGGGGTGAAGTTCTGCATTTCGACCGGCGACAATGGCGCGCATGTCCGGGACTTGCCCTATCACGCCGGGATGGCGGCCGCCTTCGGGCTTGATCCGAAAGAAGCGTTGCGCGCCGTGACGCTTTCGCCGGCCGAAGCGCTCGGGCTAAGCGACCGGCTGGGATCGCTCGAGGTCGGGAAGATGGCCAACGTCGTCGTGGCGGACGGCGACCTGCTCGAGCCGCGGACGCGCGTCAAATACGCCTTCATTGACGGTCGCCCGGCGCAACTGACGAGTCGGCACACCGAGCTTTACGAACAGTTCAAGGAGCGGAAGTAAGCCTCGCCTTTCGCCCGATTAAAGCGCCTGGCGAGGCTATGCGTCCGCCGGGCGCTCCCGCGCCGCTAGAACGGCCACGCCAAAAGCGATTGCCGCGTTGATGAGCAGCCAAGCGCGCGCGCCGTCGCCCCGCAGCGCCAGCGCATCCGGCAAAAACACGATGGGCGCGTTCCGGCTCTGCGTGATGGCATCCCACGCCAAGTGACTGGCCATTCCGACAGCCAGTCCATAGCCCGCATCCCGCCACAGGCGATGCTCAAAGGTCAGGGCAATCGCCACGAAAGGGATCAGGGCGGAGTGCGTCAGAAACCACCGGTGCCACGGCATCCCAAGCCATAGGATGTCCCAATCCGGGACGGGGTAATGCGTGAACTGCCAGAGCCAGTCGAGCCAGGTTCTCGGACGGCTAATATGCGTCGGGAGAAAGAACAACGCGCTCGACCCCATCATGAGCGCCAGCCAAAACCCCAGACTGGGCGCCGGCTGGCGCTCCGCCTTGGGCGACACGGCGAACGCCGTTTCCGGCGCGGCCGCCCCGGAAGCCTTGGTCAGCGCAAAAAACGCCCAAGCGCAGCCCAAGCCGGCCAGCGCATGTTGCAGTCCATTCCAAAAGTACGGGGTCATCGTCGCGCCGCCCGCGGAGTCGGCTAGTAGCCAGCGCTACGGTTGGCGAGCGTCGAGTTCAAAAACAGCTTGACGCCAATGGCCATCAGGAAGGCCGACACCAAAAACTCGAACAATGTGGTGGGTAACAAGACCGCGCGCCCTGAAAAGACCACCAAGATGCCGCTCAGCGCGAGGAGCGCGCCGCCAATCCAGCGCGCTTGCCCGCGCAGAAAAACTATCCCGAGCAACCCCGCCACGGCGAGCAGCGTCGTCCCGGCGGCGGCAATGCCATACCACCAGCCATGCCACGAATCCCAGCGCGAGCTGTAAAAGAGGCTGCCGCTACTGCCAGTCGAGAGCACTACTTTGCGCCCGATCCCATAGATGCCCGCGATAAAGCATCCAATGCCGATGAGTCCCAAGCCACGCATAATGGCAGCCTCCAAAGCGCGCGCGATTCAATTGCAAGCGAGGGGTTGCGCTTGGCGGAGCATACACGAGCCGCCGGCTAAGCGCCATGTTGCAAAACCGACACGGCTACGGCACACGCCGCCGGCTTGCGAGCGATCACCGGTCTCGCTAGCTTTCAAGCGATGACGCAGCTTGAATCGCCCGCCTCACAAGCCGACAGCGGCGACTGGTTTGGCACGCCCTACTACGCCCTGCTCTACCATCACCGGGATGAAACCGAGGCCTGCCTGTTTATCGCCAACCTTGTTCGTCACCTGGCGCTGCGCCCTGGCGACCGGGCTCTCGACATTGGTTGCGGACGCGGTCGCCACGCCGTCTGCCTTCACGAACACGGCCTCGACGTGGACGCCTTCGACATTTCCCCGCAATGCATCGCTGCCGCCCAGCGCCACGCCGCCGACACGCTCAGATTTTATGTTCACGACATGCGCCAGCCGTTCGCCACGGGCGGCTATCGCTGCGCCTTCAACATGTTCACCAGCTTCGGCTACTTCGCGGACGACGCCGAGAACGCCCGCGTCGTCGCCTCAGCTGCGCAGGCGCTCGATCCGGGCGGCTGGCTTGTCTTGGACTTCCTCAACGCGCACTGGATCGTGCCGCGCCTGACGCCCTTCAGCGTCCAGGTCATCGGCGGCATTCGCTTTGAAATCCGCCGCGAGTACGCGGACGGCTGCATCCTCAAAACCATCGCCTTTGAAGACGCCGGACGCCGCTTCCGCTTTGTCGAGCGCGTCAAGGACATTCGCCTGCCAACGCTGGAACGCTTCTTTGGCGAGGCGGGTTTGCGCATCGCGGAGGTTTTCGGCGACTATGATCTTTCGCCATATGCGCCGGACGCCTCGCGCCGGGTCATCCTCATCGGCCGCAAGCCGTGACCGTCAAGCCTTCGAATGCTTTTCCAACTCGTCTGGTCTAACTTGGCTCACCGGCCAGTGCGGACGGCGCTCAGCGCCTTCGGCGTAGCGCTGGCCGTGACGCTGATGCTTGTCAACGCCGGCCTCGTCAACGGCTCGCAACGGGGGCGCGCCCAGCGCGAAACGAATGTCCAGGCCGAGCTCATGTTTTGGCGCGAGTTCAGCCTGACCTCGACCTCGGCGCTCGTCATGCCAATTCAGTACGCCGACCGCCTGCGGCAAATCGCCGGCGTCGCGGATGTCGCCGCGGTCGGGCAGTACCTCAAGCCCAGCGAGTACGGCATCGGCCTGGAAATCATCGAAGGCGTCGAGTGGGCAAGCTATGCGCGGCTGACCGGCGTTCGCCTGGAAGCGGGCGCGCCGCTAATGGACGAATACGACGCCGTCGTGGACGCGGAGTTCATCCGCACGCGCCAGGCCAAGCTGGGCGACACGGTCAAGGTTTTCGAGCGGCCGTTCAAAATTGTCGGCATCTATGCGCCGGAAGCCGGCACGGCGCGCTTCAAGATGCGGCTCGACACGATGCAGAAGCTGTTGGCTGCGCCAGAACGCTGCACATTCATCTACCTCAAGTGCGCCAATCCGGCCGATCAGGAAACCGTCGCCGCCCGCATCACGGAAGAGTTGCCCGATAACACGGTGATTCTCGTTCGCGACCTGCCGGCCGCTTACGAGCAGGGGATTCCGGCCCTCAACACGTTTCTCAAGCTGGTCATTGGGCTGGCGGTCGCCGTCGGCGTAACCTTCGTTTTTCTGACGATGTACACCACCATCGCCGAGCGCAAGCGCGATATTGGCATTCTGAAGTCGATGGGGGCGTCGCCCTGGTGGATCATCCAGGCGATTGAAGCCGAGGCGCTGCTGGTTGGGCTGTTCGGTCTGGCGCTAGGCATCGGCGCGGCTTACGCGACAGTTGCCGGGATTACGGCCTTTACGGCGCTGCGCCCGGAAATCGAGCTTCGCTGGCTGGCGCTCGCCGCCCTGATCAGCCTCGCCAGCACTGCGCTAGGCGCGCTTTATCCAGCCTGGCGGGCGGCGCGGCTCGATCCGGCAGAGACGCTGGCTGAATAATCCCCGCGAATGCTCCCCGGCAGCGTCCCCGATGCGCCCGCCCAACGCGCTCGCGCCCTGTGCGGCGGGCCAGACGCTAAGGTATAGTGCGCTCAGCGCGCTGGCAAGCGAGCGCGAGTTCGACAAGCTCATTCGCCACACTTGAGGAAGCTCCGATGGGTTTTATTACCGGCAACCCGCCCCTGACCCGACCCGACGCCACTTTCGCCGCGCCAACTGAAATCAAGCACGGCATTGGCAAAGTCAGCAATTTGACCATTGAACTCCAGCTCGCGCCCGATCTCGCTGAGCGAATGCGAGTCGCCATCTTCACCGACGCGGGGGTGGCGGCGGCTGGGCTGCTCGACGTCGTCCAACAGGCGTTCGCTGGCTCGGATTACGCCATCGTGGCCGTCATTGACGACGTTCCGCCTGAATCGGATGCTGAGTTTGTCAAGCAGGCGGCGGCAAAGCTCAATGAGCGGGAAGCTTCGCTCATCGTGGCGCTTGGCGGCGGGAGCGTCATGGATACGGCTAAAATTGCGGCCGTCATCGCGGCCCACGGGGGCGAAGCTGGCGACTACGAAGGCGGCTTCATGGTTCCGGGTCCGATCACGCCGCTGATCGCCATCCCGACGACGGTCGGCACGGGCAGCGAAGTCACATTGGCCGCCGTCGTCAAGGACAACGCTCGGCGGCGCAAGCTGACCATTGCCAGCCCATTTCTCTTCCCGCGCCTGGCGGTGCTCGACCCGAACATGGTCGCCACGCTGCCGGCGAAACTGGTCGCCTGGACTGGCTTTGACGCGCTCACGCACGCCATCGAGGCCTATTCCTGCGTGGAGCGCGAGCCGATTTCCGCCGCGCTGGCGCTGGCCGCCATTGAACTCATCGCCGACAACCTCGAAGCTGCTATCCAGGAAGCCGGGCCGACGGAAGCCCGCGCCAAGATGCAGTATGCGGCGACTATGGCGGCGATGGCCTTTTCCAACTCGCCGGTCGGGGCCGTCCATGCCATCGCTCACTCCGTGGGCGCGCTTTTTGGAATTCATCACGGGTTGTCAAACGCAATTGCCTTGCCCTTTGTCATGGAATTCAACCTGCCGGCCGTTGCGGCGCACTACGCCGCCGTCGCCCGCGCCTTGGGCGTGACGGACGCCGGACAGTCCGCGGAAGCGATGGCGGCAGCCGGCATTGCGGCGACGCGCGCGCTGAAGCAGCGGTGCGGCGTGCCCGCGCAGTACCGCGAGGTCGGCGTGCCGACCGACGCCGATACGGCTGCGGCCATCGCCGATTTGACGCTCGAAGACATTTGCCTGTCATTCAACCCGGTCAAGGGCGAGCGGGAGGAAATCCTCGCGCTGGTCGCGCGCGCGCTGTGAAAGCCTGCGGCGTCCGCGCGCCAGCCGGACGCCCGCGCAGTATCCTCGTACAACCAGATTCAACTGGCGGGCGCGCCGCCCGCAATCCCACGCAAGAGAGGACCAAACCGCGATGTCTACGCCGTTGGCTGCACCGCCGCCCCGCTTGCTGACGGTGGAAGAGTTTTTAGACTATGGCGAGCCAGGCGTTCGCTATGAGCTTGTCGAAGGTATCCCAGTCGAGATGCCGCCGCCGAAAAAACTCCATCAACTCATCGTGCTGGCGCTGGCTGCGTATCTGACGCGCGCCATTGGCGCGCGGCGACTGCCATACGTGGTGACGCTGCTAGGGCTTCAAACCGCGCCGGACACGGTGCGGATTCCCGACCTGGTGGTATGTCGGCGGGAGGATGCGGCGGTCGGGTTGGATGAGGAGGAAGCCGGGCTGGTCAGGCTGGGCGTGCCAGTGGCTTTAGTGGCGGAGGTGGCGAGCGAAAACTGGCGGGACGATTACGGGAAGAAGCGCGAGGCTTATGCGCGGCGCGGGGTGGCGGAATACGTGGTAGCGGATCGGCGGCGGCGATGGCTGGTGGTGAACCGCGAGCCGGATGCGGAAGCGGGGCGGTACCGGGAGGAGACGACGTATCGGGAAGGTGAGATAGCGGTGGTAAAGGCGTTGGGCGGGTGCGAGCTGCCGGTGCGGGAAGTGCTGGCAGGGGCGTTTGCGGAAGACCTGCGCCGCGAGGATGTAGAGCGCCTGATGGCGGAGCAGGAGGCGAAGCAAGCGGCGGAGGCGCGGGCCAAAAAGGCCGAGGCGCGCGCCGACGCGGAGCGCCTGGCCAGGGAGGCGGAGCGGCAGGCGAAGCTGGAAGCCGAGGCGCGCGCCAAGGAAGCCGAAGCGCGGGCGGAAGCCGAGCGGCAAGCAAAAGCGGCGCTCCAGGAAGAGCTTGCCCGTCTGCGCGCGCAACTGGAGCGACCGCGAGACGCCTGACGCGCCGCCTAGTCAATACGCTTGGCCAAGGGAACGAGGTGAAAACGCCATGAGTCAAACGCTGGACGATCCGTTTGCCTTTGACCTTTTCGCCCAGCCAATTGCCGCTCCAGCCGAGCCGGAGGCGGCGCTGGCCGCCCTGGCAGCCGAACCGCCGGCGGAGCAGCCGCGTCGCGGACGCCCCTGGCACGCCGCCCTGCCCAAGGTTGGGCGGGCTGAAGTCGAGGCCGGACGCGGGCTGGGCGGCGTGCCAACCTGGCTGTTCGGGGCGATGTTTCGGGTGGCCGCGCCGCGCTTGCTGACCATTCTGCGAACGCCGCCTGAACTGTTTGGCCTGACCTCGTTTGGTCTGACCGAAGTCAGCGCGGATGAGTTGAGCCGCGCAACCGAGGAGCGTCGCTTGTGCGCGACCCTGGGCATCGGGCAGGGGGACGAGGGCTTGTTTATGCAGGCGGACGCCGGCTTTGCCGCGGCGCTGGTCGAGCGCATGCTGGGCGGGAGCGGCGTGCCGCCTGACAGCGCGCGGCAGGTATCGTCAGCCGAGACAGCGGCGCTGGAGTTCCTGCTGCTTGCCCTGGCCTGGGACGTCAACGCCTTTCTTGGCGAGCCGGCGCTGCGACTGACATCCTGCGCTCGGTGGCTGTCGTTTGGACACTTCCAATCAACATCGGATGCCGCGCGGAGCAGCCGATGGCTAGTCGGAACCATCAGCCTGAAGTTCGCCGATGTCGTCGGCTTTGTCGAGTTTATCCTTGACGCCCCGGCGCTCGCCGCTTTTCGTCGGCTGGCGAAGCGGGTTATGGAGCGGCCGATCTCGGACCCCGCGCTGGCGCTGCTTCGTCAGAAGCGCCTGGCCGATCTGGCGAGAATTCAGCCGGCGCTGCCGGTCGCGGTGGCGATCGGCGCGGCGGAAGCCGCCTACCGCGAGCTGCAAGAGATTGAAATCGGCGATTGTGTCATCCTTGAAACGATACAATCCGTCTTTCAGCCGGGCGGCGTCGGGAGCGTCGTCATCGGCGAGCTTGGAAATCTGACGCTTTTCGGCGAATTTGACGACGCCTTTCGCTTGGTTGTTCAAGACCTTTTGGCGTCGCCGCCGCTGATGGAGGAGGACTCCGCCATGCCCATAGATGACTCCGCCCCGGCCGCCTCCGTGGCGCTCGATGACCTTGTCGTGACGGTGCGCGTCGAGCTGACCGCTCGCCGGATGCGACTCGAGGAAGTCGCGCAGTTGCGCGTCGGTCAGGTGCTGGAACTCGGTTGCGCGCCGACCGATCCGGTGACGCTCACGGTGGATGGGCGTCCGATTGCGCGGGGCGAGCTGGTGGATGTCGAGGGGCGCCTGGGCGTCCGCATCACCCAGGGGCGGAGCTAACGCGATGCTGGCGCTTACCGGATGGCAGCCAGTTCCGGAACCGCTCCCGCCGACCGGCGGCAGCTTTCTCTGGGCGTTGCTTCAAACCCTTGTGGCGCTGGGGGCGGTTTGCGCCGCGGCTTATGTGATGCTGCGCGTCATTTTGCCCAGGCTGGGCGGCATCGGGCTGCGACGGACTGCAGGACTGGTGCAAGTCGTTGACGCGCTTCCGCTCGATCCGCGCCGCGCGCTCTACGTGATTGAAGTCAGCGGGAAGTACTTGTTGATCGGGGCGTCGGAAGCCGGGCTGCGCGTCATCGAGACGCTTGATGCCGCAGCGGTCGAGAAGGCGCTGGCCGCCCGCGAGACCGCCCCGCCGCTGCCGCCGCTGGCGCAGGCCGTGGGGCGGTGGCTTATGCGAAAGTGAGGAACCATGCCGCGACGCTCATGCCTCTTGAAACTGGGAAAGACGCTTTCGCTCCTGGCCGCTCTGGCGGCGAGCTTGAGCGCGCCGGCGGCAGCGCAGGGGCCGGCTCAGGCGAACCCGGTCGTGCTGGTCGTGACCCTGGGCGCGCTCGCGCTCGCGCCCTTCGCGCTCATCATGATGACGTCGTTCGTGAAAATCTCCGTCGTGCTGTCCATTCTAAGGAACGCGCTCGGCACGCAGCAGGTGCCGCCCAACCAAGTCATCACGGGCATCTCGCTGATTTTGACCATGTTCATCATGGCGCCGGTGGCGGAGAAAATGCTCGAGGAAGCCGGGCTTTCCGACGCGACCGCCCCAGTCTTCACCGAAATGCGCGCCGACACCCTTTTCAAGGCGCTTGACAAGGGCAAGGAGCCCCTGCGCGCTTTCCTCGAGCGCAATGCCCATGAGGCCGACCGCGCCCTGTTTTTGGGGCTGGCGCAGCGCCTGGCGCAGAAAAACGGCAAAGACCCAAGCGCAATCGCCGTCCGCGACTTTCGGGTGGTCGTGCCGGCATTCGTGACCAGCCAACTGACCGAGGCCTTTCAGATCGGCTTTTTGCTGTTCATTCCCTTCCTCGTGATTGATATGCTCGTGTCTAACATCCTGCAGGCCATGGGAATGTTCATGCTTTCGCCAACGATGATTTCCCTGCCCTTCAAGCTGTTGCTCTTTGTGCTGGTCAAGGGCTGGGTGACGCTCATCCAGAATCTCGTGTTGAGTTACGCTTGACGGCCTCGCCGCCGCGCGCCTATGCAAACGTTTTTGACGCTCGCCAATCAAACGCTCTGGCTGATTTTGCTCCTGTCGCTTCCGGCGCTGGTCGTGAGCCTCGTCGTAGGGCTGGCGATCAGCCTCTTGCAGGCGCTCACCCAAATCCAGGAACAAACGCTGACTTTCGTGCCGAAGATGATTGCGACGGTCCTGACGCTGATTTTCTTCGGAAGCTGGACGTTCAGCCAATTGATCACATTCACGCAGCAGGTCCTGACCTACATTCCAAAGGTCGGCGCGCTGCGCTGACCGAGCGCCCCGGCAATGGGGTTCGTCCGTTTTTGGCCGCGGCCGCTTGGCGGTGGCGCGCCAAGCCTTGGCTAAGGCTGGAGCGCTAAGCCTGGAGCTGCTTGTGCTCAACCCCTTTGTCCAGCGCGGCTTCCCCGGCTGCGGCGGCGGGCGCCTGGCGGCGCTTGGCGTAAAACAACAGCCCGCCCAGCCCCAGGGCGATGAGGGCAATCGAAGCCCCGAAAAAAGTCACGAGCTTGTTGAGCTTGGCCCGCTTCTCGATATCGGCGAGCTGGGTCTGAAGCTGACGCGGCGGCTCGTGAAAGATGGTCACGACGACGTTCCCGGCGTCCAAGTTGGGGACGCCGCCGGTCACAAGCCGGCGCACGTCGTCTTCCTTGAAACGGGTCTCGGCGGAAGTCGTCACCAGCAGCACCGAAGCCTTGGCCGGCGTTGGCTGCAAGCTCGCGATGTCTTTCTCCGGCAGGACGATGTTGACGCTCACGCGCGCCACATCCGGCAACTGGCGCAACTGGCGCTCGATTTCTGTCTTGATCTGCTTGATCTTCTTGGCCTCCTCGGCGGTAGGCGAAAGACCGCCGAACGCGCCGCCGCCCGTATCTTCCCCGAGTCCAGTGCCGGTCGGGCGCGGCAGCCCCAACTCCTGCAAAATGCGAATGGCCAGCGCCGCCTTGCCCGAGGCGAAAGCGTCTTCCACCACAAGGATGCGCCAGCCCTTTTGGTCTTCGCCTCCGGCGGCTTCTTTTTTGGCTTCGATGCCCCGGTCCTGAAGCGCGGCAATGATTTCGTTGGCTTCGGTCTCGGTTGGCACCGTCACCACCGCTTCCTGCTTCTGACAGGCCGCCGTCAGCAGCAAGACGCCCCACAGGCTCGCCAGGAACAGCCAGCGCCAATAACCGCGATGAATGTACGGACGCCAAGACGTAGAGCGAAGCGAAGCGAGGGGCATACCTAGAAAAATATCCGTGACGCGGGTGGAATCAGGCTTTCTCAGCAAGCGGCCCGAATGAGCTTGCTCGCGGATAAGCTTGGCGACCGGAGAGCGAAAGTCAACCCGGCGCCGACGAAAGCGCGATGGTCACGGGCGCGCCAAGCGGGCAAGCGAGCCATAGCTCTTCCATGTCGTCATTGCTGAGCGCCACGCATCCCTGAGTCCAGTCAGCGCCGACGCCCCCGCCGTGGATGCCGACCGCGCCGCCCAGCGGCGTATCCCACGGCGGGCGCGCCCGCCGCCGTTGCGCGCGCCGAATGGCGTCATACTGCTTGCGGCTGATCAGCCCGTCGCGCAGCCCGCGCTCAGCGTCTTCCTCATTGGGGTAGCTCAGTCCGAGAAAAAGATGGAAGCGGCTGCGGTCATTGCGGGTGCAAACGTAAAAATCGCCCTCCGGCGTCCGCTGGTCGCCCTCGCGGGCTTTGTCCAAGCGCGGCTCGGCCCCCAGGGCGACGCGGTAGGTCTTGACCTGGGTCTGACCAGCCCATAGCTCAAGCTGCCGCTCTCGCTTATAAATGCGCAGCGTCGCCTGCGCCAGCGGAAAGGCGACGCCGGCTTGCTTCGCCGCGGCGCGTAGCCGTTCGGAAGCGTCAGGAGACGGCATTGTCGGCAGGCGCGGCGGCGATGCCGCGCAGGCCTGCCGCGCCGGGCGCGCAAGCAACGCCGGGCGCGGCCGGCGCGTCGCACCAGCCTGCCGCTGGCTGCGGCAGTTGACCCCGCTTGCAACCGGCGCGCTCTCCATATCAAGCTCTAGCGAAGTCATTTCAATTCGCCTTGAAGCAATCCATGATGATCCGCATTTTGTTTGTGTGCACCGCCAATATCTGCCGCTCGCCGATGGCGGAGGGCGTTTTCCGTCATCTCGTCGCCGAAGCCGGACTCGCTCACGCGATTGAAACTGACTCCGCCGCCATTTCCCCCATGCGGACCGGCGAGCCGCCCGACCCGCGCTCGCAGCGGACGACGCTCAAGCGCGGGATTGACATCAGCGATTTGCGGTCGCGCGAAGTGCGGCGGGACGACTTTCACCAGTTTGACTACCTGCTGGCCATGGATCGCGGCAACCACGCCTATCTGCGCTCGCTCTGCCCAAAGGGCCTTGAGCACAAGATTTTCATGATGCTGGAGTTTGCGCCATCCATCGGCATCGCCGAGGTGCCCGACCCTTACGCGGGCGGCGAGGAAGGGTTCGAGCTGGTTTACCGGGCGCTGGATATGGCGGCGCGCAACCTGCTTGCCCACATTCGGAGGCAACATAGGCTGGAGAACGGCGCCGCTTCGCCCAACCCGGATGCCTCAACCCGGCAAGACGCTTAGGCTGGCATCCTGTCCAGGGGCGGCGAAGCGAGAAGGACGGCCGCGATCATCGCTCCGAAGCGAGCTTGGCGGAAAACGCGCTTCGCGTCTGCAAGTCGGACGAGCGCGCCGGCGTTTCGCGTCGCCGCCCGGCGCAGGCCTTTGAGCAATAGACGACCTGCTCCCACGTGTTGCGCCATTTTTTACGCCAGGCAAAAGGTCGCCCGCAGACCGGACAGATTTTCTCCGGCAGATGTGGCTTTTTGTGCGTCATGGATGGCTTTCCCCATCTTCCTCGGCCGCCGCTTCCTCAGCCGCGGCGGCGGCGGCCGGCGAGATGTATGGCTTTTTCAGGCGGGCCTGCGCCCGAGCGTGAGAATCAAAGGCGTTGGGCTTCTGAAGAACCGCCCGATAAGCGGCGACCGCTTCGGCGCGGCGGCCGGCTAGGTCGTGTCCTTCGCCAAGGCGCAACTGGGCCAGCGTCGCCAAGTCGGGATTCGCGCCGGGCAGGGTCATGACGGCGCGCAGATGCGGCAAGGCGTCCTCGGCGCGCCCGACGGAAAACAGCGCTTCGGCAAGCTGGTAATGAATGGCGTCCTGGTAGGCGCTGGCGGATGAGTCCTTCGCGAGTTGCTCAAAGATGGCAATGCCCTCCGCGACGCGCCCCAGGCGCATCAACGTGTCGGCCAACTCCAGACGGGCGACATAGTTGGCCCGGTATTGCCGGGTAAAGGCTTCCAGATAAGGCAGCGCCTCGGCATATCGCTTTTCGCGCTTGTAAAGCGTGATCAACAACAGCCGCGCGGCGTCGCGCGCCGTCCGCCCTTCGTCAGCGACCTTGGCGACCAGAGCCAGCCCGCGTTTCTTCGAGCCGCGGACGCCGCCCAGCGCGGCGACGACTTTGACCGGCAGCGGCAGCGAGCCAATGACGTAGTTGTACAGGCCAATCGAAAGGTTGGCGTCAATGTAGCCCGGATCGCTCTTGAGCGCCTCGCGGTGGAGCGCGACTGACTTGTTGCTTTGACTCAGCGCCGCCAGAAAAGCGCGCGTAATCGTGGCCTCGTAAGCGCCAAGCAGTCCATGCGCCGCTCCTTTGTGATACAGGGCGACGGCATCGCGCGGATTTTCTTTGAGCCGAGCGTCGGCAACCTGTATGGCGACGGCGATCGCCGCGCGGTAGCGCCGGTCGAAGTCGCGGTCGAAGCTTTCTTTGGTGTCGGCGAAAAACGTCTCGCCGGCATAGGTCGTCGCCTGTAAGCGGCGCGTCCGGTAAAGCTTCTCCGCCCACATGCCATTGGCCACATCGAGATAGCCGGCCGGATGCTTGGGGTCGAGCTTGACGAGCTGCTCAAAAGCCGCCCGCGCGCTGCGGTAATCGAGGTTGTAGAGCGCGTCGAACCCGGCGGCGCGAATGCGCTCGAAGTCTTCCGAAGCGGCGGGAGCTGTCTCCGCTGACTGAGGGGCGCGCCAATGCGCCGCTGCGGTCGCCGGGGCGACCGGCAGGCAGCCAAGCGCGGCAAGGAAGCAAAATGGCAAGAAACGCATTTGACGTCACTCCACAGTCCAAAAGTTGTCGGCGACAGTTGCATGTTATGGCGTTTGAAGTAATTCTTACCCCGCAATGCCATCAGAGCTCTCTCACGCCGTGCTAGTTGTCGAAGACGATGCAGTACAGCGCCACTTGCTTGTTGTCTTTCTAAAACAGCAAGGGTGTCAAGTGTCCAGCGCGGCAACTATCGCCGAAGCGGAGGCAAGCCTTCGGCAAGGCCTGCCGGACGCGATCATCCTCGACGCCATGCTCCCGGATGGCTCCGGGATGGAGGTCTGTCGCCAAATTCGCGCCCTGCCGGACGGCGAGAGGCTGCCCATCCTGATGGTGACGGCCTACGATGCCGAGCCGGCGATAGCGGAAGCTTTCGCGGCGGGCGTCACCGACTTCATCGCCAAGCCCATCAACCTCCAGCTTCTTGGCCGCCGCTTGCAGCGGCTCATCCAAGCGGCGCGAAGCGAAGCAGCGCTCCGCGCCCGGGAGCATCAGTATCGGGCGCTGGTGGAGGCGCTGCCGGATGTCGTCATTCGCGCGCAGCGGGATGGCCATGTGACCTACTTCAAGCCGAGCGAGGCCTGCCCGGCCGAGATGTATGAGCTGGCGCTCACGCCGGACACGCGACTGACTGACATTCTTCCCGCCGAAGCCGCTTCCGCCATCGGGCGGGCGCTCGATGATTTCAAGGAAGAAAGCCAGCGGCTGATTGAGTATCACGCCCCCTGCCAGGGCAACCGGCGCGAGTTCGAGGCGCGGATCATCTCGGATGACGAAAACGCCTTCGTCATCGTCATTCGGGATGTCACCGAGCGCAAGACGACGGAGCGTCTGCGCGAGGACTTCACCGCCATGGTCGCCCACGATATCCGGTCGCCCCTGACATCCGTGCAAATCGCCCTGGACGTGTTTGAGCAGCGCGACGGCTGCGCCAATGAAGACCTACAGGACCTGATCGCCCTGGCCCGCCAGGGTCTCAGCAAGGTCACGCAGCTCGCCGGCGACTTGCTTGAGTTATTTCGCTCCAACCAAGCCGGCATGACCTTGCTCAAGGGCGTTGTGTTCCC
>CALCKX010000147.1 GCA_937966115.1 uncultured Chloracidobacterium sp. | reverse complement strand
TGCCAGCGAGTTGCCCAGGATAAAAGCCGCCGAAACGGCTGAGGCGGTCTTCGTTTCCGCCCACCGCGCGAATAGCAGCAGCGGCGTCAGAAAAATTCCCCCGCCCGTCCCCGTCAGCCCCGACAGCAGCCCGATCCCGGCCCCGCTCGGCAGCGCCCATCTGAGCAATGGCAGTCGCACTGGCCCCGCAATCGGCTTCGGCAGCCACAAACGGACGGCCGAAAGCCAAAGAATGCTGCCGACCAATGGCTTGAAGACTTCCGGCGGCGCGGTGACATACCCGCCGACAAAGGCCAGCGGAAACGCCAGAAGCGCAAAGGGCCAGAAGCGCCGCCACTCGAAATAGGGCGCAAACTGCCAGGTAGCGATTAGGGACACCAAAATGTTCAGCATCAACGCTATCGGCTTGATGACGGTCGGAGCGAAGCCGGCCAGCGTCATAACCGCAATGTAGCCCGATGCGCCAGCATGCCCAACCGAGGCGTAGAGAGCCGCCACCAGCCAGACGCCCGCCATGACCCACGCGAAAAGGCTCCAGTCCATGCTTGCTTATCGGATGCGATCAAACTTGGGCTTGGCGGCGCTGACGCGGCGATACACGCCATCCGCCGTCACATTGTGACCAAATCCGCAACCGCCCTCCTGGGAAACGAGCAGCTTTCCGTCGGCAAAGCGCAGCGTCATCTTGCAATCCAGCTCTTCGTCTCCCATCGGGTTGAACGTCGCCGTATCGCCCTCGATGAAGGCCACGCCTTCGCCAAACCCGATATTGGCGGTCGGCGCGCCATCCGGGAGGCGGTACTCGTAGATGCCGTCGAACGAAACCCGCAGCCGCTGCCGGCCCAGCGCTAGAATCTTAAACTCGCTGCCATCCTTCCGCCGCCAGGTGCCGTTGACCTGGGCGGCCGTGACAATTTTCGGCGGCGCGGCTTGCGCGACCGCTGAAACGGCGGCGGGCGGCGGCGCGGCGGCGGCCAGCAGCGTCCATCCGCTCAGGACGGCGGCCAGGAGCGCGGCATATCGCATGGCGGCATCTCCATTCCTGAAAAAGGCTTGTCAGGCTCATCCCGGGCCGAGTCGGCAGCCTCGATGAAGCGCCCGGCGCAAAGCGCCTGACGGCGCGCCGGACCGCGAACCAGCCCTGGCTTCGTCGTGGTGACGAAAGTTTGCGCTTTGTCCTGTAAGTAGTCCAGCAGCGCCGCGACGCGCCCTGCGTCAAGCTCGGCGTCGAGGTCGTCGAGCAGGAACACCGGCGGCTCGGCGCAGCGCTCGCGGTACAGCGCAAGCTGTCCCAGCGTCAGCACGAGTAACGCGCTGCGCTGCTGACCGGCGCTGCCAAACCGGGCGACATCGCGGCCATCCATCAGAATAGCCAAATCGTCGCGGTGCGGGCCGACCAGCGCGTGCCCGACCGCCAGCTCGGCTTCCCGGCGACGCGCCAGCCGTTCCATCATCGCCGCCCGAAAGGCCTCGGCCGTCGCGGGCAAGTCGGCTTCCAGCGACGACAGATAGCGCGTCGCGATGCGCTCGGCGCTGAAAAGCCGCGCGTCCAAGCGCGCATCAAGCAGCGCGGCGTACTGCGCGCGCTCGACATGCAACCGCGTCCCAAGCTCGACCAGGCGGGCGTTCCAGTCTTCGAGCGAATCTAGCCAGCCGCGCCGCGCGGGCTGTTCCGCCGCGGCGCGCAACAGGGCGTTTTTTTGCTTGAGCGCGCGGTTGTAATCCGCCAGCGCCTGCACGTAGGCCGGCTTCAAGCTGACGATGCCCCGGTCGAGAAAGCGGCGGCGCTCGCTCGGCTCGCCGCAGATGACGCCGAGGGCTTCGCGCCCATAGGCAAAAACCGCGAGCCGCCCCAGGTATTCGCTCAAAGCGACCCGCTTGCCGTTGACAAACAGCGCCTTGCGCCCCGCCTCAAGGCGCAGATCGAGCGTGACCGGCGCGGCGCGGCGCGCGATTTCCGCCCGCAAATGCGCCGCCGTCGCGCCGAAGGCGATGAAATCCTGGCTTTGATGGGCGCGGAAGGATTTTGTCGTCGCCAGCAGGTAGATGGCTTCCAGCCAGTTGGTCTTGCCCTGCCCGTTGTCGCCCCACAGGACATTGAGACCCGGCGCGGCGCGCAGGGTTCCAGCCAGATTGCGAAAGCCGTCCGCCGTGACCGAAACGATGTCCATGCCGATGTCCCTGCCAATGGGCTTCGCGAAAGCTCGCTCAGCCGCTAGTTCAGCGCGGCCACGCCAGGCAGCTCAAGGCCAGCAAGGAACTCCAGACTCGCCCCGCCGCCGGTCGAGACGTGCGTAATCCGATCGCCGAGCCCGGCCGCGTTAATGGCCGCGACGCTGTCGCCCCCGCCGACGATGCTGATCGCCTCCGCCGCGGCGACGGCGGCGGCGATGGCGTTTGTTCCGGCGGCGTAGCGCGGATGCTCGAAAACGCCCATGGGGCCATTCCAGACGATCAGGCGGGCGGCGGCAATTTCCGCGCAGTAAGCGGCAACGGTCTCCGGCCCAATGTCGTAGCCGGCCAAGTCGGCTGGCGTCGCCGTCGCCAGCGCGGTCTGCGGCTCAAGCTCAGGCTGCGCCAAATCGCCGACTATATGATCGACGGGCAGCCGCAGCCGGACCTTGCACTCCTGCGCTTTGGCTTCCAGCGCGCGCGCCACATCGAGCTTGTCGTCCTCGACCAGCGAGCGGCCAACTTCCACGCCGCGCGCTTTCAAAAACGTGTACGCCATCGCGCCGCCGATGAGCACGGCGTCGGCGACCTCCAGCATCTTGTCAATGACCTCGATTTTGTCGGAAACCTTCGCGCCGCCCAATATGGCGACGTACGGATGCTCCGGCGCGCGCAGCGCCTTGCCAAGGTATTCCAGCTCGCGTTCCATCAGCAGCCCGGCGCCGCGCTCGGCGACCAAGGCCGCCATGCCGACCGTCGAGGCATGCGCCCGGTGGGCCGCGCCAAAGGCGTCGTTGACATACACATCCGCCAACGCCGCCAGCCGGCGCGCGAACGCTTCGTCATTTTTCTCTTCTTCCGGGTGAAAGCGCAGGTTTTCAAGCAACAGCGCATCGCCCGGCTGAAGCTCGGCAACCAGCGCTTCGACTTCCGGCCCGACGCAATCCGGCGCAAACCGCGCCGGCGCGCCAAGCTGCTCAGATAACGCGCCGACGACCGGCTGCAAGCTGTACTTCGCTTCCGGCGCCCCCTTGGGACGCCCCAAGTGGGAAGCCAGGATGACCTTCGCGCCTCGCTCGCGCGCCAGTTGAATGGTTGGGACGGCGGAGCGAATGCGCGTATCGTCCGTCACGCGACCGTCCTTGACGGGCACGTTGAAATCCACGCGAATGAAAACGCGGCGGTCACGCAGCTCGAGGTCTCGAATGGTACGCATGGCGGTCATCGTCTCCAGGGGCTAGGGGTGTCGGCATTCGTCGCTGGCGGCAGGGCGCCAGGCGATGGCGCTCGGCGCTGCGCAATGTAGCTGCGCAATGTATAGGCGAATCGCCGCCAGGAAGCTACTGCGGCGGGACGACCGACAAGATGGCCGCGATCCACAAGGCGTACATCTTGCCCGACGGATGGAGGCCGTCCGCCGCCAGGAGCGAGCGGTCGGCGGCGGCGCGGCGCGAAATGGCCGTTACGTCCGCGTATGCCGCGCCAACGGCCGCCGCTTCGGCGCGGTTGACGGCATTGAATGCGTCAATGCGCGCGCCTTCGTCCGCGCGCCCCTGCGCGGCGGCGAAGGGCGTCACGCACCAATCTGGAATCGAGACGACGATGACGCGCCGCGCATCGCCGCCCGCGAACCCGATGGCTTGCCTGAGCAGCGAGCGAAACCGCGGACGGTAATCTTCCGGCGCGCGTCGTTGGTACTGGTCATTGACGCCGATGAGCAGCGTCACGAAGTCGAATGTCCCCAGTGGCGGGTCGGCCGCAATGGCGGCCGCGAGCTCATCCGTCGTCCAGCCGGTGCGCGCCACGATGCGCGGCGCGTCAAGCTTGCGCCCGCCTTGCCGCAGCGCCGCGCAGAGCTGCTCGGGAAAGCGCTCCGGCGCGGCCACGCCTTCGCCAATGGTGTAGGAATCGCCTAAAGCCAAATAGCGCTCCACGACCGCTTCTTTCCTCTCGCCGCGCCCGATTCCGACCGTCGGCGCGCGCGGCGGCGCGGGACGACAGCCGGCGAGCGCCGCCGCGCAGAGCCAGAGCGGAAGCCACGCTCGCCATGCCCAACTTCCAATCGACCCTCCAATCGGCGGCGCCGCGCGCATCAGGGCGTAGCCTCTAGCAAGCGGCAGCCGCCGGCGATGAAAGCCAGCTTGACCCAATGGCGGGCGAAGATCATGGCCTGGCTCAGCAAAAATAGCAGGGCGGCTGATGGCCACGTCAGCGGCGAGACGCGACTGGTCAGCCAGATCAGGCCGCCGACTGCCAGCAGCCACAGCGCGGTCGTCCAGATGTAAAAGCCAACTGCCGCGACCGGGCAATGCGCCAGAACGCCCAGGCCAGCCCGCAAGCGCCCCAGCAGCGGCCGGCGCGGGCCGTGAACGACCAGCGCCAGCTTGATGTAGTCCGCCGCCAGCCCAAGCCCCCAGAGCGCGAGCAGCCATGTCGCCGCCCCCGCCCACTGGATCAGCTCGGCGCGCGCCGGCGTGGTCTGGTCGCGGGTCAGCTCGGCATGAAGGGTCGCCCACGCCAGCGCCAGCGCGAGGCTCGCCACAGCCTGGAGCAGAAGCGTCGCCAGCCCGGCGACCAGCAGCGCGGGAAAGTATCGGCGGCAGTCAGCCCAGAACGCGCGGGGCGCTTCCTGCGGGACAAACGAGGCGATGATGCCGCCAGCTAGAAACGTGGCGACGAGGGCTCCGACCAGCATCGCCAGCCCGGAAGTCGCGAGCAACCGGATGGGAAAGGCGCTTTTCCCAAGGCGCAGCGCCGCCAACAGCCATTCGATATCGAGCGCGCCCTTCAGCAATCGCTCGCCAAAGAGCGAAGCGCCATTGACAGACTGCACCCACAGCGCGACCGGCAGCAGCGCCAGCAGGGACAGGGCGAGATTGACAACCGTCAAAAGCAGCGCCCACTTGGCGGCGGCCGTGGCCCGCCGCAGGCTGTCGGTGACCAAGGAAAGTAACATCGCTAGCTTCCAATCGCTGAGGCATCCCGGCGCTCATCCCGGCGTCGCTCGCCCGGTCGGCGGGCAAGCGACGCCTGCCTGATTCAACCAATTCGGCGGCGCCCGGGCAACCGCGAAACTCTCCTGCGCGGGCGGCGAGAGCCAATCGGGAAGCGGGCGCGCTGGATTTCAGCTTGCGCGTTGCCTGTGGAACGCCTAGTTTCACTGCCGGCTTCGCTTGCGCTATCCCGGCTTACCTGTTGTCACGCCATGGCGTTATTCAAGACCTTCGGGGCTGCGATTTTCGGCATTGACGCGCGCATCGTGCAAGTCGAAGTTCACTTGACGCCCCATAGCGGCGAGCAGCAGCCGATTGTGACGATGGTGGGCTTGCCGGACACAGCCGTGCGGGAAAGCCGCGAGCGGATTCGCGCCGCCATTGCCAACTGCGGCTATTCGTTTCCAAGCCAGCGCGTGACCGTCAATCTCGCGCCAGCCGGCCTGCGCAAGGAAGGGGCGGGCTTTGACTTGCCGATTGCCGTGGGCGTGCTCGGCGCCATGGGCGACATTCGCGCCCGGCACGTTCCCGACACGCTGTTCGTCGGCGAGCTGTCGCTCGACGGGCAGGTGCGCCCGGTCAAAGGCGCGCTCTCGATGGCGCTCAAAGCCCGCGAGAGCGGCAAGCGCCGCATCGTCCTGCCAACCGATAACGCCCTGGAAGCTGCCGTGGTGCGCGGCATCGCCACGTATCCGGCGGCGTCGCTGGCGGAGGTCATCGCGCTGCTTGAAAGCGACGAGCTGCCGCCCCCTTTCACGGCGGAGGACTCCGCCCTGTTTGGCGCCGTCGCGGACGGCGGTCCGGACTTTCGCGATATCCGCGGTCAACTGCATGCTCGCCGGGCCCTTGAAGTGGCCTGCGCCGGCGGACACAACATCCTAATGATTGGCCCGCCCGGCTCGGGCAAAACCATGCTGGCCCGGCGGATTCCAACCGCGCTGCCTCCGCTGACCTTCGAGGAAGCCCTCGACGTGACGCGCATCCACAGCGTCGCCGGACTGACGCAGGGACAGGGACTGGCGCGCGAGCGCCCCTTTCGCAACCCGCACGTCACCGTCTCCGATGCCGGCCTCATCGGCGGCGGCGCGACGCCTCGCCCAGGCGAGGTCAGCCTCGCCCACCATGGCGTTCTGTTCCTGGACGAGCTGCCGGAGTTTGACCGCAACGCGCTGGAAGCGCTGCGCCAGCCGCTGGAAGATGGCAAGGCGACGATTTCGCGCGCGGCGATGTCGCTGACTTTTCCGGCCCGCTTCATGCTGGTCGCGGCGATGAATCCTTGTCCCTGCGGCTTTTTCAACGACCAGACGCGCGAATGCCAATGCACCCCGGCTCAGATTCAGCGCTATGTGGCGAAGATTTCCGGCCCGCTGCTCGACCGCATCGACATTCACGTGGACGTGCCCGCCGTCCGCTTTCAAGAACTCGCCGGCGACGCGCCCAGCGAGGACTCGGCGACCATCCGGGCGCGCGTCATCCGGGCGCGCGAGCGCCAACTGGCTCGCTTCCAATCCGGCGATGGCGCCAAGCAAACGATGTTTTGCAACGCGCACCTGACGCCCCGCGCCCTTCGGCGCTACTGCAAGCTGGATGCGACGAGCGCGCGCTTGCTGGAAACCGCCATGGCGCGCTTAGGTCTGTCGGCGCGCGCCTATGATCGCATCCTCAAAGTCAGTCGGACGATTGCCGACCTCGAGGACGCCGCCGACGTGGCTTCCCATCACGTGGCGGAAGCCATTCAATACCGCAGCCTTGACCGGAGCTATTGGCAGTGAGCCTCGCCATTGGACAAACGGAAACCGTAACCTACACGGTCACGCAAAACGATACCGCCCATGGCCTCTCGTCGCAGTGGAAGGACGGGCGGCACGCCGACGCCTATATTGACGTTTTCGCTACGATCAAGATGATCGCGCTCATGGAGCTGGCCTGCGGCCGCCTGCTCGAAGCCATCCAGGCGCCGGACGAGCTGTCGGTTGGGGTCGAGGTCAACGTTCGCCACCTGGCGCCAACGCCGGTTGGCGCGACCGTCACGGCGACGGCGACCTACCTCGGGCGCGCCGCGAAGCTGCATCGCTTTCGCGTGGAAGCCTTCGACCCGGCTGGTAAAATCGGCGAGGGCGAACATGCCCGCGCCGTCGTTCAGGCGGAACGCCTCCTGGCCGGCGCGCGCAAACGTTTGACGGCACGGTGACTTGTTATGGCTCTGGCGCAATTGAATCTGGAACGTCGCACCGCTTTTCTCACGCTGGCTTCGCCGCCGCTCAACGTTTTGACGCTCGCCCTGATGAGCGAGATCAACCAGTTGCTCGACGACCTGGGACGGCAGCCGTCCAACTCGTTTCAGGCGATTGTCATCGCGGCCGACCCGGAGTGCACGGCCTTTTCGACCGGCATCTCGATTGATGATCATCAGCCGTCCAGGGCTTACCAGACGCTGCAAGCCTTCCACGCGATCTACCGCAACCTGCGGGCGCTGGGAAAGCCCGTCGTCGGCATTGTCCGCGGGCAGGCGTTTGGCATGGGTTGCGAGCTTGTGGCGTACTGCGACCTGGTCATCGCCGCCACGACGGCGACCTTTGGGCAGCCGGAGATTCGGCTGGGACTCTACCCGCCAACCGCGAGCATTTTGCTGCCGCGCATCATCGGGTGGCGGCGCGCGACGCGCATGGTGCTGCTGTCGGAGGTCCTGGACGCCGCCGAAGCGCAACGGGCGGGGCTGGTGGATTATGTCGCCCCGCCGGAACAGCTTGCCGCCAAAACGGAGGAGGTTCTCGCCATTTTGCACGGCTGGAGCGCGCCGGTGCTGGAATCCGCCCGGCGGGCGCTGCACACGGCTTACTTTCACGATCTCGAAGCCGCCATGGAGGCGGTTGAAGATCAGTACCTCAATCAGTTGATGAGCTATGCCGACGTGCAGGAAGGGCTGCGCGCCTTTCGCGAAAAGCGCAAGCCTGTCTGGCAACACCACTAGCTCTGGCAGCCGCAGGCAGCGCCGCTCGCCCCTTCGGGCGACGCGCTCGCCGCAGGCAAAAAGCCCTCATGCGCTTGGATCTCTTTCTCAAAGTCAGCCGCTTGACGCCGCGCCGGACCGTGGCGCAAAGCCTGTGTGACGCTGGGGCGGTTCTCGTCAACGACCTGCCGGCCAAAGCCTCCCGCTCGGTCAAGCCGGGCGACTGCCTAACGCTGCGCCTGCGCCATCGGAAGATTGTCGTTCGCGTGACTAGCGTGCCGGAAACGAAGTCGGTCAAGCTGCCGGCGACGCTCTACGAGCGCATTGCCGACGAGCCGCTCGAGCATGGCGTTTAGCGCCCAGCACCGCCGCCTGATGGCCGAAGCGCAAGCGCGTCTGCGCGAGGCGGAGCGGCTTCTGCGCGACCTGCTGGATGGCCCCGGCGATCTCGAAGCGCTTGAAGTCGCCTGTGACGCGCTCAACGTGGCGGCAGTCAAGCTGCGCTTCGTTCAGATCGAGCTGTCGGCCCAGGAAAGCGCCGCCGTCCCGGAAGCCGCGACAGATGATCGCTGGGCTGGCGCGGATGATGACGACACGCTGCCCCCTGATTGAGCGCCCCAGGTCGGCGGCGGTTGAACCGACGCGGCCCATGACCCAATATTCTCGCAATCATTCGCTCTGGACACGCGCCGGGCGGCTGCCTATGCTCCGCCCGCTGCCCCACCTCATCCCTGGGTGACGCCATGCGATACTGCCCCATCTGCAAGCAGTGCTATGAGGACAAGGAGCTGCGCTGCGTCAAGGACGGGCTTTATTTGGTCGAGGCCTTTCCGGGACCGCGCATCATCAGCGGCAAGTACCGCCTGGATGCGCTGATCGGCCAGGGCGGCATGGGGTCGGTCTATCAGGCGACGCATCTGGAGCTCGACCGAACGATTGCGCTGAAGATCGTCCTGCCCGACTTCGTTTCCAATAGCGAAACGCTGGAGCGATTTCGCCAGGAAGCCCGCGCCGCGGCGCGGCTCAATCACCCAAACGTCATCAGCGTTTATGACTTTGGCATCCTGCCGACCGGCCAGGCGTATCTGGCGATGGAGTTGCTTACCGGGCACTCCCTTCGCGAGGAGCTGGAAAGCTACTTGGAACGCCACGCCACGCTGTCGCCGCAACGGGTGCTCGCCATCATTCGCCCAGTGTGCCAGGCCATTCATGCGGCCCACGAGGCAGGCGTCATCCACCGCGACCTCAAGCCCGATAACATCATCCTGCTGGGCGCCAATGAAACCGGCGAGGAAATCATCAAGGTCGTGGACTTCGGGATTGCCAAGCTCAAGGAGCGAGCCGGGAGCGGGGTTTCCAACCTGACCGAGCCGGGGCTGGTTATGGGCACGCCGCACTATATGTCGCCCGAGCAATGTCGCGGCGAAGAGCTGGATCGCGCCTCCGACATTTATTCGCTTGGCGTGATGATCTACGAACTGCTGGCTGGCCACGTGCCATTCGACGCGCCGACGCCTTCCGCCGTCATCATCCAGCATGCGGTCGATCCGCCGCCGCTGCTGCGCCGACTGCGCCCGGACATCCCGGAAGAAATCGAGCGCGTCGTGCTCAAGGCGCTGTCCAAGGCGCGGGAGCGCCGCCAGCGCACGGCGCTCGAGCTTTACGCGGAGTTTGAGCGCGCGCTTCAGGAAGCCGAGGCGACCGCGGTGGCCCTGAGCCTGACCAAGATTTCCGCCAGCTTCCCAACGCTGGACCTGTCGCAACTCAAGGCAGGCGAACTGACGCTTGAAGCGACGCTGAGCGGTCACGAGCACGTGGTTAAGGGGTTGTCCTACCACGGCAGCGGCGACTGGCTGGCCTCGGCCAGCGGCGATGGCACAGTCCGCGTGTGGGATATCCGGACCCGCCGCGAAATCGCCGTTCTCACGGGCCACGAATACTCGGTTCAGGCGGTCGCGATTGCGCCGGACGGATTGCGCCTGGCCAGCGGCGGCGCGGATGGCACCGCCCGCCTCTGGACGCTCCGCGACGGCGTCGAGATCGCCTCGCTAGGGCATCGCGCAGCCGCGCGGGCGCTGCTTTTCGCTTCCGACGGGCGCTGGCTTATTACCGCCTGCGACACGGAAGTGAAAATTTGGGATGCCCTGCGCCAGCGTCAGATCGCGTCCTTTCTAGGGCATGTCAAAACCATTGACGCCCTGGCCCTGTCGCCGGATGGGCACACGCTGGCTTCCGCCGGCGCGGATGACGCCATCCATCTGTGGGATTTGATCTCGAAAACCGAGCAGTCGCTGCTCCGCCTGCCGGGACATGCCCCGACTTCGCTCGCGTATCTTCCAACCTGCGACCTCATTTCCGGGGGACGGGACGGGCGGCTGTGTCGGTGGCGACCCGGCTTCCCCGACCCCGTGCAGGTCATCGAAGCCCATGCCGAAGCCATTCGAGCGGTCGCGGTCGCGCCCAACGGCGGCTGGCTCGCGTCATCCGATTGGAACGGCCTCGTCAAGCTGTGGACAACGGAAGACTTCGCCAACATCGCCACGGTCGAGGCGCATGATGGCGCGGCACAGGCGCTCGCCTTCGCGCCGGACGGTCTCTGGCTGGCGTCCGGCGGCGCGGATGCGCTGATCAAGCTGTGGAAAATCAGCCCCAGGCTGGGCGCCCTGTAACCCCGACTGTAACCCCGACGCCCGCCACAGCCGGCGCTCAGGACGGTCGCGCTGGCCCGACGGCGACCAAGCCTGCGCGCCTTGTCGTCTAATTCCAGTCGTCTTATTCCGCCGCCGGCTCGAGCGGCTCGACTTCCACCAGCGCGTCATAGAACGTCGCGCCCTCGCCCAGATCGGTGAGCGCCTGCCCGGTGACGGCGTTCACATTCCGTCCGTCGGGACTGAACTTTGCCCACCAAATGCCGGGCGCGTAAGCGACGCCGGGCCGAATCCGCTCGGAAAGCCTCGTCCGGACACAAAACGCCCCGCGATCATTGAATACCCGCGCCATTTGCCCGTCGGCGATGCCGCGCGGCGCGGCGTCGGTTGGGTGCAGCTCCACAACCGGCTCTTTTTCAACCCGCCGCAGCGAGTCTTGGTTGACGAAAGTGGAGTTGAGAAAATTGTGCGCGGGCGGCGAAATCAAGGCCAGCGGGTAGCGCGCCGCCAACGCCTGGTTGCTCAAGGCGTTCTCGCGCGGCGGGATGTAGGTCGGCAACGGATCCGCTCCCTGCCGCGCCAGGCTCGCCGAGTAAAACTCGCACTTGCCGGAAGGGGTGAGGAAGCCGCCCTCGGCAAAAGGCGCGAAAGGCGTCGCAACATTGAGGCGAACGTAGCCTTCGGCCCGCAGTCGCTCGAACGTCACGCCCTCCATCCACGGATGGCGCGCGTCCAGCGCGGCTCGGATCAGTTGCTCATCGCTTTCCTGTAGCGCCGGCTCGGCATAGCCCATCGCTTGGGCCAGCCGCCGAAACACGTCCGAGTTCGACTTCGCCTCGCCCAGCGGCGCAATTGCCGGCTCATTGAACATCAGCGAAAGGTGCCCGTAGGGCTTGACGAGGTCCATGTGTTCAAGCTGCGTCGTCGCCGGCAACACGATGTCGGCGTAATCGGTCGTGTCGGTGAAAAACTGCTCATGCGCCACCGTGAACAAGTCCTCGCGCCGTAAGCCCTCCAGCACTTGGTTCTGGTCAGGCGCAATCGCCGCCGGATTCGAGTTATAGACATAGAGCGCCATCACCGGCGGGTCGAATCCGGCGGGGCGACCGGCCTCGTCGCGATTTGTCAGCGCCTCGCCCAGGCGCGTCATGTTGATGACCCGCGTGCCGGGCGGAATCCAGTCGGGACGCTCCAGCGCGGCGTAGTTGAGCGGAAACGCGCCTGAAGTCGAAAGCAAAATCCCCCCGGCTGGATGCCGCCAAGCGCCGACCAAGGCGGGCAAGCACGCGATGGCGCGCACCGCCATGCCGCCGCCGGCATGGCGCTGCAAGCCGTAGTTGACGCGAATGGCGCTTGGCTGCGTCTGAGCGTAAGCGCGCGCCAAGCGAATGATGGTTTCCGCGTCCAGCCCGACGATGGGCGCGACCGCGGCCGGGGCGTATGACTGGAGGCGTTCCCGGAGCGCGTCAAAGCCAAGCGTGTAACGGGCCACGTAATCGGCATCGTACAGCCCCTCGTCCACGATGACGCGCATCATGGCGAGCGCGAGCGCGGCATCCGTGCCCGGTATCACCGCCAGATGCTCGTCCGAAGCGGCTGCCGAGCGAGTCCGGTACGGATCAATCGTGACGATGCGCGCGCCGCGCTTTTTGGCTTCCAGGATATAGCGCCACAGATGGACATTCGAGGTGACGGGATTGCTGCCCCAAATGAGGATGAGCTTGGCTTCGGCAAAGTGACAGGCTTCCATGCCGATGCTCGCTCCAATCGTCGCCTTGTAGCCGGCCGCGCCGGCCGTGGCGCAGATTGTCCGCGCCAGCAAAGAAGCGCCCAGGCGGTGGAAAAAGCGCCGGTCCATCCCCTGCCCCTGCACAAGCCCCATCGTTCCAGCGTAACTGTAAGGCAGCAGGCACTGCGGGCCATATTGGGCGATGAGCGACTTCCAGCGGTCGGCGATTTCAGCGATGGCTTCATCCCAGGCAATCCGGGTAAAGCGCGCTTCGCCCTTTCGACCGACGCGACGCAGCGGAAACTGGACGCGGCGCGGGTCATAGACCCGTTCGAGATACTTGGAAACCTTTGCGCACAAGAAACCGGCCGTGTCGGCATGTCCGGCATCGCCTTCCACCTTGATGGCGCGACGGTCAGGGCCGTCGCCCTCCACCGTCACGGCGATGGCGCAGGTGTCCGGGCAATCGTGCGGGCAGGCCGCGTGAATGACTTTTCGAGACAGCATGAAAAAAACCTCGGCGGCAAGGCCGGCGCGCTTTCCCGAGCCAGGTCCTTCCAAGACAAAGCCTGCGCTCAAAATGACGCGCCTCTGCTATAGTTTAGCCGATACTCTCGAAAATTAGTCATTTCGTAACAGCGCCGGAGACGTCATGAAGCACAAAGCCGTCTTTACGAAAGCCCGAAAGCTCATCAATGAGCGCGAACTGGATGAAAGCAATCTGGATCAAGCGGAAGACGCCCTGACGACCTTGCTGGAAAAAGACCGGCAGTGCGACTGGGCCTACGGGCTGCTCGCCGAAATTCACTACTGGCGCGGCGAGGCGGCCGCGCCCAAGGATAAGCTGTCCCTGTTCGAGCAAGGCGTGGAATACGGCGAGGAAGCGACGGCCATCAACGAAAACTCCCTTGAAGGCAACTTTTGGCTGGCCGTCAACTATGGGATGTACGGCAACGAGAAGGGCATCTTGAAAAGCCTGTCGCTGATCAAGCCCATCAAGCAGTGCGCCGAGCGCGTCATCGAAATTGACGAGACATACTTTTACGGCGGCCCCTGGCGCGTGCTGGGGCGCATTTACGACAAGGTGCCGGGCTGGCCGGTCTCAATTGGCGACAAGCGCAAAGCGATTGAGTGCTTTGAGGCGGCGCTGGAGTTTGGGCCGCGGTTTTATCTCAATCACATTTACATTGCGGAGTGCTACCTCTCGATGGGCGAGAAGAGCAAGGCCCGGCATCACATCCAGTGGATTCTGGACGCGCCGCTTTCACGGCATCATGAGCGGGAGGACGAAGGGTACAAGCGCGAGGCTCGGGCGCTGCTGAAAAAGCTCTCCTGACAGACCCGACGGCTCGCCGCCCAGCTTTGGGCCTGTCAGCTTTGGCGCTACAGCTCAATGACTTGCCCCGGAACGAGCAATTGCTGCGCGATGAGCGCCTGAACGAGCAGGAGCGTTTCAAGGTCGTCGCGCAGCTCGCGGCAGCACTGCTCCAAAGAGCGCGAGCCATCGAAAAGCTGACGAATGCGCTCGATGTTGGCGGCGAATTCGCCTTCCTGAGCGATTTGGTCAGCGACTTCGGGCGCGCGCTCGAAGCCATCGCCGCAAATGAGCGTCTGGTCGCGGTTAGGCAGCTCGGCGATGACGCGCTCGACCTCGTCGAGGCGCCGGAACGCTTCCATCAGCAACTGCTGCGGCTTGAGCTTGATGACCGGCTCGCGGCTAATCGCGGTTGAGCGGAAGGTGAACGTGCCGCTCGTCCAGTCCACGAGGCGAAAGAACGCTCGCTCGGCGCTGACCGCGCCGCACTCGACATCCAGGATGAAACCGTCTCGAAAATACAGCTTGGCCTCTTCATCCTGGCGCGTCAGCAGGAGCAGCCCGGTCCGCTGCCCGACTTCGAGCATCTGCACGATTTCAGCCAGGCTCACCTGCGCCAGCTTTCCTTGGAAGTCCACAGGCGGGCGAACCCGCTTGAGCAAGCGCTTGACGCGGTGTCGAATCTCCATGGGGCGAAATGGCTTTGACCAGTAATCCTCGACCCCCATGTCGAAGGCGGCCATGCGCTCGGCCTCGCTGTCCGCCGAAGAGAGACACACAAACGGCACGCTCGCTTGATCGGGCTGGGAACGAAGCCACTCGAAAAGCTGGCTGCCGTCCATTTCAGGCATATTGAGGTCGCTGATGATGAGCGCCGGGCGCTGGCTTCTAATGATCTCGCAGGCGGCGCGCCCATTGGCGGCCATCAGGATTTGGGCGCCCAATCCGCGCAGGCTGGTTTCGAGCACATTCAAAATGCCCGGCTCATCATCTACAATGAGAATGCTGAGTTCCGGGAAATACTCGTCCGGGTCGCGCACCGTCGCCTGCTTGCGCTGCCAGGTGCTGGAAACGTTTCCAACCGTCGTCACATTGTCGCCTTCGAGACCGGCCAGCAGCTTGAGCTCGCGCCGGTAGAGAATGTCTTTCTGCCCAAGCTCCGGCATGAGGTTGATGAAATCAGCCGCCCGGCTGGAGTCGCCAAGCTCCATCAAGGACTCGACGAGCTGCTTTGCGCGCCGGAAAGCTTCCTCATAGCGTCGCAACTGGCAGTTGACATCGAACAGCTTGCGCCAAATGTCGAGCCGGGTCTCGCCGGAAGCGATGCGCTCGGCCTTCCGATAGTAGAGCAGCGCCTGCTCGAAATCCTGGCGGTCGAGATACGCCTCGGACGCGCGCATCATCGCCTCGCAGGCTTTTTGCGGCTCGCCGCGTTCCTGATAAAGCAAGCCCAGTTCCTGAAGCGCGGCCAAGTCGCGCGGATCCTTGGCAAGCTCTCGCTCGTGGCGCTCGATGGCGCTGTTGAGCTTGGCGTTGTCAAGCAGGTTGGCGACTTGCGCGCGGGCATTCAGAATGCGGTCAAATAATCCCATGGCAGCCTCCGCATGTGGTTGACCAATGGCGCGGCGGGCGGGCGCGGTCTTGCTTCAGGAATAGGCTTCATCGAGAAGCGAAGCGCCCTGGACGACAGGCGTCCGCTCGCAGGGGTTCGCTTGACATCATGGCTTAAGTTTGCCCAAGCCGGCTAGAACTGGCGTAAGTCGGTCGGCTTCAACTGCTGTCATTCATTACCTCGCTTGGGGAGCGAGCAACCCGCGATCAATGAGGGCGCGAGCCAAGAGCAGCGTCTCCAGATCGTCGCGCAGCAATTGACAACATTCCTCTAGCGTTTGAGCGCCGTTGAAGAGCTGGCGAATCTTTTCCAGGCTGGCGGCGAACTCGCCGCCCCGCGCCAGTTCCTCGGCGATTTCCGGCGCTTCGGCAAAGCCCGGCTGACACGTCCAGACCTCGCGCGGATGCGGCAGGTCGGACAGCAAGCGCTCCACTTCGTCAAAGCGACGGAAGGCTTCCATCAACAACTGTTGCGGCGTCAGATGGATGACCCTTTCGCGCGCCATTGGCATGGTGCAAAAGGCGAAGTCGCCGCTCGTCCAGTTCGCCAGGCGAAACACGGCCCGCTCGCCAGACAGCTCGCCGCATTCGGCGTTGAGAACAATCCCATCTCGCAAATACAGATAGGCCTGTTCCCCGTTCGACTCGATGGCGAGAAGCCCGGTTCGCCGCCCGGATTCCAGAATCTGGATAATCTCGGCCAGGTTGACCTGTGAGAGCTTGCCCTGAAAATCCACCGGGCGGCGCAGGCGGCGCAGGAGATGCTTGACGCGATAGCGAATTTCCGTCGGATGAAATGGCTTAGTCCAGTAATCCTCGACGCCCATCTCGAAAGCCGCCACCCGCTCCGCCTCCGAGCCAATGGAGGACAAGCACACAAACGGCGCGCGGGCATATTCCGGCTGCGACCTGACCCACTCAAAAAACTGACTTCCATCCATGCCGGGCATGGATAAGTCGCTGATGATAAGCGAGGGCGCGTATTTCTTGACTTTTTCACAGGCGGCATAGCCGTTCATGGCCGTGACGACACGCGCGCCAAGCGTTCGCAAGGCGGTTTCAAGAATGCTCAACAGCTCTGGCTCATCATCCACAAGGAGGATGGTGTGTCCCGGAAAATACTCATCCGCGCTTCGCCCGCTCGACGTCGGACGGCGCCAGGTTCCAGATATGCTGCCGCTCGTCGGTTGCCGGGGCGCCAACCCCGCCATGGACTCCAAAACCTGCCGATACTCGGCGTCTTTCGCGCCCAGATCGGGCAGACTGGAGAGAAAGTTGGCCGCCCGCTTGGCATTGCCTCGTTCCATCAGCGCATCCACAATCTGCCTGGCGCGCTCGAAGGCGTCCTCGTAGCGGCGCAGCTTGTAGCTGAGATTGAAAAGCTTCTGACACAGATCAAGGCGCAGCTCGCCAGACGCCAAGCGCTCCGCCTTGCGGTAGGCAGCCAGCGCTTGCTCCCAGTTGGACTGCTCCAGGGCGGCGTCTCCGGCTTGGCAAAAAGCGGCGCAGGCTTTTTGATTCTGGCCCTGTTCCTGATAGAGCCGCCCCAGCTCCTGTAAGGTGGGGATATGCTTAGGGTCAGCCTGCAAAACTTGCTCGCGCCGCTCGATCGCCGCCGCCAGCGCTGCGGCATCCTGAATGCTCGAAGGCTGCTCGCGGGCGCTTTGGATCTGATCAAACAATCCCATAAAAGCATCTCCACAGGGCGCCGGCATGGGAGACCGGCGCTCAAGCGTTGTCGCGCCCGGCGCATTGAGCCACCGCCCGACAAGTCGTCAAGCCTTTGCGCGAACGACTCGAAAGCCGCCGTTGAACCAGTAATTCAACGTTGGATCGAAGCGAAACCGGGACGTTGGACGGCAGGGCACCGTGCTGAAATACCACGAGCATCCGCGCAGAACCTTGTGCGTCCCGCGCGGCGCGCCCTTGGGATTGACTTGCGGATTGGGCGGGTATGGCCCATACCAATCCGCGCACCACTCCCAGACATTTCCCATCAAGTCATAAATGCCCAACTCATTGGGGACGCTCGTGCCTACCTCGCGCGGAGCGCCGCCGCTATTATAGCTATCCCAGCCAATCGGGCTATCCCGAGCCACATACTCCCACTCGGCTTCCGTTGGCAGGCGATACAAATCGCCCGAGCGCTCGCTCAGCCATACGCAATAGGCGTTGGCGTCATCCCAGCTTACGCGCACGACCGGATGGTTCGGGTAATCCAAAAAATAGTTGCGCAGCCGGGCGAAGTTAGGCTCTTCGGGATACGGACGGCCCGTCGCGTCGCAGAAGGCTTTGTACTGCGCGTTGGTCACTTCATACTTGCCCATCTCGAAGTCGGAAACCGTCACGCGCCGGATCGGCTGTTCGTCTGGCTGCCCGTCGCGGCTGCCCATGTCGAACGAGCCGCCTTTGACCGCTACGAGCGGCGGAAGCGGGGCGGCGATGTCCGGCGGCGGAACCGCAGGCGCGAGCTTGGGGCGATTCGCCGCGGGCTCATCCCGGCGGAGCGCGTCGAGGCTCGGTCGCGTCGCCGCCCCCGATTCGCCGCCGAAGCGAAACTTGACCACGAGGCGATAGGTCGCTGAACCGACCGCCAGCAAGAGCAAGCAGCTCACGCCGGCGAGAAAAAGCTTAAAGCCCTTGCCAGTCGGCTTTTCGCCAGTCCCGCTCAAGTCGGCGAAGGCCTGCGCGAGGCCGTCCACCAAGCTGGTCGGCGGCGATGGCGGCGGCGCGTCCCGCTTTAGAGCCGCCTCATTGACCACAAAGCCGGTTCGCTCTGAAATAACCGGCAAGGCGCGCTTGGCCAGCGTCACTTTGGCTTCGCGCCGCAGCGGCGCGTCGCTTGTCGCCGGCTTGCTCGCCAAAACGCCCGGCTCCGGCGGCGGCGCGGAGGGCGCCGTCGCCGCCGTTCCTGACTCGACCTTGGCATCGAGCAGCATGAGTAAATCGCTGATTCGCGCCGCCTGGGACTGCTCATCGCGGGCCGTGGCCTTGGCGACCAGGCGCGCGATTTCGTCCGAAACGGGCGGATGCGCCGCGCGCGGGTCTGGCACCGGCGGCAGGTCCGAGACCTCGTCAAAATCGGCGCGAAAGTTATAAGTCGAGCGCCGCTCCGGCGGCGCTTGTCCCGTGGCCAAGCGATACAAAATAGCGCCAAGCTGATAGATATCGCGGCGAATCCCCTGGGCGACCTCGCTCGGCGTCGCCGACTTGGCCGCCAAGCGCGACTGCGGGATGCCGCAGTCCAGCACGCGCGGCGGCTGATCGGGGCTCAAAATGATGTTCTCGACACGCAACTCGCTTCCGTAAAAGGCGAATTGGTCATGCATGCCGCCGACAATTCGCGCAATGCCTAAGAACAGGTCCAGAGCCTCCTGGTTCGGCAGCGGCGCGCCATAGTCTTTGAGGTAATCGCCAAGGTTTTTGTTCATAACCGGGGTTTCAAGCGTGCCCGGCGGCGGATCAAGCGCAGTAGGCATAGGCGGCTCGGTAGAGGGAAAGCTGGCTGGGAGGACGCGTTTCCAATCTACCCCCGAAGCCGAGCGCGCTCAAGCTTACGCTTGGCGCCGGCTGGCCGCCGCTTGGCGCCCTGGCTAGCGGGCCGCGTCGGCTCAAGCTCGGCGCCGCGCTCAGGCGGCGCCACCGCTTTGGCCGCTCCGCCTGACTCATCCATCCTGCCGCCCGGCTGACGACTCGGCGTCTTCAGCTTTTTCGGCTTCGATAAGCGCGTTGCGGTAGGGGTCGGCCAGGCGGATGAGCGCCTTGGCGCGCAACTCGCGCAAATAGGCTCTGATCCTGGCGTCGGCGCGCTGCTGGGCAATGAGGCGCTTGACCAAATCGCGCACCTCTGAAAACGGCTTGACCGAAGGCGGGCGCCGGGCGTCGAGGCGCAGGATCTGATAGGCCTTCTCCAGTTTCAGAATCGGCGTCACCTCGCCGGGCTTGAGCTTGTCGAGCTCGGCTTTGAACTCCGCCGCCAACTGGTCGTCCTTGTAGGTCGGGAGCTTGCCGCCCGCGGCCCGCGAGGCGCGCTTTTCATCCGAGAGCGCCTGCGCCACTTCGGCAAACGGCTTGCCGCCCTTGATTTCGCCATAAGCCTGACGGGCGCGCGTCTCGGCGGCGGCCATCGTCTCCGGCGTAAAGGCAATGTAGATTTCGCTGATTTCAATCTCGCCTGGCTCGGTGAAATCGGCCGAATGCGAGCGGTAGTAGGCTTCCGCCTCCCGGTTTGTCACCTGCTCGACCAGCGCGCCGTAAACATCCTGCCCATAGACTGCCTGACGCATGAACTGCCCGCGATAGCTCGCCCGAATGTCTTCCATGGTCAAGCCCTGGCGCTCCATGGCAGCGCGGCAGGCGTCGAGGTTCTCGAGATTATTTTGCTTGCACAGCTCCAGAATCGTCGCATTGATCTGAGCCTCGATTTCCGGCATGACGCCGATTTCCTCCGCTCGCTGCGCGATCAGGCGCTCGTCAATCAAGCTCACGAGCAAGCGCGGCTGCAAGCGGGCGAAGGCTTCTTCCTGCTTGGCGGGATCGTCGGGAAACTGCTCCTGCAGGTCGCGCCGCAGGGCGTTCTCGGCCCGGCGCAGCATCGAGCGAGTGATGAGCTCCTTGTTCACGCTGGCCAGCGTCTCATCAACGACGACCGCTTCCTGCGCATGAGCCGGCGCCCGCGTCGCCGACACGGACCACAAGGCCGCCCCGACCGCCGCGCCAAGGGCCGCGGCCAGCCGCCACCGATGCGTCATTACCTTCACGCGCCAACAACCTCAAATGGTAAGCTCTCGGGCGCATCCGCGCCCAACGCGCCATGCATCCTACGCGAAACGGCTGCCAGATGAAAACGTTCCATCAACTGGCGGGCTGGATGGCGCGTCCGCTGAATCCGCCTCCGCCGGCCCCAACGCCAAGCCTAGAACGAGCCACAGCATCATCGCCACTTCCCCATCGCCGAGGTTGAAATGCGCGATGCCGCTGGCGGCGAAGCCGGCCAGCGCGCCCAGCGCGCCCAGCGCGACGCCGTCGCGCGCGCGCTGGATGAGTTGGCCAAAGTATGTCAGAAGAAGCCACACATAAGCCGCCAGCGCGGGCAGCCCATACCAGACCGCCACTTGCAGATAGGTGTTGTGGAAGTGGCCCGGCGGCAGGTCGCCAGCGGCATACAGTCCCCAATCGGCGGCATGGAGCTTGTCACTTTGCCGCCCGATGCCCAGCCAGGGATGCTTTGACACCAGGCCAATGCCTTCCTGCCAAATCACGAGTCGCCAGAACAGGCTGCCCTCGCGCGCATCGGCCACGGCCATGCGGCGCATGGCATAGGCGTAGGCCAGCGCGCTGGCCAGGAGGATGCCGGCGATGGCGATGCCGGCCACCACGCGCTGCGCGCCCAGGGCGCCTTCGCGCCAGAGCAAGTACAGCATAACGCCCATGCTCACAATCAGACCGCCCGTGGGGGCGCGGGACAGCGTCAGCCACAGCGCCAGCGTCAGCAACGCGGCCGCCCCGCCCAGCCACCAGCGGTGGCGGTCAGACCTCCGCCAGGCCAGCCCGACGGCCAGCGAAATGAGGATCTGAAGCGTCTCGGCATACGTCACATAGTGAGAGAAAAAGCCGCTGGCGCGAAAGTCGCGGGCCGGCGCGCTGGCCCGGATGCCCAGCCCCGCCGCGCCAAGCCGCGCCAGCCGCGCCTGCAGGGCCGCGCGATCAAGCTCCGCCGCAAGCGGCAATTCCACGCGCCGCCCAGTCAAGCGCGCCGGTCGGCTTTGCGCCGCGTGGTCCGGCAAGGCGGACTCGCGCAGGATAAGCCGGGCGACGTCCTCTGGCGTTCGCGCCAGGCGGCCGTCCACGCCCAGGAGCACATCCCCCGGCTCGAAGTAGGGGCGCAGGGGCGAGTCCGGCGCGATTTCGATCAGGCGCATCCCAACGCCGCGGGCGAACTGATAGCCGGTATAGAGCAGCCCAGCTTGGGAGGACAGCAGCAGGACGCAGGCCAGTCGCCAGGCTTGCGCGCGCGATGTCACCCAGTGCGCGACCACGCCGCACGTGGCCATGAACGCCACGCTGCGAAGGCCGTCCAGGCTCAGGCGCGGATCATAGGAAGCCAGCGCCGATACCGCGCACAGCAGGAAGAACGCCGCCAGCGGCAGCCGCCATTCGGCGGCGCGCGGCGCGCTTGGCGGATGCCAAGCCGCGGAAGCTGGGAGCAGCCAGTCCAGCAGCCATAGCAGCGCCAGCCCCAAGGCGCTCCCCTGCGCCCCGGCGATGGAGTGGGGCGCCGCCGCCGCGAAAAGCAGCAGCAGCCCAGTGGACGCCGGTCGGAGCAATCGCCGAATCGGTTGGTATCCCATAGCCGACGAGACCGCGACGGCGCTATGCTCCGCTCGCTTGAAGCCGCCGCTTGCCAAAAGCGCCGCCATTCGCGCGCCTTCCAAAAAGGTGGAGCGAATGATAAATGACTGCGAAGCCGCTCCTTCCAAGTTGGCGGGCTGGGGAGCGCCCTCTCTCCCCAACAACCCGGAAGAAGCAAGCCCGATGCCGGCGCAGGAAGCGCGCCAAGCGAAACGGCGATTGTGTCGGCGTTGGCGAGACACTATGTTGCCGCATCATAAGCGCATCCCTCAACACATCCTCCGCGATGCCTGTATCAAAACATGAACTTTGTTTTTACAGCCCGGTTTATCACAGCTTTCGCTGGCGGGCTAGGCGCGCTGTCACTGGGCTGGATCAATCCGGCTTTTCTCTGGGTCGGGCTGGCGTTTGATGTGGCGCTCATTGGCGCGGCGGTTCTAGACGCCGCGCGGACGCCGCTCCAGAGCAGTCTTGGCATTCGACGCGTCTGCGCCGAGCGCTTCGCCATCGGCGGCGGCAACAAGGTGACCATCGAGGTTGAGAATCGCGGTCGCCGGGCGCTGACGCTGTGGCTCAAGGACGAACACCCGCCTGAGATGCAGGCTCAAGCGCGCGAGGGGCGGTTTGTCGTCCCGGCGCGCGGCGCGGCTTCCATGGAGTACGAGCTGACGGCGCCGGCGCGGGGCCGCTTCGCGTTTGGAGACATCGCGATTCGACTGCTCAGCCCCTGGGGACTGGTCTGGCGGCAAGGGGCGATTCCAGCGACTGAATCGGTCAAAGTCTATCCCGATTTTCGAGCGGCGCAACGCCAGGTCATCGAAGCCTATCGCATAGGACGGCCGGGCGAGCGCCGGCAGCGCCTTCGCGGACAAGGGCGCGAGTTTGAATCGCTGCGGGAGTTTGTCACGGGCGACGAGCTGCGCCACGTCGCCTGGGCCGCCTCAGCCCGGCGCGGCAAGCTCATGACGCGGCAATACCAGATCGAGCGCAGCCAAAGCATCATCGTGATGCTCGATTGCGGCCGCCTGATGACGGGCCGGATTGGCGACCTGACCAAGCTTGACTATGCCGTCAACGCCGCCTTGGCGCTGGCCTATGTCGCCGTTGCCGGCGGCGACCAAATTGGCATTCTCGCCTTCACGCGCCGGGTGGATGCCTTTCTGCCGCCCAAGCCGGGGGCAAGTCAGCTTGGGACAGCGCTGGAGTTGCTCCACGCTGTGCAGCCGCAGATGATCGAGCCATCCTATGCGCGCGCCTTCGCTCACCTGAGCCGCTACTGCCGGAAGCGGTCGCTGGTGGCGCTCCTGACAGACGTCATCGATGCCGACGCTTCCGCCGACCTGCTGGCGCATACGGCGGCTCTGATACCGCGCCACTTGCCGCTGCTCGTCGCCATTGGGGATCGCGATCTGCAGGCGTTCGTCAAGCGGACTCCAGACTCGCTGGATGCCGTTTACGCGCAGTCCGTGGCGGAAGAGCTGCTGACGCAGCGCGAGCAGGCGCTGCGCCGCATCGCGGAGCTGGGCGGCCTGGCGCTGGATGTTCCCACCGGCCAGCTTTCAGTCGCGCTCGTCAACCGCTATCTCGCGGTCAAAACGCGCGGGCTGATCTAGACCGCGACGCTAGCCGCGGCGCAGCGCGGCTGGGAGCAAAAGCTAGCCGCGCACGACCTTATACTTGCTGTAATCCACCCTGAAGCTGGACTCGGGAATCGCTTGCAGGCGCACGTTCGTCAGCAGGATGGACGTATAGTCGCTGCGCGTGTGGAGCACCTGCTTGATCGGGAGCCAGGTTTGATGCGAAACCCAGACTTCAAGCCGGGTGTACGGGCTTTTGCCCTTTGGGCGCAGCGAGAGCTTCGTCGCGAGCTGCCCGTCAATCGCCTCCTCGCCCTCGAGCGTAGCGTCAAAGTTTTCGGAGAGCTGGCGCGCATCCGTCAGCACGGTCAGCAGGCTGGTCGAGGCGGTCTTTTTCGCGATTTCGCTGGTCGCGCTCACAAACGCCTGATTGAGCGCCGGCTCAATCAAAATGGCCTCGTTCCCATTGACCACGACCGTTTTCGCCTGCGGCTCGGTGTAGTCAATCCGCAGGCGACGGACATTCCCGCGCGAGCTAAAGCGCAGCGTGCCAGCCTGGAGCGGCTCGCGCACGCCCAGTTGCGAGTTGACGCGCTGGTGCTTCACCGTCGCCTGTAGCCCGCTGAGCCGCTGACTGGCGCTCTGGAGATTTCTGATGACCGTTTGAAGGTCCACGCCGCCAGCGCGAACGCCGCCAGGCCATCCAACCGCCGCGAGCAGCGCCAGGCTCAACAGCCCGGTCATCGTCAGTCGCCGCATTTCCCGCTTCCTCATGACGCTTCACTCCATATCGCTGAACTATGACAGTCGCGCATTATACCATGGAAACCGCCCTGGAATACTGGGGCCTCGAGCGAGCGGCCTACTCGAGCCAAACGTTATACCCGGCAATTTGCCGTCCCGAGCTGTCGCTGACAGGCTCAAAGTGCCGGATGCGGGCGGGACGCCTCAGCCGCGCTTCGCCGGCTTTTTCGAGCGCCGCCTGCAACGTCGGCGCGGGCGGCAGCGCTCCAAGCTCGGCCATCGGGATGAACTCCGGATGCCCGATGTTGCCTATGCGCGACGCGGCCTGCCGACGCGCCGCCGGGCGCTCGTCAAGCCAGCTTGATGGCACCAAAAAGATAAAGGCGATGATCAGGCAGCACAGGACATCGTATTGCCACGAGCCTCGCTCGTACTTCCACAGGACCGCAGCCTTGATCGCTTGAAAGAGTTGATTCATCGGGGGCGATGGAGCTGATCGGCGATGATTTTTCCATCCCGCATCGAAATGGTGCGCGAGCCAACGGCCGCGGCTTCGGGATTGTGGGTGATCATAATGACCGTTTGCTGAAGCTCCTCGTTGAGGCGGCGGAGCATGTCGAGAACAATCCGCGAGTTTTCACTGTCGAGGTTGCCGGTCGGCTCATCCGCTAGGAGCAGTTGCGGGCGATTGATCAAGGCGCGGGCCACCGCGACGCGCTGTTGCTCGCCGCCGGATAGCTCCAGCGGCTTGTGGTGCAGACGCTGCTCGAGGTTCAAAAGCCGCAGCAACTCGCGGCGATGCGCCGGATCGCCGCCGTTGCCGCCGCGAATGCGCTCGGCAAGCCGCAGATTGCCATCCGCGGACAGGGTCGGAAAAAGATTGAAGCGTTGAAAGACAATGCCGATATTCCGGCGGCGAATCGCGGTGCGCTCCTGATCGCTCACGGCCGCCAAATCCTGTCCGGCAATCACAACCGAGCCGGCCGTTGGCGTCAGCAGCCCGCCCAGCACGTGCAGCAGCGTGGACTTCCCGGACCCCGACTGTCCGACAATCGAGACAAACTCGCCGCGCCGAACGGTAAAGCTCACATCGTCGAGCGCGCGCACCGCGACGCGGCCGACCTTGTACACCATGGTCACCCCCTGCGCAGCGACAATCGCTGGCGCGGCGGCATCTGGCGCCGCCGGCGCCGCATTGGGCAAGGTTTCAGGACTGAGCATCGAGATCTATGACTTTCAAGTTGCGATCATTGGTCAGCGTAAAAACGTCATCCGAGATCGACGCCGGGTTCACTTCCGGCGACTGGAACGTCAGGCGCAGCGCGTAGCCTTCGGCCGGGCGAAAAATCCTTACCCACGCCGGCAAGGCCTTCATAGCGCCATCCGATGTCGCATAGCCTCCGAACTCCGATACCGTGCTCAAAACGCCTCCGTCCTCGAAAACCTCGAGGCGCGTCAGCGGCGTTCCAGTCAGCGTCCGGTCGAACCAGTACGTAAAGCGGGGCTGCCACTGCCCAGACGCGCTTCGCTGGGCAACATAGAGCAGATAGTACGTCCGTGTCACCCATTCGGAATGCGTCCCGGCAGTCTCCACTTCGTCGCGCCGCGTCTCAAAGACCGACCAGCTGATCTCTGGGGAATCCAGCGGAACTGGCGGAGGCAACAGGGAATTCAAAAGGTGTTGCGGTCGCAAGCCGGCAAAGGCGCTCACGTCCTGCCGCTCGGACAGGCTCGACGCGACCACTGGGTAGCGCTTGAGGTTCGAGCCATGGATGAACGCCTGGCGGTCGGTCGGGTAGAAGATGGCTACGGTGAACCGCTCGCCATCCGATGTCATGTCGGCCAGCGAGCCAAGCAAGGAAGCCTGAACCTGTAAGCGAATGGACTGCGGGCGGCGCAGCACCAAAGCGCCCGTGGCCGAAGGATAAGCCTTGCCGATGCCGCGCGCGGAATCGCGGTAGTCGCTGAACTGTAACTGCACCGCCGAGCGGATTGTCTGCACTTGCTGGAGATCGGCAATGCGCCCCGCCAGCGCGGTTGCCGAAATTGGCGGCTCGAGCGGCAGCAGACGCGGCAGCGTCACCCGCGATGTCAGGCATCCGCTGGCGAGCAGGGCGCCCGCGCATAGCCAGACCACGGCGATCCACCTCGCGGAACCAATCTTCACGGAAGCTTCTCCCGTCTTGGCGCGCTCATACGGGATGGACGATGACTTTCCGGTCATCGCCCTGACCAACGCTTTCCGTCCGCACGCCAGGGTCGGCGGACAGCGTCAAGTGGATGACTCGCCGCTCGGCGGCGTTCAGCGCGCTGAACGTGAAAGGCTGGCGGTATTTTTTAACTTGCTCGGCGGCCTTGCGCGCCATCATCGCCAGCTCCCGCTCCCGACTGGCGCGATAGCCATTGGCGTCGAGTCGAACGGACCAGCGGCCCGGCTCGTGGCGGGCGACCAGGCGCTCCACCAGATGCTCAAGGGCATTGAGGGCTTCGGCGCCGCGGGCAAGCAGCAAGCCGGCGTCTTCGCCAGTGAAGTTCACGTGCCACACCCCGGCCTGCTCGCTCAGGGCGAAGTCCATTCGCCAGGCGCTGTGCCGAATGAGCCCGGTCAGGAAGTCATGCAGCGCGCGCGCCAGGTTGTCGTCATCACGGACCGGCGTCAGCTCGGAAAAAAGCGCATCAGACATTAGGCTGTTATCGGTTATCCCGCCCGCCGGCTATCCGGCCGAGGGACGCTCGCCCGGTACCGCCGGGCGCGCGGCGGACGCCGGCGCCGCGACTGACCATCCGGTACGATTGATCCATGAACCGGATCATCGAAGGCGCCGTCGAGATCACATCGAGCCGGGACGAGGTCTTCGAGCTGCTCAC
>CALCKX010000146.1 GCA_937966115.1 uncultured Chloracidobacterium sp. | reverse complement strand
CAGAATGCGACCAACACGCCTTCGTTCGCGTTTCCAACCGCGGTGGTGACGGCGGCGACCTTCGGGCGGATTCGGGATGGCGTGGTGAGCGGCGCGCGCCGGATTCAGATGGCGCTCAAATTCACCTTCTAGCGCGCTTTCCAGATAGACGTCGCGTGGCCACGGGCGACAGCCGGCACGCAAAAAAAGCGACGAATGGGAAAGCTTCCCGTTCGCCGCTTTTTCCCAGGCCTGGGCGTAAAAGAGCGATCAGCGCCCTTTCTTGTCCACGTTGTAACGTTCCAGAACCTCCCCGGTCAGCCCATCAAGCACGACGCATGGACGGTCGCCAAGATTGTTGATGTGCAGGTTGAGGGCGGACTTTCCGTCCTGGGCGCGAATGACGTAAATGAATCGCTCTTCGGGGGTGTTCCCAATGACGCGGATGAAGAAGTCGCGCATGACTTCGTTCGTTCCACCGGGCATGATGAATGTCCTCGGAGTGTAGGATGCGCACAAGTAATGCGAGCAGAACCGGTGACGCAAAGTGTGTTACGCCATACGGTTGCGAACGATAGGCGAATATAGCCGCGGCGCGATCGGTTGGTCAACCTGCAACGGCGCGCGCTGATGGGCCGCTTTTCGCTGCGTCGAGATCGCTTCAGGAGACGCGCCGCCGGAAAGCGGCGCGCTCGCTTTCAGCGGATGAGGGGCGCGGCGGATGGGGCAGGGCGGCGGCGCGGATGCGCCGCCGTGAAAAAGCGGGCTAATGTTTGCCAAAAAGTTGCTCGACGAGTTCGTTAAGCTCTGGAATTCCGCAGCGACGCTTGCTGATATCCTCGATTTGCTTGAGCTTGCGGATCATTTGGACGACTGGGGCCTGAAGCTCCGGAAACCGAATGTCCAGGTTGAATTGCTCGCCTGGGCCAACCATGCAGGCCTTGTCGTTGAGAAAGGTCGTCAGGTGATTGAGCATGCCCTGCGCGAGGATGGCGACTTCGGCGAGGGTTTTTTGGTGCTTCTTCTCGACGCGCTGGAGTTCGGACTCCGGCGCGGCTGCGCCCGGCGCCAGCGATATGTCTTCCGCGAGCTTGCCGCTGTCGCCAGGCTTGGCGCCGTCGCGCGGGGCGCGGCGGAGCTCGTCGAGCTGCCGCTCGGCCTCGCGCATCCGCCGCTCGTAGTCGGCGACGATTTCCTCTAGCTCCCTGACCTCGCGCCGGCCGAGCTTGACCTGCAGCCGCTTGCGAAGGCTGCGGTTGTCGCGCTCAAGGCGCTCGATGCGGGTCAAAAGCTCTTCTTTGGATAGGCTCGACAGCCCAGCCGTCGGTCGGTCGGGCGTCAGGCTGCGCTCAATCTCTTCGTCCTCATCCGTCTCGCTCTGCTCCATCTGCTCCCGACGATATTGCTCGATGAGCTGGTTGAGCTGGATGACATCGCTCGCTTCAGTCCGCGCGCCGCCGCTGGTCGCGCCAGCCTGCGGCGCGGCGCGCCCGGTCGGCGCCGGCAACGGGAATCGCTGTTGGAGGTAGGCGGACAAGTCCTTGCGCGCCGCCTTCTCGAGGTAGCTCAGGAACGCCTGATACATTGCCGGCGCGGCTAGCGCCGTCTGAAAGTAGCCCTGCCATTGCTGGTAGCTTTCAATAACCTGCGGCTGCGCCAGATAGGGAGACAAAGGGTCTGACTGTCGCAGCATTTCCACCTGGGCCAGATAGGCGAGCCCATCGGTCATAGATAGGAACTGCTCATCCATCGTCTGTCGGGCTTTCTCGCGAAAAGACAAGGTTTGGAATCGTTCGCGGTTCTCCGCGCGCCGGTCGCGGCTTGGCTAGGAGGCGTCTGCGCTCAGGCAATCCATCAGTTGCTCGGCATCCACATTGCCGCCGGAAAGTATAACCCCAACTCGCTTGCCTTGCGCGGGCGCTTTGCCTGCCAGCAGCGCCGCCACGCCAACCGCCCCGGTTGGCTCGACGAGAATTTTCAGGCGCGCCAGCAAAAAGCTCACCGCCGCCCGGATCTCGCGCTCTGAAACAAGCAGGATATCGGTCACGGCGCGCTGCACGATGGGAAAGGTGAGCGCGCCGGGCGCGAGGTTGCGCATGCCATCGGCAATGGTGGCCGGCGGAGAGATGGTTACGCGCCGTCCAGAGCGAAACGATTGGTAGGTGTCGTTGGCCAGCTCGGCCTCGACGCCATAGATTGCCATGCTCGGGAAGCAAGTCCGGGCTACCGTCGCGCATCCGCTCAACAGCCCGCCGCCGCCGACCGGAACCAGAAGCGCGTCGAGCTGCCCAACCTCGGTCAGCAGCTCCACGGCGGCGGTGCCTTGGCCGGCCATGACCTCATAGTGGTCATACGGGGGGATCACAGCGGCGCCGCTTTCCTCGGCTAGCCGCCGGGCGATCGCTTCGCGGTCTTCGCGTTGCCGGTCATAGTCAACGATGCGCGCGCCATAGGCCAGGGTCGCCGCGATTTTAGAAGCTGGCGCGTCCGTCGGCATGACGATGGTGGCCGGGACGCCGAAGGCGCGCGCTGCGAGCGCCACGCCCTGGGCATGGTTGCCGGAAGAAAAAGCCACGACGCCGCGCGAGCGGATTTCCGGCGGCAGGGTGGCCAGACAGTTCATCGCGCCGCGCGCCTTGAATGATCCTCCGCGCTGGAAGTTTTCAGCCTTGAGAAAGACTTTCGCCCCGACCCGCGCATCGAGCGTCCGCGACGCGAGAACCGGCGTCCGCTGGATATAGGGCGCAATCCGCGCGTGCGCCGCTAAGACGCGCGCCAAGGTGAGATCGGTCGGAGTCGTCATGACCGATAAGTATCGCACAGCTTGCCAGACTTTTGCTATTTCCAATGTCTCGGTTGAAGTATGTTAGAGCAGGCAGGCGTTATGGCGAAGATGACCGGCGAACCTCGGCTTACGAAGCATCCGCTTGACGGCAAGCGCGTTTTGATTACTCGCGCGGCGCGCCAGGCGGAGAGCTTTGCCGCGTTGCTCGAGCGATACGGCGCGCAGACCATCTCGCTGCCCGCGATTGTCATCGCGGAGCCGAGCTGCTGGGATCCCCTGGACGACGCACTGCGGCGCTTGCGGGAGCAAGCCGCCGGCGCGGCCAGTCATTATGACTGGCTGTTTTTCACCAGCGCCAACGCCGTCGAGTTTTTTCTCAAGCGCCTGCGGTTTCACGGCGATGACCTCCGGCTGGTCAGCGGTCTCCGCCTGTGCGTCATCGGCAAGGGCACCGCCGGCGTCACGCGCGATGCCGGGTTGTCGGTTGATCTTGTTCCGTCCCGCTTCAACGCGGAAGGCGTCGTCGAGAGCTTTGTCGCCTTCCACGGCGGGCAAGTCGCTGGATTGCGCGTCTTGCTGCCGCGCGCGCGGGTGGCGCGCGAAGCGCTGCCGGAAGCCTTCGCCGCCTTGGGCGTCGCGCTCGACATCGTGGAAGCGTACCAAACGCTCCGCTCCGATTTCGACTCGGCGGCCTGGATGCGGCGCCTGCAATCCGGCGATTTTGACGTGGTAACCTTTGCCAGCGCCTCGGCGGTCACGCAGTTCGCCGAGGCTTTCCCGGGCATCCATCCGAGCGAGCTTCTCGCGCGGGCGAAAGTTGCCTGTATCGGTCCGGTGACGAGCCAAGCCGCCCGCGAGTTGGGGCTGGCGGTCGCCATCGAGCCGCCGGAAGCCACCCTGCCGGCGCTCGCCGAGGCGATCGCCGCCCATTTCTCGCCGCGATGAAACGCCGACCCGTCCAACGCCAGCGGGCTGAAGAGTCAGCCCGCTGAAAAGCCATCCCGCGCCCGCCGCGAAAAAAAGGGAATCCGCGATGCCAACGCCGCTTCTGCTTGAGCAATACCTTGAAACCGAAGTTCAGAATGTGCCCAACTATGCCGCGCAGGTCGAGACCTGCGTCGCGCAGCGGCTGGAATCCGGCGACGTGCGCGTTACCGGAACGGTCGTCAATGCGGGCTTGACGCGGCTGCAAACGCCCTACCTTTATTTCACCGTCCACGACCGGTTTGGAACGCTGCTGCGCGAGGAAATGGCGACGGCGGGCGTCAAGACGATTCAGGGCGGCGAGGAAATTGCAATCGAGATTTTGATTCCCGATTGCTCGACCAGCGCCGCCCGGGTGCGCGTGCTGGCCTCGATTTGATGAAGGCGACCGAGTTTTTGCAGCTTCCGCCAACCGTTGCGCCTGAGCCGCTCTACGTCATCGCTGGCGAGGAGGACTATCTTCAGCGCGCCTGCTTGCAAGCGTTGCTGGAGCGCGTCGCGCCGGAAAAGGGCTTGCGCGCCTTCAACTATTCCGAGCACGACATTGGGCAGGAGGGCCTGAGTCGCGTCTTGGCGGTCGCCCGCGAGCTGCCCCTTCCGCCGGCTCGGCGGCTGGTCGTCGCGCGCAACTTCGACAAGCTGACCGAGGCGGAAGTCGAGCTGCTCAAGGACTACCTCCGTCAGCCGGCGCCAACCGCGACGCTTGCGTTTCAAGCGAGCGCCCTTGACAAGCGCCGCGCCGCGACAGCCGCGCTCCTCAAAACGGCGACGCTCATCGAATGCGTCGCGCTTGACCCGGAAGAAGCTCGCAAGTGGGCGACGGCTCATGCGCGCCGGCTTGGCTGCGAGCTATCGCCGGCGGCGAC
>CALCKX010000145.1 GCA_937966115.1 uncultured Chloracidobacterium sp. | reverse complement strand
CATCCCGACTGTTTAGCCATGGCCTACGCCCTGAAGCTCGGCGGCGAGGTCATCCCGCTGACGAGCCTCATTGACCCGGAGCTGCTTTTGAAAAGCGATGGCAGCACGATCATCTACGAGCAAAGCCCGGCGCTGCGCGAGCAGCTTTTCAAGGCGTTTTCAACCGGGCAGTCGCCGGCAATGCAGGCGCTGTCGCTCAAGCAGCTCCTGTGCTGCCTGCCGTTGGCGAGCGTCCCGGCGCAACTGACCTATGAAAATGTCTTTCGGATTTTGATCGTGCAGTTTATGGACGCCCACAGCCTCGACATTCGCTCGGTCAAGCGCGCCTGCGTGCATATCGTCCATCCCGACGGACGCATCATCCCGTTTGACACGTTCAACCTGTTTTACCGCGATGGGCGCGCAGCGCAGCTCGCCGCGCTGCGCCGGGAACTCGCCCCGGCGGAAGCGGCGACCGCTAACGGCGCGTCCGTCGGGTCAACGCCGCATGCCAACTGATCGCTTGCCGAAGGAAGCCCCGGCCGTCATTTCGCGGCTGCGGGTGCGCTATGCCGAAACCGACCAGATGGGCGTGGCCTATCACGCCAACTACCTGGTCTGGATGGAAGTCGGGCGGACGGACTACTGCCGCGCCTGCGGGCTGGCCTACCGCGACCTGGAGGCGGCGGGCGTCCGGCTTGCGGTCGCCGAGGCGCGCGCGCGGTATCACGCGGCGGCGCGCTATGACGACACGCTGCGTATCGAGACGCGCCTGACGAGCTTGCGCTCGCGGCAAGTTGGCTTCGCTTACGCCATTTACCGCGCGGACGACCAGGCGCTGCTGGCGACGGGCGAGACGCTGCACCTGGCGACCGACGCGCAGGGACGGGTAACGCGCCTGCCGGAAGAAGCCCGCCGGGCGCTGGCGCAGCCGCCGCGCCCGGAAGACGGCGCGGCGTGAGCCGACCTGTCGAGCGAGCGCCCGGCGAGCGCGGGCGATGCAAGGCGGCGGACCCGCGTCCGCCCGCGCTGCTCGCGAACGAACTCAAACGCACGGTCTTCGAGCTGGCGCGTCTCGCATCATCCGCGCTGCCCCAAGTCCCGCCTTGGCCAAGCGATTTGGCCCGAACGATGAAGACTTAGAAGGAACGCCCATGGCTGCTCCCGCCCTCCAACCTGAAACTCGCCGCTGGAACCGCGACGATTGGGTTCGCGGCTACGTTTCGCTCACCGAAGAGCGCGACGACTGGATTGACGATATCGAAGGCGCGCTGCCGCGCGAGCTGCGCGGCACGCTCTACCGCAATGGCCCGGGGATCCTCGAGCGCGGCGGTCAGCCCGTTCAGCATCCCTTTGACGGCGACGGCCTGATCTGCGCTTTCGACTTCCCCGGCGACGGGCGCGCGCGGTTTCGGAATCGCTACGTTCGCACCGCCGGGTTCGTCGCCGAGGAAAAGGCCGGACGCTTTTTGCAGCGCGGCGTCTTCGGGACGCAGAAGCCCGGCGGCTGGCTGGCGAACGCCTTCGACCTGAAAGCCAAAAACATCGCCAACACCAATGTCGCCTATTCGCCCAAGAAGCTGCTGGCGCTATGGGAGGGCGGCAAGCCCTACGCGCTCGATCCGAAAACGCTCGCCACCATCGGCGAAGACGACTTGGGCGGGGCGCTCGCCGGCGACGCCACCTTCGCGGCGCATCCGCGCTACGACCGGCGCACCGGGCGCATGGTCAACTTCGGCATTCAGCCCGGCCTGTCCTCGACCATTACCCTTTACGAGCTTGACGCGGAGCTTACGGTCTTGTCAAAGCGGCGGTGGGAAGCGCCGGGCTTCGCCTTCATCCACGATTTCGCGCTGACGGACGATTACGCGGTCTTTTTCCACAATCCGGTGACGGTCAATCCGCTGCCCTACTGGCTTGGCTTTCGCGGCGCGGCCGAGTGCCTCGTCTTCCAGCCTGACCGTCCGACGAAAGTGTATCTGCTCCCGCGCGACGGCGGGCGGATGCGCGTCTATGAAACCGACGCCTGCTTTGTTTTCCACCACGTCAACGCCCGCGTCGAGGGCGACCAGCTCATCGTGGATTCGATTGCCTACGAGACCTTTCCCGCGCTGGAGCCGGGGACGATGTATCGCCAGGTCGAAATTGAGAAAATCGCCGCGTCGCAGCTCTTTCGCTTCACCATCGAGCTGACGACCGGCACGACCCGGCGGGAGCGCCTGCTGGAGCGCGCCGTCGAGTTTCCGAGCGTCCACCCTGGGCGGGTCGGGCTGCCGCACCGGTGGGCGTTCATGGCCATGGCGGACGCGCCGACGGGCAATGCGCCGCTGCAGGGCGTCCTGGCGTATGACGCGCAGACCGGGGAAACGCAGACCTACAGCTTCGCCCCCAAGGGCTATGTCGGCGAGCCAGTATTTGTCCCGTTGCCCGGCGCGACGGAGGAAAACGCCGGTCACTTGCTTCAGATGGTTTTCGACGCGGAGCGCGGCGCGAGCGACTTGGCCATCTTTGACGCGCAGCAGGTCGCGCGCGGCCCGGTGGCGCGGCTGCGCTTGCCGGTCACCGTGCCCTATGGCTTGCATGGCGCGTTTGTCCGCGCAACGGCCGCCGCGTAACCGACGACGCGCGCCTATTCGTCGCCGTCGAGGAAGCGGCGCAGGCTTTGGCTTCGCCCGGGCCGGCGGAGCTTGCGCAGAGCTTCGGCTTCGATGCGGCGCGCGCCGTCGCGCGGCAGCGCGAGAAACCGGGCCACTTCCTCCAGCGTGTAGGCCCGGCCGTCCGCCCCCAGCCCGAACCGCAAGCGCAAAACCTTTTCCTCGCGGGCGTTGAGCGACTGAAGCGCCGCCTCGAGGCTTTCCCGCAGCCGCTGCCGCGCGGCGTCATCCAGCGGATTGGCGGCGCGGGCGTCGGCGATGAAATCGCCCAGGCGGCCGCCTTCCTCGTCGCCGGTCGGGGCTTCGAGGCTCACCGGCGGCTGCGCCAGTTGAAGCAGCTCCTGCGCCCTTTCCAGCGAAATCCCCAACGCTTCGGCGAGTTCGGCCGGCTTTGGCTCCCGCTGGCGCTCGAGCGTCAGGCGATGCATGGCTTCCAGCAGGCGCGCCAGCTCGGCCCGCGTGGCGGACGGCAGCCGAATCAAGCGCGGCTGCTCGCTCAGCGCCTGCGCCATTGCGCGCCGAATCCACCAGGTCGCATACGAGGCGAAACGCTCGCCGCGGCGCCCGGCGAACCGCTCCGCCGCGCGCAACAGTCCCAAATTGCCCTCTTGAATCAAATCAGTCAGGCTGAGGCCGCGACGGACATAATGCTTGGCGACCGACACCGCCAGCCGCAGGTTGGCTTCAACCAGCCGCTGGCGAGCAGCCGCGGCGCGCTCAAACATTTGGCGCGCCTGGGCGAGCTGGCGCTGTACGCTTTCCGCGTCCGCCGCCGTTATCAGCCAGGGGGCGTCCGCCCGCCGCCCCGCTTCCAGCCTGTCGAGCAGCGCCGCGTAGCCCGTCCGTGAAAGCGGCAGGGCTTGCGCCGCGCGCGCCAGGGCCACCCGCGCCCGCGCCAGTCGCCGCCGCTGCCACTCGGCCGCCTCCGGCAGGGCGACGACCGACGCCAGCAGGTTGTATTCGTCGCGAACCGCTTCCAGGGCTTTTCGGACGCGCTCGATAGCGTCCGGCAGCCGCGCCCACCGGGCAGCGTCCCCGGCGTCGGACGGACCCGCCTCGGTCGCCGCGTCAAGCCCGGTCGCCTCGAGCCAGGCGGACGCGCCGGGCCGGCCCGCCTCGAGCGCCTCCGCCTGCTCCAGCGTCAGCGCGACCGCCGCCGGAATGCGCGCGAGCAGTTTCCGAAATCGGCGGGTCGAGCGCCGCAGCGCGGCGACCAGCGCGGCCTCGTCGGCGTCCGACAGCGTGGCGATGCGTCCCATTTCCTGCAAGTACGGGCGCAGGGGATCTTCAAAAAACGCCGTCGGCGACGCCGGCGCCGGCGGCGCGGGCTCAGTCGGCGCGGGCGCGGCCGCCAGTCGGCGCGGGCGGTCGCGCTCTTCGCCGACCTGAAGGCCGCGGCGCTCGAGCGCCGTCAGCAGCGTCTCGATGACCGTCACCTCCGTGATGCGCGGCGGCAGGAGCTGGTTGAGC
>CALCKX010000144.1 GCA_937966115.1 uncultured Chloracidobacterium sp. | reverse complement strand
TATGCGACGACACATTGTGATTGGGCTGGGAGCGCTGCTGACAATGGTCGCGTTCCCGGCTTCTGGGCAGCGCGCTTTGGGAGCGCAGCGTTCGCGCCCGACGCGCATTCGCTTCACGCCGGGCGCGTCATCGTCCACGGTCAGCGGAACGTTGCTGCCGGGCCAGCCGTCGCGCATGTACGTCTTGCGCGCCTCGGCCGGGCAGGCGCTCTCCTTTGCGCTCAGCCGAACTAATCCGCAGGTTGGCGCGGTGGTGTGGGATGTCGATCCGGACACGATCGGGCCGGACTCGTTCGAGGGCGCGGAGCCGATTGGCGAAAGCGATTTGCCAGCTCGAACCGCGTCGATCACGCTGCCCGCCACGGGCGACTACTTTATCGGCGTTTTTCTGTGCCAGCCGCCGCCGAAACCGCTGAAAAGCGCGATCAAATACTCGCTGACGGTTGAGATTCGCTAGATGCAAATCCTGAAGTTTGGCGGCGCGTCCGTCGGCGATGCCGATGCTCGCTGATGGTTGAGATTCGCTAGATGCAAATCCTGAAGTTTGGCGGCACGTCCGTCGGCGATGCCGACCGCATTCGCCAGTTGGCTTCGATTGTCGCCGCCGCCCGGGCGAGCGACTCTCGGCTGGTCGTCGTCGTGTCGGCCATGGCCGGGGTGACGAATCAGTTGCTTGACGCGGTCAACGCCGCCGTCGGCGGCGACATCGCCGCCATCGCGGACGCGCATGCCAAGCTGCGCCGCCGTCACCGCGAAGCGTTGGCGCGACTGGTCGCGCCGGATGCGGAAGCGCCGCCCCTGATGGCCGAGCTCGACGCCCTGCTGGATCGCTTTGCCCGGATTGGCGAAGGCATCGCCCTGGTGGGCGAGCTGCCGCCGCGCGCTCGGGATTTCATCGCCGGGCTGGGCGAGCGGCTGTCGGCGCGGCTCGTGTCCGCCGCCCTGCGCGGCGCCGGCATTCCTTCAGCGCCGTTCGACGCCGACCGGCTGATTATCACCGATGACACCTTCGGCGCGGCGGTACCTGATATGGCCGCCACGGCGCTGGCAACGCGGGAGGCGCTGCTGCCCGCGCTGGACGCGGGCCAGACGCCGGTCGTCACCGGCTTCATCGGCGCGACGGGGGAGGGCGTCCCGACCACGCTGGGGCGCGGCGGCTCGGATTATTCCGCCGGCATTTTGGGCGCGGCGCTCGAAGCCGACGCCGTCGTTATCTGGACGGATGCCGACGGCTTCATGACGGCTGACCCGCGCCTCGTGCCGACGGCGCAAGTCTTGGCGGAAATCAGTTACGCCGAGGCCGGGGAACTCGCCTATTACGGCGCGAAAGTTCTGCATCCCAAGACTTTGCTGCCCTTGATACCGAAGGGAATCCCACTTTACGTCAAGAATAGCTTTCGCCCCGAGTCGCCGGGGACGCGCGTTTCGGCGACCACCGGCGAGTGGCGGGCGGATATCAAGTCGGTCACTTCGATCAAGGGCTTGGCGCTCCTGACAGTCGCTGGACGCGGCATGCTGGGCGTGCCGGGCATTGCCGCCAAGACTTTCGCCGCCGTCGCCGCGGCCGGCGTCAATGTGCTGCTCATTTCGCAGTCGTCATCGGAAAATAATCTGTGCCTGATGGTCGAGGCCGCGGACGCCGAAAAAACGCGCGCCGCCCTGATCAAGGCGCTGACCATGGAGTTTCATCACGCCTGCGTGGAGCGCGTGGACGCGCTTCAGCCAGTGGCGATCGTGGCTGTGGTCGGCGCTGGGATGCGCGGTCGTCCGGGGATTGCGGCCAGGATTTTCTCGGCGGTGGCGACCGCTCGCGTCAACGTCATCGCCATCGCCCAAGGCTCGTCGGAAATCAACATTTCGTTTGTCGTGGCGGAGCCCGAGGCGGGGGCGGCTGTCACGGCCATTCATGAGCGATTCGAGCTGGGCGCAGCGGCGGGCTAGCGCGCTTTTCCGGCGGATACGTTAGGTGGCGCCCAGCTCAGCGGCGCGGCCGCGCCAGTATGCCGCCAACTCGTCGCCCGTGGCCAAGGGGCGCCCGTCGGCATCCGTCCAGCGCAGCCACTCGTCATCGCGTCCCTCGAAGCGGCCGCGCCAGATGGTTAGCCCGAGGCCCAGGCGCGGGAGGCGCGCGTCGGAGCGGGCGACGAGTCGCTCGCCCTGTCGCTCAAAGACGGTGATGGGCTGCGCCGAGACAAGCTGGCAGGGGTCGTAAACCGCCCGGTAGGGAATGGCGAGTCGCTCGTATGCCTGGTGGCGCGCGGCATGCGTTTCGGGCCGGTCCGCGGCGCGCGTCAGAATGTCCAGGACGACATCCGGCGGCTTGCCAAAGCGGGCCAGGCGGTAAGCGCGGTGAACTGGCTTCCACCAGGCGTCGGCTGGCGCGACGCCCGCCGCCAAGAGCAGGTCGGGCACGGCGACGATGGCTTGAGAAGCCTTTTCGCCGCCAGATGAGACCGCGACGCGCGTCGCCGCCAGGAACGGCGCGCCGTCCGCCGTCCGCCAGCTTGCGTAAAGCGCTGAAACTAACAGGCGCAGCGTTTTGTCGGCCGCAAAGCCGCCAGTCTCGTCATCGCCGTGGATGTCGTCGAAGTCCGGGTCGTCCAGGTCTTGGAGGATGTACGCCAGCGACATTGCGCTCGCCCCTTTTAGGGAACAAGATCATTCCCCTTAGCCTAGCCGAGCGTCAGCGTCTCTGCCAAGTCTCTGTCACGCCGGCGATTGCCGCCGGGCCCCGACCGGGCGCGCGGGCCGGCTCGCGCTGACGCGTCCGGCCCGCGCCGCCGGGGGCTTACGCGAAAAGCGAGCGCCCGACTTCCTCGAGGACGATTGTGGTGTGGCTCTCGTCTTCCATCCAGCCGCGATTGAAAAGGAAGATCAGATCGCCGCGCGAGCGTCCGTCGGCAATCTCCAGCGTGACATGCGGCTTGCGCCCATAGGCCATGCGCATGCTCAGGTCATGGCACATCTCCGCGCCGTCGCTCTGGGGGATTTCAATGGTCAGTTGGTGGTAGAGCACGTGGCCAATGTAGATTGGCTTCGTCTTACCGACCAGCCAGCCGACATGGACGCGATTCGTCTTCGAGTTGCGGATCGTGATGGCGGCGTAGTTGGATTTTTGACTGTGGCAGGCGGGACAGGCATAGTCGAACCGCCGTGGCCCAGGCTGGGATTCCGCCGTCATGGTCGCTCCGCAGGAGCAGATTTCGACTGGAGCTTCCACTGCGAGTAAAGTTGTCATGGTGTCGCCAGACTTTCTCGGCAGCTACGTTTCAGTTGCCGCGACTGAGCGCGCTATCCGCCGTGGAGCGAACCACGCCCGTGATCTTGCCAATGAGGTTTTCGACCCCTTTATCAATGCCGTGCTTGGCGACATTGTCAGAGACGAATGTCAGCCCCTGCGCTAGCCCCAGCGGCACCATCATAGGTATCATCACGACCGGCGTGATGACCGCCGTGGCCGTGATGTGCGTTGTCGTTGTTTTGCCGAGCGGCGTGTCTTTAAGCTGCTCGAAAATGAGCTTGCCGGTTTTGTAAATCCCCGTCAGGGGCATGAAGGGCAAACAGGTCATCGGGTAGAGAATGCCTGTGACGAGAAGGTTGGAAAGGCCGCGCTCGAGCAACGGCGTTTGGTTCGATTCGCTCATGGCACCGCGCCTCGCAGGAACCGAGGGATTACGCTCCGGGGACACGAGCAGTCGCCGATGAATAGACGAGTTTGAACACGCCGGCGTGCTTCCACTATCGCTGAAATCCGCCGCAAGTTCAAACTTTTCATCGCTGGGCGGCAAGTATGGTCAATGCCCATCGGCCGGTCAACCGCGCTGGCGTGACGCCGGCAACGCCCCGGACATGAAGCCCTGGAGATAAATCTCTGGTATCGTTGACGACGCGCTTGCCGAGTCCGCGGCGTCCCCGCGCGCGGCCTCCCGCGTCCGCCGCGCCGCGAGCGCCGGCCGCCGGAGGCTACGGCGCTCTATTCGCCATGCCGTATTCGTCGCCTTCGCCGCTGCCACGCCCGTCAGAAGCCTTGTCGCCCGCGCCGCGGCGGC
>CALCKX010000143.1 GCA_937966115.1 uncultured Chloracidobacterium sp. | reverse complement strand
GCGTGACGTTGGCCTGGTCGCTGCGCCCGCCGGCAACGTAGCCATCTGCCGTCACGCCCGGCTGCAAGCTCAGCAGCGCCGCGACGTTGCGGCCTTCGAGCGGCAGTTGCTTGATTTGCTGCTCGACGAAGTTGTTGCCCAAGCTGGCATTTTGCGTGTTGATGACGGCCTCGAGCGAGTTGGCGGAAACGGTGACGACTTCATCCGCGCCACCGACTTCGAGCGCCACGGAAACGTCTGTCGTCTTGTCGACGAGACCCTGGATGTTCTCGACGATCTTTTTCTTGAAGCCGCTGGCCTCGATGGCGAGGTTGTAGCGTCCGGTGGTCAGGTTGTTGAAGCTGTACGCGCCGTTGTTGTCAGTGGATTGGGTGCGGGTTACGCCACGGTCGGCATCGGCGAGCGTGACGGTTGCGCCGGCAATGACCCGCCCTTGCTCGTCGCGAACCGTGCCCGCAATTCCGGTCGCGCCCGACTGCGCCAGCGCCGGGATAAAGCTTCCCGCCGCCAGCGCCAACAGTAGGGCGACCTGTCGCATCCAGGCGCCAGCGTAGCGATGTAGTTGTGACATGCCCATGGGACTCCTCTCCGCAAAGTGGATAAGTCAAGGAAATCAGCCGCGATGCGACAGGGCGCGCCTTACCCCGCATCAGGCTGAGATGGCGTTCGACTTTAGCGATTGTTTGATTTGTAACACGCGCTTCACGCAATGGAAATTGAAAAGTAAAGGGCGCCGCAAAAACGCCCGAGTCTCAAGAAAAGTCGCGCGTTGGGCGGCGCAATCAAAGCTTCCCCGCGCTTGACACTGCGCCTAAGCGCGGCGCATCATCGGCGGCCTGACGCCTGGGAGGTGCCAGATTGACGGTTGCCATTCACGTCGAACGTCTCAGCAAGACCTTCAAGCGCTACCAGCCCCGTCGGTATCGGACGCTCAAAGAGTCGCTCATCAACGGCGAAATGTTCGAGCGACGGCTTTCCGAGCGGGTCGAAGCTGTCAAAGACCTCTCTTTTTCCGTCGCGCCGGGCGAGACCTTCGGCATCATCGGGCGCAATGGCGCTGGAAAAAGCACCCTTCTCAAGCTGCTGTGCGGCATTCTCAAGCCGACGAGCGGCCACATCGCCGTCAACGGCCGCGTCGCCGCGCTCCTTAGCCTAGGCGTCGGCTTTCATGAGCAGATGTCGGGACGCGACAACGTCTTTCTCAATGGGCTGGTTCTGGGATTGTCGCCGCGCGAGGTCCGCGCCCGCTTCGATGACATCGTCACCTTCGCCGAGCTGGAGGAATTCATTAACGCGCCCGTGTGGACCTATTCCACCGGAATGCGCATGCGTCTCGCCTTTTCAGTCGCGATCAACGTTGACCCGGACATTCTCATCATTGACGAGGTTCTCGCGGTCGGCGACATCGCCTTCACGGAAAAGTGCCTGGCGCGGATGCGCGAGTTCCAGGCGCGAGGCAAGACGATGGTGCTCGTCACGCACGAAATCGCCTCCCTGACCGAATGGTGTCGGCGCGCCCTGTGGCTCGATCAGGGGCGCGCGCGCGTCATGGGCGCTCCGGCCGACGTGGCGCAGGCTTACCTGAGCGAGTGTTCCGAAGCGGCTTCCATTTCAGCCATCGATGCCGTCGCATGAAATCAACCGTCTTCTGCACCATTGCGGCAAAAAACTACTTTGCCTGCATTCGGACGCTGACTGACTCCCTGCGCGAGCATCACCCGCAGGCGGAGGTCGCCGCGCTTGTGGTTGACCGAGATGAGCTGCCGCCCCTCGCCCCGGGGGCGCGGGCGCCGCAGCTTCACGGCCCGCTGGATTTCTTGCCCGAAGATCGCTTTCGCTCGATGGCCTTCAAGTACGATGTCACCGAGCTGTGCACGGCCGTCAAGCCCTTCTATCTGACCCATCTCTTTCGGCAAGGCTACCAAAAGGTCATTTACCTCGACCCCGACATTCTCGCCCTGCGCCCGCTGGATGTCGTTCTTGAGGCGCTTGACCAAGCCAACATCGTCCTGACGCCGCATTTGGTCGAGCCGCTGCCCCTGGATGACAAAATCCCGACCGAAGTCAATATCCTGCAAGCGGGCGCCTACAACCTAGGCTTCATTGGCCTCGCCGCCGGCGCGGAGACCGAGCGGATGCTCGCCTGGTGGTCGCGGCGATTAGAGGATTTCTGCTTCAACGAAGTCAGCAAGGGTCTCTTCGTTGATCAGAAGTGGATTGACCTTGTGCCGGGGCTTTTTGACGGGGTGCAAGTGCTCCGTCATCCAGGTCTCAATGTCGCTTACTGGAACTTGCGCGAGCGCGACATTACTGAAAAAAGCGGCGCCTTTTTCGCCAAGGGCGAGCCGATTCTGTTTTTTCATTTCAGCGGCTACAACGTCTCCCATCCCGCCGTCATCTCGCGTCATTTGTCGCGCTACGGGATGGATGACTATCCGGTGGTCGCGCCGATCTTCGACCATTACGCGAAGCGCCTGGCGGCGAACGGACACGCGACCTACCGGGCGATTCCCTATGGCTTTGACGCCTTCGACAACGGCTTTCCCATCGAGCCCGCCATGCGGCGGCAATACGCCGACGCCTTGCGGCAGGGGCGGCAACTGGGCAATCCGTTTGCTGTCGGCGGGCGACAGTCGTTCTTCCGCCTCGTCACCGGCGTCGAGCCGGTCGAGCTGCCGATGGGGGTCAACATCGCCGGGTATTTCCGCGCTGAGCTGGGGATTGGGGAAGCCGCGCGGGGGTATGTGCGCGTCATTCGGAAACTGGGCTACGCCACCAGTCTGTATGACTTTTCCGACACCGCGCTGAGCCGCAAGCAGGATACGACGTTCGACGAGTTCTCGCGCGAAAATCCCTTTGGGATCAATCTGGTGTGCGTCAACGCCGACCAGGTCAAGGTCTTCGCGGGCTACGCGACGGAAGCTTTCTTTCGTGATCGCTACAACATTAGCCTGTGGGCCTGGGAGTTGCCGGACTTTCCGCCGGAGTGGGCGGCCTGCGCGCAGCCCTTTGACGAAATCTGGACGGCCAGCAACTTTATTCGCGCCAGTTTGGAAAAAGCCATCGCCACGCCCGTTTACACCGTCCCGCACGTCGTTGAGATTGGCCCGATCGAGCCGCTTGGCAAGTCCCGCTTCGGGCTGAAGGAAAGCGAGTTTTGCTTTCTCTTCTCATTCGATTTCAACAGCGCGTTTGAGCGGAAAAATCCGCTAGCGGCCATTGCCGCCTTCAAGCGGGCGTTCCGCCCCGAAGAGCCGGTGAGCCTGACGCTCAAGTGCATCAACGAGGGCCTTGCGCCGGACGATTTCGCGCGACTCCAGGCGGCTGCGCAGGGCGCGAACATACGAATTCTCAACGGCTATCTCGGGCGGGAGGAAAAGCATGCCCTGACCCAGGCCTGTGACGCCTACGTTTCGCTGCATCGTTCGGAAGGCTTTGGGCTAACCATCGCCGAAGCGATGTATTTCGGGAAGCCGGTCATCGCCACTGGCTGGTCAGGCAACATGGACTTCATGACGCCGGCGAACAGTTACCCGGTGGACGTGACGCCCAAGGTGATCCGTGAAACAGTCCACGGCGTCTATCAGGCCGGGAATGTGTGGGCTGAGCCAAGCGTCGAGCATGCCGCGCGCCTGATGCGCGAAGTCTATGACCACCCGGCGGCGGCGCGCGCGCGGGGCGAGCAGGCTGCCCGCGACATCCGCGAGCGGCACTCCGCGGCGGCCATCGGACGGGTGGTCGAAGCGCGGCTGCGCGCCATCGAGCGGGAGCGCCGGGCGCAGGTTGTCCGGCGCGCCATGGCCGCGCGGCAAGCCAACGCTCAGCCAGAGGCCCCGCCGCCGCCTGCCTCGCCCGCGCCGCTGGTCGCGACCCCTGCCGAGAACGGGCATCTGGCGCAAAGCTGGCGGCTGGCCTTGCGCTCCAGCCTGGAGCAAGCCCGGCACCTCCCGCCGTTGCCCGGCGAAGCCTACATAGACGATTCCCAGGTCGGCGCGTTGGGGCGCCTTTCAAAGCGCTTTCTGGCGCGGCTGTTCCGCTTCTATATCTTTCATCAAAACAACCTGAATCAGCGTTTCCATGGGCGCCTGGCCGAGCTGACCGAGGATGTGCATCGCCTAAACGAGGCGCTGGCGGAACTGCGCGCCC
>CALCKX010000142.1 GCA_937966115.1 uncultured Chloracidobacterium sp. | reverse complement strand
GCGTCCGTCACGGTAACGACGCGCCCGCGCGCGGCAGGCGATGACGCGGAAGGGGCGGTCTGCGCGGTAACGGGCGTCGTCATCTCGCCCAGGAGAAGGGCGCACCACAGGGCCGGCCAAGCCAGCGCTGACGCCCAGGGTAACGGTCGAAAGTCGTATGGTTTGCTCCGCATGGGCGCATTCCTCTCAAAAAAGTCGAATGTGTTGCCTGCGGGCGCCGGCTCATGCGCCGGCGTCCGTCCCGGCTGCGCGTAATGGAACGCTTACGCTATCTGTACTTCAATTTGACATTCATTTTCAAGATATAATGAGCAAAAAACGCCGACTAGAGGGTGGTCAGCGTTTCAGAGGCGGGCTACACCCGCATCAGCTCTTCTTCCTTGGCTTTGGCCAAGTCGTTGAGTTTCTGCGTGAAGGCGTCAGTATGCTTCTGAATCTGATCGAGCGCCACTTTCTGCTCGTCTTCCGAGATGAGCTTTTCCTTGAGCAGCTTTTTGATTTCCTCGTTGGCGTCACGGCGGATGTTGCGCAGGCCCGTCCGGTGCTCTTCCGCCGTATCCCGCACGGCGCGGGCTAGTTGCTTCCGGCGCTCCTCGGTCAGCGGCGGAATGGGCAGGCGCACGATCTTGCCGTCATTGGACGGCGTGATGCCGAGGTCGGAAGACTGAATCGCCCGCTCAATCGCGCCCAAAAGCGAGGTGTCCCAGGGCTGAATCGTGATGAGCGCAGCTTCTGGCGCGCTGATGTTGGCCAACTGATTGAGAGGCATGAGCGTGCCGTACGACTCCACCTGAATGCCATCCAACAGGCTCACCGAGGCCCGCCCGGTGCGAAGCGAGCTGAAGCGACGGCGAGCGTCTTCAAGGGTGGACTCCATGCGGGAAATGGTTTCTTTCAATACGTCCTGAGTTGTCATGCGGGTTTCCTCGTCACAATCGCGGGGTAGCGCCTCTGGAGCGGCGTTGACCGGCAGGCTACGAAGCGCGCGCGGCGGCCGAAGGCGGGGTGGCGCTGACCAGCGTGCCGATTGGCTCGCCAGTCACCACCCGGTAGATATTGCCTTTGACAAGCAGGTCAAAAACAATGATGGGCAGGGCGTTGTCTTTGCACAGCGCAATAGCGGAGGCGTCCATGACATTCAGCCCTTGCTCGAGCACCTGCTGATAGGTTACGTGGGTGTAGCGCTGGGCGTCGGCGTCTTTGGTCGGGTCGGCTGTGTAAACGCCATCCACCTTGGTCGCCTTTAGCAGGACATCGGCCTTAATCTCGCAGGCGCGTAGCGCGGCCGTGCTGTCGGTTGTGAAAAAGGGGCTTCCCGTTCCGCCGGCGAAAATAACGACGCGGCCCTTTTCCAGATGCCGGACGGCGCGGCGCGGGATGAACGGTTCAGCCACCTGCCGCATTTCAATGGCCGATACAACCCGCGTCGCCAGTCCAAGCTGCTCGAGCGCATTTTGGAGGGCCAGGCTGTTGATGACGGTCGCCAGCATGCCCATGTAGTCAGCCGACGCCCGGTCCATGCCAGCGGCGCTCGCCTCCGCGCCCCGGACGATGTTGCCGCCGCCGACCACGAGCGCCAGCTCGATGCCAAGCTGGTGCACATCGCGCACTTGCTCCGCCACTTCCTGAACCGTGACCGGATCAATGCCGAACTCGCGCTTGCCTTCGAGAAATTCGCCGCTCAGCTTGAGTAAAACCCGCCTATACGCTGGCAGCGCGCCCGATGGCTGTGGCGATCGGGCTGGCAAGAGTTCCATAACCGCTCCAAGTGGTGATCTATCGCTGGGCGGGCGCGGGCTGACCCGTCTTGCCGTCCGCCTCGTCGTCCGCTAGCCCTGAAAGGCTAACGCGCCGCTTCGCCCGCTCAAAAAGCCAGGCCAAAAAAAATCGCCCCGTATGGGGCGCCTGCGGTCACTGTCCGGCCGTCATTGCGGCTACTTCGCTCGCAAAGTCGTCGGCCTTTTTCTCGATGCCCTCGCCCATCTTGAAGCGAACAAACCGACGGATGCGGATATTCTCGCCAGTCTTGGCGATGATTTGCTTGACCAGCTCGGCAATCGTCACGCCCTGATCCTTGACGAAGGGCTGCTCGAGCAGGCAGGTCTCGGCGCGGAATTTGCCGAGCCGGCTCTCAATGATGTTTTCAATGATATGGGCCGGCTTGCTGGCCGTTTTTGGGTCGGCCGCAACCTGCGCGCGCGCAATTTCACGCTCCCTTTCGAGAACGTCAGCCGGGATTTCCTCGGCGGAGACGTAGTCGGCATTGAGAGCGCAGATTTGGAGCGCGATGTCGCGGACGAAGTCTTTGAAATCATTGCTGCGGGCCACGAAGTCAGTTTCGCAGTTGACTTCGACCAGCACGCCAATGCGTCCGCCAGTGTGAATGTAGGCTTCGACGAGGCCTTCGGCGGCCACCCGCGATTCCTTCTTGCCTGCGATATGCTTGTTGCGCTCGCGCAAAATGGTGATGGCTTTCTCTTCGTTGCCCTGCGCTTCCGCGAGGGCTTTTTTGCACTCCATCATGCCGGCCCCGGTTTTTTCCCGCAGAGCCTTGACCGCCGCTGCACTTACATCCGCCATGAAAGCTTCCCCTTACAAAGATTGATTGGCGCGCTGCAAATTTCAGGCTGGGACGACATCCGCCGCGGTCGCCATCGGCGCGGGCGGCGGCATCAGCCCCGCCGCTTCAACAGCGCTGACTTCCGCTTTGTCGCTGTCGCCCTTCTCGATGCCCATCGTGCGTCCCTCAATGACCGCGTCAGCGATTTTAGCGCTAATGAGCCGCACCGAGCGAAGCGCATCGTCGTTGCCTGGGATGACATAGTCAACTCCAAGCGGCGAGCAGTTGGTATCTACCACGGCCACGACTGGGATGCCCAGGCGATTGGCCTCGGCAATCGCGATTTCCTCTTTTTTGGTGTCAATGATGAAAAGCGCTTGCGGCAGCCGATTCATCGCGCGAATGCCGGAGAAATTTCGCTCGAGCTTGGCAAACTCTTTCTCGCGCTGCAGGACCTCCTTCTTGGTCAGCGACTGATAGCGCCCGTCCGTGCGCATCGCTTCCAGATCGCGCATGCGCTTCATCGAGCGCTGAATGGTCTGGAAGTTCGTCAGCAGGCCGCCCAGCCAGCGCTGATTGACGAAGGGCATGCCGCAGCGAGTGGCTTCCTCGGCGATGGAATCCTGCGCCTGCCGCTTTGTTCCGACGAAGAGCACCGTGCCGCCCTCGGACGAAACCTGCGTCACAAAGCGGACCGCGTCGCGGAGCAGCCGCTGCGTTTTCTGGAGGTCAATGATGTAAATGCCGTTTCGCTCGCCGAAGATGTATTCCTTCATCTTCGGATTCCACCGCCGCACCTGATGCCCGAAATGGACGCCAGCTTCGAGCAATTCCTTCATCGTCACTGCAACTGCCACTCAAAACCGCCTTTCTTGCGCAGGCGCCAGCCCGCTTGGATGGTTAATGTGCTCGCCGCGCAGGACCCAGGCTGACCAACGGCGTCTGCCTGAGACTCATCCGACTGCGCGGCAATGAGATGCCAGCGCCCCCCCCCGCAGATCGCGCAGGACGGGGCGGCTGGCCGCGACGTGTCCGCAACCTATCGCTTGGAGAACTGGAAGCGCTTGCGCGCGCCCTTCTGTCCGTATTTTTTGCGTTCCTTCATGCGCGGATCGCGCGTCAAGAAGCCGGCTTTCTTCAGGCGGCGGCGCAGCTCGATATTGAACTGAAGCAGCGCCCGCGCAAGCCCGTGCCGAATCGCCCCCGCCTGCCCCGAAATGCCGCCGCCGGCGACATTGACCAGCACATCGAACTTGCCCAGGGTCTCTGTCACCTGAAGCGGCTGACGGATGATCATCCGCAGGGTTTCATTTGGAAAGTAGCCCTCGAAAGTCCGCTTGTTGACGGTGATATTGCCGTCGCCGGGGCGCAGGAAAACGCGCGCCGTCGCCGTTTTGCGGCGACCTGTTCCGTAATACTGAATGAGCATCCCCACGCTTCACTTACCTCGTTGGCTTCACGCCTCGTCAGCTTCAAATCGCAATCTCGCTCTTCCTTGACCTTCCCAGCCGCCACGCGCCGGCCATCGTCACTGCGCCCGAAGCGTATCCAGCGCCAGCGGCTCCGGCCGTTGCGCCCGGTGCGGGTGGTTTGGCCCGGCATAGATGCGCAGCTTCTTCGCCATTTGGCGCCCGAGCTTCGTCTTCGGCAGCATCCCGACAATGGCATGCTGCAAGATGCGGTCAGGGAACTTGGCTAGCAGGTCCTTGGCCTTGATTTCGCGCAACCCGCCCGGGTAGCCGCTGTGTCGGCGGTAAAGCTTTTGATTCCATTTGTCGCCGCGAAACACGACCTTCTCGGCGTTGATGATGATGACGCCGTCGCCCATATCCATAAAGGTCGCATAGCGCGGATGACGCTTGCCCATCAAAATGGGCGCAATCTGCGAGGCCAGCCGTCCCACGGTAAGCCCGGCGGCGTCCACCAGAAACCACTTGCGGTCGGGTTCGGGGAGCGGCCCCTTCGGCACGAAGGTCTGACCGGTGTAGGCCTTGCGCGGGCGGCGACGAACCGCGGTCTTCGGTTGCGTTTCCGCCGGCGACGCGGTTTCGGGCGACGCGGCGGCTTCCATCGTTGGCTCCGACGTTGATTCACTCATAACGGCTTGATCCTGCTCCTCACAGCGCCTAGCGCCTTTGCCGTCCGGGATGTCGGCTGACATCGCAGGGTCTGACCGTAACGCGGAGACGCCTCAGCCGGAAGCAAAGCGAACGAGCAGCCTACGGAACCGAGCGCTGGGCTGTCAAGGGGCAGGATTCGATCGAGTCGGCTCGGGACGGTAACTCCCGCCGCCCGCTTGCATCCGCTGCGCGAGGAGCGAGCCGATGACGCCCAGCGTCAGCAGCCCCAGGACAACCCCGAGGCTAGCCAGCGGCGGCAGGTGAAACCAATCGAAGGCGAGGGCGAGCATCTTGACGCCGATGAAGGCGAGAATGATGAAAACCGCTTTGTCGAGGTGGATGAGCGTTCGCTTAGCGGCGGCGACGAGAAAGTACATCGAGCGCAGGCCGAGGACGGCGAAGATATTGCTCGTGTAGACCAGGAACGGATCCTGCGTGACCGCGAAAATGGCCGGAACGCTGTCAAAGGCGAACATGATGTCCGACGCCTCGATCACCAGCAGGCACAGAAACGCCGGCGTGAAGGCGCGCCGATACGCGCCGTTGCCATCCGGCGCTTTGGTCAGAAAGCGCCCTTGATCGAGCCGTGTCGCAATCCGATTAGGAAAGAAGCGCCTCAGGAAGCGCACCGCCCAGTGGTTGGCGTAGTCGGTTTCCTCTTCCGCCTTGCAGCCTCCGGCGCGCAGGAGCGCGTAGACCGACCAGAGAATGACCAAGCCGAAGAGGAAAAACACCGCCCGCTGCAGCTCGATATGAAAGCCAAAAACGCTGACGGAGCCGATGGCGCCCGCGCCGGACAGCAGCCCGACCGCCAGCCCGATAAACAGCGCCCGAAAGATCAGCGCGCCGATGATGCCCCAGTAGAGAATCCGATGGTGCAGGCATTCCGGAATGGCGAAGGCGGAAAAAATCGCGATGAAGACAAACAGGTTGTCCACGGCGAGAGATTTTTCGAGCGCGTAGGCGGTGACAAACAGCGCCGCGTCGTCCCAGTCGCGCGCGACTGCCACGTAACCGGCAAAGGTCAGCGACACCGCCACCCAGATAACCGACCAGGCGGCCGCTTTCCGCATGGAAACCGGCTTGTCGCTTTTTCCCAAGGTCAGATCAAGCCAGAGGAAAAAGAAGACCAGCGCGATGAAGATCACGATCTGAGCCGAATTGGAAGTGACGGAGAGCGCTAGACAGGGCGCCATGGAAGGGGCTAGTCCTGAGATTCGCTGCGGCTTTGGTCGCGCAAGCCAATGATGGCGTTCTTGGAGAATTCGATTTTGACGGATGGCGCGACGAGCAACTGAAGCGTGTTTTCCTTTTGATTGATGCCTGCGACCGTGCCGTAAATGCCCCCCTCGGTCACGACCCGATCCCCGTTTTTCAGGCTATTGCGCATATTTTCAAGCTCTTTTTGGCGTTTCCGCTGCGGCATGATGACCAGAAAGTAGAAGATCGCCACCATCGCCGCAATCGGGACAAGCTGGATGAGAAAGCTTCCTCCGCCACCCTGCGCCAAGACGATGCTCATGTCGAATCGGACTCCTCGGAGAGATGCTGACGATGGCGAAACTCGGCGGCAAAGCGCCCGAACTCGCCCTGTTCCAGAGCGTGCCGAATTCGGCGCATCAGGTCAAGATAGTGATGCACGTTGTGATAGGTGGCCAAGACTGACGCGAGGATTTCCCCCGCGCGCATCAAATGCGCCACATACGCCCGTGAATACCGCCGGCAGACAAAGCAGTCGCAGGCAGCGTCGAGCGGCTGGTCATCCCGGATGTAGCGAGCGTTGCGCAGGTTGAGCTTTCCCTCGGAGGTAAAAACCGTCCCGTTGCGGGCGTGGCGCGTGGGCATGACGCAGTCGAACATATCCACGCCGCGCGCCACCGACTCGACTAAATCTGCCGGCGTCCCCACGCCCATGAGGTAGCGCGGCTTGTCGGCCGGCAGGCGCGGCGCGATGAAGGCCGTCGTGTCATACATGTGCCGCTTTTCCTCGCCCACGCTGAGGCCGCCAATCGCATAGCCGGCGAAGCCAATTCCCAGCAGCCCCTCTAGCGACCGGGCGCGCAGATCGGGGTAAATCCCGCCCTGAACGATCCCGAACAGGCATTGCCGTCCGTGGTCGGCATGGGCGTCGAAGTAGGTCCGGCAGCGGCGCGCCCAGCGTTCCGTCAACTCCAGCGAGCGGCGCGCCTGTTCGTGACTGGCCGGATAGGGCGGGCATTCATCAAACGCCATCACGATGTCTGCGCCCAGCGCAATCTGTATCTCCATGGAAATCTCGGGCGAGATAAAAAGCTGCGCGCCATCGAGATGCGACCGAAAGGCAACCCCTTCCTCGCGAACGACGCGCAGCTCGCCAAGGGAAAAGACCTGATAGCCGCCGCTGTCGGTGAGGATGGAACGCGGCCAGCCCATGAAGCGGTGCAGCCCGCCAAGCTCCCGAATCACGCCCTGGCCGGGCCGCAGAAACAGATGGTAGGTATTGCCGAGAATGATGCGCGCATCCAGCGCCTCGAGCATTTCCTGGGTGAGCGCCTTGACCGTCGCCGCCGTGCCGACCGGCATAAAAACTGGCGTCTCGATGACGCTGCGCGTCGTGGTCAGGCGGCCGCGGCGGGCTTCGGTGGCGGCGTCGCGCGCCAATACCTCAAAGCGCAGGCTCATCGGGCCTTCATGATATTGCCCGCGAGGCGGGCGGCAATCTCGCGCGGCACAAAGCGCGTGGCCTGGGACAGCAAGGCGTTGGCAAAGCCGGACACGACCGAGCTGCTGCGCCGCCGGATGCCGGCGAATGCCGCTTCGACGACTTCCTCCGGCGTTTGCGCCCGCCGGAGCATGTCGCGGGCCGTTCCTTCCGCGACCTGCGCCGTGTCGAAGAACTCCGTCGCCGTCGCGCCGGGACACAACGCCATCACAAGGACGCCCTCCGCCCGGCACTCTTCGTGCAGCGCCTCCGAAAAGCTCAGGACGTAGGCTTTTGTCGCCGCATAGGCTCCGAGGTAGGGCACCGCCTGAAAGGCCGCTGTTGAAGCCACGTTGACGACAACCCCCTGCCGGCGGGCCAGCATGCCGGGCAGATAGCGATGGGTCAGCTCGGTCAGCGTCACGATGTTGAGCTGGAGCATCTCCAGGTTGCGCTTGAGGTCGGTCTCCGCGAAGCGCCCGCCAATGCCGAAGCCGGCGTTGTTGATGAGTCCGTCCACTTGGACGCCCAGCCGCTCCGTTTCCTCGAAGACCTCGCCCGCCGCTTCGGGCAGGCTCAAGTCGCGGGCGAGAATGTCCACGGTCACGCCGCGCTGCTTGGCGAGCTCCACGGCCAGCTCACGGAGCTTGTCTTCGCGCCGCGCAACCAGAACGAGATTCGCCTTTTCCTGCGCGAAGCGGCGGGCGAAAGCTGCGCCGATGCCAACCGACGCTCCGGTGATGAGTACGGTCTTTCCAGCCCAGGTCTCCATGCTGCGTGGTTCCTCGTCGCTCCTAAATCGCTGGTGTCAAGAAAAGCCTTGAGAAAGAAAAGCCTTGAGCGGTATGCCTGGCTTGCGGGCGCTTGTCAAAGGCAATCGCCTGGCGGCGAGCGCGTCGCCTGCGTCGGCTCAATCCGTTGGCGACCCGCCGGCGCCTCGCGCAGCCATCGCCGATCCCTCGCTGAGTCTGATATTAAGTCTGACCAATTGCCGAGCGAAAGTAGGCGATGGTTTGCTCGAGCCCAACCTCCAGCGGCACTTTGGGCGACCAGCCCAGGCGCTCGCCGGCCAGCGCGATGTCGGGACGGCGGCGGCGCGGGTCGTTTTCCGGCAGCGGTCGGTGGACGATGGGGGAATCCGAGCCGGTCATCGCCAGCGTCTTGCGCGCCAGTTCCGCCACGGTGAACTCGCTCGGATTGCCGAGGTTGACCGGCCCGGCGAAGTCCTGCGTCTCCATCAGCCGGACTAGCCCGTCCACGAGGTCATCCACATAGCAAAACGAGCGGGTTTGCGAGCCGTCGCCATAGATGGTCAGCGGCTCTCCCCGCAGCGCCTGGCAGATGAAGTTGCTCACGACGCGCCCGTCATTTTCGAGCATGTTCGGGCCGTAGGTGTTGAAGATCCGCGCAATGCAGACATCCACGCGATGCTGTCGGCGGTAGTCCATGGCGAGGGTTTCGGCGACGCGCTTGCCCTCGTCATAACAGCTTCGCGGGCCAATCGGATTGACGTTGCCCCAGTAGTCCTCCCGCTGCGGGTGAGCCAGCGGATCGCCGTAAATCTCCGAAGTCGAGGCCAGCAAAAAGCGCGCCCCGACGCGCTTGGCCAGTCCTAGCATGTTGAGCGTGCCGAGCACGCTGGTCTTGACGGTCTGGATGGGGTTGGCCTGGTAGTGAACCGGCGAGGCCGGACAGGCCAGGTGGTAAATTTGGGTGACTTCCAGTCGAATCGGCTCGATGACATCGTGGCGCGCCAGCTCAAAGCGCGGGTGCTCCAGCAGCGGGCGGACGTTCGCCCGCCGACCCGTGTAGAAGTTATCCAGACAGATAACCTCGTGGCCTTCGGACAATAGCCGCTGGCAAAGGTGCGTGCCGATAAAGCCGGCGCCGCCGGTGACAAGGATGCGTTTGGTCATGGGGTTTTACGCGTCCTGATGGAGAATGTCGGATGGCGAAGGCATCCGATGGCTTTGGCGCGGGGTCTGGTCAGGCGTCGAGGTCAAGCGGAGGCTCGCGGGACGCTTCGGAAATATTGGTCTTGGCTCGTTGATCATCCTGCCGGGCGATGACCTGCATGGTTTCCAGCAGCTTGTTGAGAATCGAAAGCGTGGTGTAGTGCGACGCCGGCACGGCGTCGAGCAACTCGCGCACCGTGGGCGTCCCGGCGTGGAGGCGGTACCAGATGTCATAAGCCGTGGGCAGCAGGGCGTCGTCGTCGTCCCAGCGAAGGTCGTCGCACAGCGGGCGATACTGGTTGTTGGCCGGAATCTGGCGGCGCAACTGGTTGATTTCATCCTGCATGCGGACGGCTTCCATGAGCATGGTCATGCCAGGCAGCAGGATGTCGCAGCTTGCGCCCTCCGTCATCTCGCGCTCGCCGTTCTTGAACTCGAACGCCCCTTCCGTCGGCGGCGGCTGAAAGAGCTGGAAAAAAGCTTCGCTGCCCGTCAGATGCCCCATGGTCGAGCGGCACAGGTGTCCGCTTTCAAAGAAGATTTCAGCGATGGCGAGGCCCAATGGGTCGTCCACGCGCAGCGTGCCCGTCATGCCAGAGCTGATGATGGTTTGAATCACGGTCGGCAGGTCGAAAAATTTCAAATTCCCGCTCAACTGCCGTTGGCGTTCCTTGCGCATGTTGCGCACGGTGGATTCCAGCCGCTGCGCGAAGGTGAAGCACAGGCGCAGCGCCAGGTCGGGAAAGCCGGCCACGACGCTCAGAAAGTTGTCGCGCGCGATGCGGAAAATTTCTCCCCCGCCCGGCATGCGCGCCGCTGAGGCCCGGGCGGACTTGGTGAACATCGCCACTTCGCCAATCACGTCCCCGGCGGCCAGGTAGGCGACCGGCGTCATCTCCCGCGACCCTTCGGACGCCGGGCGGCGAATCTCCACCACGCCCGACTTGATGACGTAGAGGTAATCGGCTGGGCTGCCGATGTGGAAAACGTCATCCCCAGGCTCATGGAGGGTCACTTGCCCACGTAAAAGCAGCGCCTGCAACGTCAGGTCGGAGAGCGTTGAAAACAGCTCGCATTCGCGCAGGAACGCAAACTCCCCCATCGCCGAGCGAGGTTCTGGTGAAGACATAGGGCGTCGCAACCCGAAATCGGAAAAAGTCTCGCGCGGGCTGTATTGTGCACCATGTCAACCGTGGCGGGTAGGGCAACCGCGCCGCCGGCCGCGTTCGCCGGCCGATTAAGTCACGACCGGCCAAAGATGGCCAGCCGCATTGCGGCCGGCCAAGCTATTATGGCCGGCCAAGCTCCTGCTTCACCGCGTCCGTGATGCCGCCGGCGGACGGGCGCGGCAAGTAGATGTAGCGGCCGCCGAACAGTTCCGCCAGTTGCTTCGCCTCGCCGCGCGAGACGAAGCGATTCTGCGTGTCAAAGACTGCCAGGCGAATGCCGCCGGACGCATACAGGCGCGCCAGGTCCTCGGTCTCCCGGCGGATCAGGTCGGCGCGGGGAAGACCGTCCGCGCCCGGCTCGGGCGGTCGCGCGAGGACGTTGCCGCGACCGTCGCCAATCACGATCGCCAGCGCCTCGGCGTAGGTTCCGGCGCGCCGGACTTCCTCAATCAGCGCGCGCGCCCGGCGCAGGGCGTCGTTGAGCGGGGTCGCCCCGCCAGTCGGCAGGGTTTCGAGCTGGCGCTTGGCGGCTTCGACGCTTTGCGTCGGGGCCAGCAGCACCCGGCTTTCCTCGCCGTAGCAGCCAATCAGCGCTACCTTGTCGCGGTTGACATAGGACTGGCGCAGCAGCTCGACCACCGCGCCCTTGGCCTGGCCCATGCGATTGGCCGCCATGCTGCCCGACGCGTCCACGATGAAGACGATGAGCGCCCCGGCTCGCTGCCGCAGCTTTTTGAGTCGGACATCGTCTTTCTTGAGCAAAACCCGCTCGGTCGCCGCCGCTTGTCCGGCCGCCAGCGCTTTTTGACGGCGGGACGGCTGGTGCGGCGCGGCCTGGCGCAGGGTCGCCTCGATGGCGACTCGCCCGCGCGACGGCTCGCCAGGGACGGAGCGGACATAGCGCCCGGACTGGAAGTTGTCGCGCTCGGAGCGCTTGCCGTAGCGCCCCAGCCGCGCTTTTTTGGCGAAAAAGCTGAAATCAGCGTCGAGCGTCGCCTCTTCGGCGTCGAAGACCAGCGCTAAGTCCTCGAGCTCCTCCGGCGGCGGGGGCGGCTCGGCGTCGTCTTCCGAGCTTTCCGCCGGCGGCGGAGGCGGCGGGGGCGGTTCCGGATCGCTTTCCGTCCGCTGCGTGGCGCGCGGAAGCAGGACGAACAGCTCCGCCGTCCGGCAGTCGTCCTCGTTGACGACGGCGCGACCTTCGAGCGCGGCATTGGCCCGGGCCGCCAGCGCGGCGAAATACTCGGCGCGCTGCCCGACCGCGCCCAGCGCCGCGGCGCGCGCGCACATCCATTGCAGGGTTTCAGCGGGAAGCGTCACGCGCCCGAGGCGCTCGCGCGCCTCGGTCAGCAGGGCCTTGAGCGTCGCCGTCTCGTCGGCGTAGAGCGCCTGAATCGCTTCCGCGTCGCGCTCGAACGCGGCGACGGTTTCGATGACTTTTTGCCGGGTCTCGAGATCGGGCCGGCGCGGCGCGGCGACCGCCAGCCCCAGGCGATCCAGAAGGCGCCAGCGGGCGCCGCCCTCTTCGGGATTGAAGGCCGCGATGAGGGCGAAGTCGGCCGGCGAGATCAGGGAAATTCCCTCGCGCTCGACGCGCAAATGCCGGTTGTCAAGACAGTCCAGGAGCGCGCTTTCCACCTGCGTCGGCAGCAGGTTGAGGTTGTCGGCAAAGACGTAGCCGCCGTTGGCCTGCGCTAGCGCGCCCGGCAGGAAGCGCCGCTTGCCGCCGGACAGGGTGGCTTCGAGGTCCAGCCCGCCAAAGAGCCGGTCTTCGCTGATGTTGCCAGGCAGGATGATGAATGGCGGCCGGCCGGCGGGGCCGTCCGGGACAATGTCGGCGAAGGCGCGGATCAGGGCCGATTTGGCGCTTCCGGTCGGCGCGGCGAACGCCAGCCCGCGCAGGCGCGGCTCGATGGCCAGCAAAAGCAGCGCCCGCTTGACCGGCGCGTGTCCGACAATCGCCACAAAGGGCAGCGTGGCGCAGGCGCGGGCCACGTCGAAAAATGGCTGAGGCGTCGTTTCCATGGTCGCGTGGGCAGGGTTGTGGGCAGGGTTCAAGCGTCGCTCGCCGGATCGCGTGTGGCGTCCAGAGCCGGTTCACTGAAAAAGACTCGCTGAAAAAAAACTCACTGAAAAACTTACTGAAAAAACGCTGACGAAGCCACGCTGGATTGGCTCGGCGGCGCGGCGTCCGCTTGGCTTGTGTCCGCGCCGCGCCGTTTCTAAGATGGCAGAACTATGGCTGACCGCGCTTTTACCCGCCGCGACCGCCGCCCGGAACGCAAGCCGGAGTGGCTCAAAATTCGGCTCGACGCCCGCGAGAAGTTCCAGGAAGTCGCCCGCCTGACAGACGACCTCGCGCTCCACACCGTTTGCCAGGAAGCCCGCTGCCCCAACATTTGGGAATGTTTCTCAAACCGAACGGCGACCTTTATGCTGATGGGCGACATCTGCACGCGCCACAGCGGCTTTTGCGCCGTCTCGAAAGGCGCGCCGCGCCCGCTCGACGCCCAGGAGCCGCGTCGCGTCGCGGAAGCCGTCCGCAAGCTGGGGTTGCAGCATGCCGTCATCACGTCGGTCAACCGCGACGAGCTTCCCGACGGCGGCGCCCAGCACTTCGCGGCGACGATTCGCGAGGTGCGGCGCGCCAATCCGGGCTGCCGCGTTGAAGTGCTCATCCCCGATTTCTGTGGCAACTGGGATGCCCTGGCCACGGTGCTGGACGCCCGCCCCGACGTGCTCAACCACAATACGGAAACGGTCAAGGCCCTTTACAAGCGCGTTCGGCCCGACGCGGTCTACGCCCGCTCCATGGAGCTGCTGCGGCGGGCGGCGGCCCGCCGCTCGCCCGACTATCCGGTGCTGACCAAGTCGGGCGTGATGCTGGGGCTGGGCGAGACGCGCGACGAGCTGCTTGAAACGATGCGCGACCTGCGCGCCAACGACTGCGACCTTCTGACGCTTGGGCAGTATTTGCGGCCCAGCCTGCGGCACTTGCCGGTCGAAAAGTTCTACCACCCGGACGAGTTCGCCGAACTCAAGCGAATCGGCTTGGCGATGGGCTTCAAGCGCGTCGAGTCCGGCCCGTTGGTCCGAAGCTCGTATCACGCCCACGAGCAGGTCGCCGAGGCGGATGTCCAGGGGGATGCCCAAGCGGTCGCGCCGGCGGCGGATGCGTCGCCGATGCCGACGCTAGTGCCGCTCACGCGCCGCCGCTCGGCATCCTAGGGGAAAGCCCGCGGGATTCTCGCTCGGTCGCGGGGAAGCCCGTTTTCAGGTCGGCGCGGGCCGCGCCGCCCGCCCGCCGGCAAGCGGCGGTCGGCTTTGCCGTTGACCTTCCCAGCCGTTAGCCTTCCCAAAAGCGGCGAAGGCGCTCGACGGCTTCCTGACAGGCGCTGCGGGGCGCGTCGCGGTGCGTCACGAAGCGAAGGTCCGTGTCGCTGACCGCGCCGACCAGAACGCCGAGCGACTTAAGACGGTCGCAAAGGTCGGGCGCTGAAGCGCCGGTTTCGGCGACATTGCAGATCACGATGTTGGTTTCGACGCGGCTTGAGTCCACGCGCCAGCCTGGGAGGGACGCCAGCCCGGACGCCAGGGCCTTGGCGTTGGCGTGGTCGGCGGCAAGCTGCGCCGGCCCTTCGTCGAGCGCCACGAGCCCGGCGGCCGCCAGGACGCCGACCTGCCGCATGCCGCCGCCGAACATCTTGCGTATGGCGCGCGCCCGCTCGATGAAGGCCCGCGAGCCGGCGATGAGCGACCCGGCCGGCGCGCCCAGCCCCTTTGACAGGCAAACCATGACGCTGGAAAAGCCGCGGGCAAGTTCCGCGACCGGGCGACCCAGAGCCGCCGCCGCGTTGAACAGCCGCGCGCCATCCAGATGGACGGGCAAGCCGCGCGCCGCGGCTTCGCGCAAAATAACGGCTGTCTCGGCGGGGTCGGCGACGGTGCCGCCGCGCATGTTGTGGGTGTTTTCAAGGCAGATTAGCGCCGTCTGGGCGCGGTAGTAGGCAGCCGGCTGAATGGCGGCGGCAATGGCGCTCCAGGTCGGATGCCCGCGCTCGGAGGCGACCAGTCGCGGCGTCAGCCCTGACAGCGCGGCGAGCGCGCCAAGCTCCCACTCGTAAATATGGGCGCGGCTTTCGACAATGACCTCGCTGCCCGGCGCGGCCTGGAGGCGCAGGCAAATTTGATTGCCCATGGTCCCGGTTGGCGTCCACAATGCGGCTTCAAAGCCGAGCAGCTCGGCGGCGCGCTCTTGAAGCGCGTTGACCGTCGGGTCTTCCAGATACACGTCATCGCCGACCGCGGCCCGCGACATCGCCTCGCGCATGGCGGGCGATGGGCGCGTCACGGTGTCGCTGCGCAAGTCGATTGGCGTTTCAGGGCGCGTCATGAAGAAAAAGCTTCCATCTTCCGAAGAAATCATCCCGCCGTTCGAGGCGGTGTATGCCTGGGTCAGGCGCATTCCGCGCGGGCGCGTGATGAGCTACGGCCAAATTTCGCGGCTGATCGGCGAGCGACTGTCGGCGCAGGGCGTCGGCTGGGCGCTTCAGGCCTGCGCCCGCGCCGCTCGGCCCGTGCCCTGGCATCGCGTCGTCAATGCGCGCGGCGGGATCAGCGCCGGCAAGCTCTCGCTGCATCTGGCGCTCGAGCAACGCGCCCGGCTGGAGGGCGAGGGCGTCGTCTTCCGCGCCGACGGCGCGCTGGAGATGACCGTGTATGGCTGGGCGCCGGACGAGTCGCTCATTTCCGGGGATAAATGACCCGAATCGTCCGCACCTCGACCCGCTCGGCGGGCTTATCTTCCGTGCCTGGCGCAAGGGGCGTGGCGGCAATCTTGTCCACGACCTCGAGACCTTCGACGACGCGCCCAAACGCCGTGTATTTGCCATCCAGCGACTCGGCGCGGCGCAGGCAAATAAAGTAGTGCGTCGTCGCGCTGTCCGGGTCGCTGCCATGCGCCATGGAAAGAATGCCCCTGTCGTGCGGGGTGTCGTTGAATTCGGCCTTAAGCGGCGACGTGTCAAAGAGCAGCTTGCGATTCGGGCTGTCTGCCGGCCACTTGGCCGGGTCGCCGCCCTGAATGACGAAGTCTTTCACGATGCGGTTGAATTCCGTCCCGTCGAAATAGCCTTGCTCCGCCAGGCGCAGGAAGTTTCGCGTGTGGTTCGGGGCGAGGTCGGGAAAAAACTCCAGCGTGATGTCGCCGGCCTCCGACTCGATGACCGCGCGCAGCTCCTTAAGCTCCTCGATGGAGAGCGTCGCCGCGCGGCTCGGCTTGGGCGTCTGGGGCTTGGGCGTCTGGGGCGGCGGGGTCGCCGGTCGGGCGGATGGGCGCGCGGGCCGGCGCTGCTGCGCCAGCGCTGGAGCGGCGAGTCCAAGGAGCGCGAAAGTCGCAAGGAATGGAATGAGCAGCCGAGCGTGCATGGCAAACCTTCCCATGGATTTCAGGATGTGGTTGACAAGCGCACGTTACCTGCCGAATGCCGCTTCGTCGAGACGCCGGATCGGGTCGTCGGCGACTTGCGCCGACCGCCGGCCGGAATGCTAGCGTTAGGGAGTCAACGCTGCTACACAGAGGCCTATGTTTCACCCACTGAGAGAAAGCGTCCGCGCCGCGATCAAGGCGGCGGTTGCGCGGCAGTTCGGGCTGGCGCTGCCGGACGTGGCGGTTGAGTTCCCGCCCAACGTCGCCCTGGGCGATTTGGCGACGCCGGCGGCTTTTGAAATCGCCAAGCGACTCAAGGCGGCGACTGGCGAAAAGCGCCCGCCGCGCGACATTGCGCTGGCGCTCGCCGAGGCGCTGCGCGCCGACCTCGCGGGCTTTGACCGCATTGAGGTCGCCGGCGCGGGATACGTGAACTTGTTTCTGCGGCGGGCGGAGGCGCTGCTGGCGGCGCTCGAGGCGCCGGCGGCGACGCTCGCGCCGCGCTTCGGCGGCAAGGTCGTCGTTGAACATACGAGCGTCAACCCCAACAAGTCCGCCCATATCGGACACCTCCGCAACGCCGCGCTCGGCGACGCGCTGGCGCGCATCCTGCGCGCAGCGGGCGAGACCGTGGAGGTGCACAACTACATTGACGACACCGGCGCGCAGGTGGCGGATGTCGTCGTGGGGTTTGTGCACATCGAGGGCAAGTCGCTGACCGACATCGAGGCGATGACTGGCAAGTTCGACGATTATTGCTGGGACCTCTACGCCCGCGTCGGCGCCTGGTATGCCGAGGATGAATCGCGCCTGCGCCTGCGGGCGGACGCCCTGCGCGCCATTGAGCGGCGCGAAGGCGAGTTGGCGGCGCTGGCGGAACACATCGCCGAGCGCATCGCGCGGTGTCACCTCGCCACCATGGAGCGGCTGGGCATCCAGTACGACGCGCTGCCCTGCGAAAGCGCCATTTTGCGGCTGAACTTCTGGGCCGACGCCTTCGAGCGGCTCAAGGCGGCGGGCGCGATTGTCTATGAGACCGAAGGGCGGCGGGCGGGCTGCTGGGTGATGCGGGCCGAGCCGGAAGCTCAGGAAGCCGCCGCGCCAGCCGATGCCGAGCATGACGCCGACAAAATTCTCGTCCGCTCGAACGGCACGGTGAACTACACCGGCAAGGACATCGCCTATCACTTGTGGAAGCTCGGCTTGCTCGACCGCGATTTTCATTACCGGGCGTTTTACCGCTACCCGGACGGCCACATCGCCTGGCTGGGCGGGGCGACGGCTGCCGAGTCCGCCGCGCCGCCCGCCCGGTTTGGGCGCGGCGCGGCTTACTTGAACGTCATTGACGCGGGACAAAGCTATGCGCAGGCATTCGTCAAGCGCGGGGCGCTCGCCGTCGCGCCGCCGGACGCCCAGGGCGGCATTGCCGCCAGCGCCCATATCGCTTATGAAAAAGTGGCGCTGACGCCAGCTAGTTGCCTCGAGCTGGGCTTTGCGCTGTCGGAGGAAGACCGGCGGCGGCCGTTCGTCTCAATGAGCGGGCGAAAAGGTCTGGGCGTCAAGGCGGACGATTTGCTCGACCGGCTGGAAAGCAAGGCGCTGGCGCATGTCCAGGCGCATCAGCCCGCCCTGCCGGAACCCGAGCGGCGGGACATCGCCCACAAGGTCGCGGTCGCGGCGATCCGCTACTTTTTGCTCAAGTTTGCGCGAACGACGCTCATCGCCTTCGACTTCGCCGACGCCATGGCCGAGCAGGGCGAGACCGGCGTGTATCTGCTCTACTCGCTGGTGCGCCTGGCCAGCATTCGCCGCAAGCTCCGCGAGTCCGGGCTGGACTGCCCCGCGCCGGCGGTCGCGTTGCGCGAGCGCTTGCCGCAATTGGAGACCTGGCTTCGCGACGATGGCCAGGCCGCCAACGAGTTTTGGGCGCTGGCGGTGACGGCGCTGCGTTATGACACGGCGCTGGCGGAGGCGCGAGAGACGCTGGAGCCGTCCGTAGTGGCAAAGTACGCTTTTCAACTCGCGCAAGCGTTCAGCGCGTTTTACAATCGGCACAACATTCGACATGAGCCAAACGAGGTTCGGCGAGCGTTTCTGATGACGCTTGCGAGCTTGGTTGAAAGCCGGCTTCGGGCGGCGCTGAGCGTCCTCGGCATCGAGGCCCCAGAGCGCATGTAATTCCCCGCCGCCCCAATGGAACGCTCGCTGACCGACTGCTTGCCGCTATGTTGACCTCTTCGCCGCCATCGCTAAGCGTGCCGCAGTACTGGCTGGCGCCAGTCCCGGATGCGGCCGGCGGCTATCGCCCGGCTTGGCTCATTGAATGCAGACTCAAGTTTCACAGCTTGCGGGCGCGGCTGAAGCACGCCGACGAGCGCCGCTTTCTGGCCTGGGTTCCGCGCGGCGAGGGCAGCCCCGACTGGGAAGCGCCGCCGCTTGATCCCGCCGGGCTGACGGACGCGCAGTTGTGGAAGGCGCCGCCGCGCGAGTTGCCGCACCGTCTTCAAGGGTATCTGCTCGATGATGACGCGCTCGCCCGTCATGCGGATGAGCTAGCGGCTTGGCTGGCGCGGCGCGAAAAGCTGCGGTTGTGGTTCAATAAGCAGTTTGATGCGTTTTCCGAGGTTGGGGAAGCGCGGGAAAGCTTTATCGGGCGGCTGGCGGAGTCGGCCGCCGATGCCATCGAGGGCGAGTTGGCGGCCCTTACGGCGCGCGTCAACCTGAAGCTTTTGCAGGTGCAGGCGGCGGCGGAGCGCAAGGGCCTCGGCAAAACCCTGCCGGAAGCCAAGCTCAATGAAATACTGAATGACCGGCGACAGGAGTTTTTTTCCTCGGCGACTCGCCTTGAAGCGCTTTTTTCGAGCAGCGAGCGGCTCATCGTCACGGCGGAAGACAACCAGCCGCTGACTCGCGTGATTGGCGATCCGGACCTGCGCGAAACGCTGCTGCACATCGAAATGGATGTCCGACGCCAGTTGAACGACCTGTGCACCCGTTGCCTCGAGGCGGCGTCGGCCTGCGATCCGTTTGAAGTCGGCCTTCAGCCCAGCCAGATTGCCATCTTGCGGAAGGGGGTTCTGTGGCTGCCTGAGCCTGAGTGACTGCCGCCTTCGGCGTTGAGCTTCGGCGTCGAGATCGCTTCGCTCAGAGGCTGGCGCGTCAGACCCAGCTTGGCAAGGGCTCCAGGCCAAAGTGGCCTCGGCGAAAAAGCGCGCGGCGTTCGCGACGACTTCGTAAGCCAGCGCTTTTCTGATCGGGCTTGCGCCGATACCGTCGGGACATGACAGAATGCCGACCCGCAACGTCGGGCAGCCGCTCCCTGCTCTTCAAGCTTATCGAGACTGGCCTTTTCTCCGAGATGTCTATTCTCAGGCGCGCTTTGCTTCTTCTTCTGCTTTGGTTGCCGATACCCGTCGGCGCGGACGGGCGGCTTCCGCTGGCGGCCCGCTTCGAGCCGCTGACTCAGAAGGATGGGCTATCCAACAACGCCGTCAATTGCATCCTGCAAGACCGGCGCGGCTTTCTCTGGATCGGCACCGAGGATGGGCTGAACCGCTATGACGGGAAGGCGTTCAAAGTCTATCGCCACCGCGGCGGCGATGCCAGCACGTTGGCCAACAACAATATTCGGACGCTTTACGAGGATCCGAATGGGACGATCTGGATTGGCATGAATAACTCCGTCCTGTGCGCCTATGACCCTCGACAGGACGCTTTCGTCAGCTATGAAATAGCGTCTGCGCTGCCTCGGCACTCCGCCATCTTAGTTGCCACGACGAGCTGCTATCTCGACACGGCAGGGCTGCTCTGGGTCGGGACAAGCCATGGATTGGTATGCCTAGATCCGAAAACGCGGGTGAGCGCCTTTTACGCGCCCAGCGACAACCTGAACAGCGGCAAGCGCGGAAACTATGTCAGCGCCATCCTGGAAGATGGCGCGGGCCGGCTGTTGTTAGGAAGCGAGCATGGCATTCTGGAGTTTGATCGACAGTTGAAGCGATTTTCGCTCGTGATTGCCGCGCCGTCGCCTATGGACGACGTCGCCGGCATCATCCGCTTCAATGGAGAGTTGATGGGGCGGCTAGCCGACGGGCGACTGTGCGTGAGCTTTATCAACAGCGGCGTGTTTTTATATGACCCGACCGCAGGCTGCATCGTTGAAGGCTATGACATCGAGGGAAATCGTTTGGAGAGTTTTTCAGCGCTGCCCCGCCTCAAGTCGCGCGGCGCAGCCGTCTTGCTCGAGCCTGACGGGGTCGTTTGGATTGCGCGCCGCGGCATTGGCTTAGCCGCCCTCGATGTGCTCACCGGTCGCTACACGCTGCTCACGCCGAATGCGAATCGCCCCGGCGCGTTCAACAGCGCGCTGACGAAAACGGTCTTCCGGGATTGCTCCGGCGTGTTATGGATTGGCGACGCCATTGGCGGATTGCTCAGGCTCTCGCCGACGAGCAATCGGTTTGAGCTGCATCAGCATTACCCCTCCGACCCGACTTCGCTGGCGAGCAACTACATCCGCGGCATTCTCGAGGATCGCCAGGGCAGGCTCTGGGTGTGCTTGCAGTTTGGCGGTCTCAACCAGCTCGACCGTCTGACCGGACGCGCCACGCGCTATCCCCTGCCGCCTAAAATCCCCCAGGCGCGGCAGCGGCCAGAGGGCGCTTTCGTTATTTTCGAGGACCGGCGCGGCACGCTGTGGGTTGGCTTCGACGGCGGGTTATACACGCTCAACGTGGAGCAAGGGACGTTTCGCCTGTTTTCGTTGCCAGGCTGGCCGCTGAGGGCCGTGAACGCGCTTTATGAGGACGCCCGCGGCAGTTTGTGGGTCGGCACGATGGATGGGCTTTTTGAAATTGCGCCCGACCGCCGCCGCTTTATCGATCACACGCCTTTTCTACTAGGCGACAAGCGGCTGTGCCCTGATATCCAGTGTATTCATCAGGACCAACGCAATCCCGAATGGCTCTGGATTGGAACAAACTGTCAGTGCCTTCGCTATGCCCCGGCGCGGCGCGAGTGTCGGAGCTATCCGTTTGACCTGAATCCCGAATACGGCGAGCCATACGTGACGCACTTCGCCGAAGGCGCGGACGGGACGCTGTGGATGGTCACGAAGGGCGCCGGGCTGTGCCGGTTCGACCCGGCGCGGGAGCGCTTCACGCATATCACGGAACGGGACGGGCTGCCGCACAACAACTGCTACGCGATGTTTCCCGACGCGGCGGGCTAT
>CALCKX010000141.1 GCA_937966115.1 uncultured Chloracidobacterium sp. | reverse complement strand
GACACGGAGCAATTTACCGGCGCTGCCGGCGCTGGCGCAGCGGTTTGCGGCGGCAGGCATTCGCTTCAAGGCGCAGCCCGAGAAGCGAGACCGGGAGGTGATTAGCTATACAGAAGAAGAACAGGCGCAGCTTTTGGCGCTCGGCGGACACAATGACTTGGGCGTGATTACGCCGTCATTTCTCGGACGGCCCTGCTGGGCGGGGGCCTGGGCGTTCACGCTCGATGATCGCGGCGCGGCGTGGCGCTGCTACCCGGCGCGGCGCTATCGGCGCGAGTATCTGGGGAATTTTCTCGATGGGACGTTCGCGCTCTTCGACGCCGCGCGGATGTGTCCCTACGCCTACTGCAACTGCACCGTCCCGATTGAACGCGGCATGGTAGCCCGTGAGACTGGTCATGACCTGGGCGACCAGCCGGGTGGCCCTCGGGGGCAAGGCGACGATGCCCGGGGGGAAGGCTCGGCGCGATGAAGTTCAAGACGTTCTTGGCATTGGTGGCGGCTGGCGGGCTGATGGCGTCGGCGCTGGTCATCGGCTCGTGTATCTGGTTGGCGAAGACGCGCCGCTCGCCCGACTCCGCCGTTTCATCGCCCGCCGCGCCGCCGGCGCCGGCGGTTCCGGGAGACGACGGCGCGCTGCGCCCGGCGGACCGCGACCTGCTCGAAGCGCTGCGGCGCCCGGCGACGACGGACCGTATCAAAGACGCTTTTCCCGGGCGTCCATACAAGATCAGTCTTTACTGCGACACGCCGGGGCAAGGGTGGAACCGGGCGAAGATCGATCTCAACCGCAACAACAAGTGGGATGAGAAAATCACGATTGTCAACGGAGAGCCAACCAAGCGGTCGGTGGCGTCGCGGGACGATGAAAGCTACGACCTGGAGTATCGCTGGCGCGGCGGGAAGTGGGTTCCAAAATAGCGGCGGCGCGCTTTGCGCCGGCGTCACGCCTGTCCGGCATCACAACTGATCGCGGATGGCATAGACCAGTTCCTGAAGCTCCTCGGCCGTTTGGCCCGTGAAGGATTCCAGGTTGGCGCGGGCTTGACGGCGAATGCGCTCGCGCTCGCGTCCGTTGGCAAACTCATGCTGGGAGTTAATCGCCGTCGCCAAAATGGCGAGCGATTCGGCCAGCGTTTGCCGCTCGCGATCATCGGAAGCCAGAAAATCCTCGTCGGACAGCAGCGTGTCCCGGAGCAGCTCGTAAAAGGCATAGGGCACGCCGGGCGGCATTGGGCCGCCGAAAACGATCGCGTAGTGGTTGTTGAGGTAGAGGGTCATTGCCGCGGCGACATCCTCGACCGGCCACCCCTGTTCAATCATCCCGCGCCGGTACTCGCGCAGGGCGTCCTCGTAAAATTGGCGAGCTTCGAGCGGATCGCCGTCGGTTGACTGCGCGAGGAGCCGCGGCGCCAGCATATCGGCGACCGGGCGATAGGCGGTTGTATGGCGGCGGGCGTTGCGGCGCGGGGCATCCGCCAGGCTCTCTCCGCGGCGCGTCACCGGTCGGTCAGAGAAAATAGAGCCGGCGCGCTGTTCGTAGGCGCGGATTTTGTCGCGCGCCGGACGCCGGTTGAGCGTTGGCGCGCGGCCAACTCGCTCGTAGTCATACCAGCCGGGATCGACAGGGCGGCTTTGCTGCGCGGGAGTCGTCGCGCTCACAACCTGTACCATGAGAGCTATGAGAAAAGCGCGTAGGAGCATGAGCAATCCATCCTGAGAAGATGACGCCGAAGGCTTCTAACCGTCAGCGCGCCATTGACATTCTCTCCCAGCCATCACGGGGAGGAAACCAGCTTTTGTAGGTTTACTCTACCCATAGCCGAAGTCTAGGCTGATGCAATAGGTGATGCAAAACATTAAGCGCCGACTGCGACTCTAGGGAAGAAAATTAAGGGCTGCGAGCGAAGGGCGGGGGGCAACGCGCCTCCGCGCCGCTCGCAAGCGACTTTCAGTTGTCGTCCGCCGGACGATGACCATCGGTCTTTGCAGCGCAGCGCCTCGTCACAACTTATCCTGCGCAAAAACCGCACAAGTAAAGAGGCTTGGTCGGAACCAAAACGGCAGCCGGTCCAGCGGAGATAAGATTGAAGCTCATGCCATCGCCAGCGTAACCTCCCGGAGCGAGCCAAATGCGCTCGCCCGCAGGAAAAGCGCCGTGACATTTGAGCATTCCTGATGCTACAAGCGCCTCAGCCTTTGTATGAAGAGAGGCGCGCCATGGGCTTCTACCACCCGGCGGCCGACGGCGACGAGCGTCCTGCCGGCAACAAGCTCAACCTTGCCTGCCGGCCGCCGGTGGCCGTCGGTTGTCAGGAAGATCATACGACCAAGCTGTACCGCCCTAGACCGGACATCGCGTTCATTTCGGCGTCGGACACCGAGCTGCGCCTGGTCGCCGAGGCGCGGCAACGGCTTCCACAGGGGTTTCCGGTCCTTGAAGTCCAAGCGGCGCGGGCGTTGCAGCATCCGTCCGAACTAGACGCCTTCCTGGGCGAGATTGCGCCAACGGTCAAGCTTGTCATCGCGCGCATCCTGGGCGGCATCGCCTACTTTGCTAGGGGCTTCGACTGTCTCGCGCAGCTTCACCGCGACACCGGCTGCCACGTTGTCGCGCTGCCCGGCGATAACCGTCCTGACGCGCTGTTGCTCGCGCGCTCGACCGTCGGCGCGGATGTCGCCGAGGGATTGCTGGCGTACTGCCTGGCGGGCGGCGTCGAGAACTACGCCCAGGCGCTGCGCTATCTGTCCGACCGCCTGTTGGGGACGGCATTCGGCTTTACGCCGCCCCAGGAAGCGCCGCTGACCGGGCTGTACCATCCGCGGGCGACAGACTTAGACGCGACGGCCCGGATGGCGGTCGCGGATTTCCAGAACGCGTACTGGCGCCCCGGACGCCCGGCCATCGGCGTCGCCTTTTATCGCGCGTACTGGCAAAGCGGCGACCTGGCCGTCGTGGACGCGCTGGTCGACGCGATTGAGGCGGCCGGCGGCAACGTCCTGCCGGCGTTTTGCTACAGCCTGCGTGATGACGTGGAAAACGCCGACGGTTTGCCGGAGCTTTTTGCGCGCTACTTCAGCGATAACGGCCGCCCGCGCGTCCAGGCCATTGTCAGCCTGCTGAGCTATGCCCTGGCCGGCCTGACGCACACGGAACGGTTGACGCTTGCCGGCGGCGGCGCAGCCGCGGCGCTTCAAAGGCTCGGTATCCCGGTCCTTCAGGCGCTGACCAGCGGCGATACGGTTGCCGCTTGGCGCGCGAGCGCGCAGGGACTGTCGCCGCTTGACGCCGCCATGAAGGTGGTGATGGCGGAATTCGATGGGCGACTGATCACGACCGTCGTGGGCGCCCGCGAATCCGCTGCCCCCGGAGCGCGGCTGGCCGTGCTGCCCGAAGCCGCGGACGCCGTGGCGCGGCTCGCCACGCGCTGGGCGCGATTGCGCGACCTGCCGAACGCCGAAAAGCGCCTGGCCATCGTCCTGACGAATTTTGCCAACCGCAACGGGCGCGTCGGTAGCGCAGTGGGCCTCGATACGCCCGCCTCCGTGCTCAATATTCTCCGCGCGCTGCGGGACGCCGGCTACACCATTGGCGACTTGCCGCCCAACGGCGACGCGCTCATGGCCGAGCTGCTGGCGCAGGGCGGTTATGAAGCGCCGGCGGTGTCCGCCGAGCAAGCCGCGCGCGCTTGCGCCCGCTATCGGGCGGAGGACTACTGCGCGTGGTTTGCCACGCTGCCGCCTGACAACCAGGCGCAACTCCGGACGACCTGGGGCGAGCCGCCCGGGACGGTCATGACGGATGGCGTCACGGGTTACATTCCCGCGCGGCGCTACGGCAATGTGCTGGTGATGATTCAGCCCCCGCGCGGCTATGGCGACAACGTGCAGGCGCTGTACCACAGCGGGGAGCTT
>CALCKX010000140.1 GCA_937966115.1 uncultured Chloracidobacterium sp. | reverse complement strand
CCCCCTGTGACCGCCCCGCCGGTCGCGGCGCTGGCCGCCAGCGAAATCGTCCTCCTTTTCGGGAATTACTTCGCGCCGCCGGCCGTGCCGCCGGATGCGTGGGCCAAGCTGCTGCATATGCCGCTGCGGGTCAGCGCGGCCATCCTCGCCCAGGCGATCTGGGCGGCGGCGTTTCTGGAGTGCGAGCGCCAGGGCGTGATTGCGCTCTCGCCCGCCAGCGCGCCCGGCGGGGCGCCGGAGCTGACCTATGCGCTCAAGTCTCCGACCAAGTCTCCGACCAAGTCTCCGACAGCGGGTCTCGCGCCCTACAGTCTGGAAGCCAACATCGTGGAAATGGCGCGGCTCCGGCTTGGCCAGCTCCCGGCGCTGCCGGTCGCCGCCGCGGTGGCTGACATCATCCGGTTCGATTCGCGCAATGCTTGGCGCCACTCAGTCGGGATGGTCAAGCTCGGGCTGACGCGCCGCAACCTGCTCGTCATGACGCCCGTGAGCTTTCCCAGCCCATTTCCGGTAGGCCGCTTCGCCTTGACGCCGCAGGTTTATGAAGCGGCGGCGCGCGCCTCCGCGGAACCCGTCCAGCGGATGCTGACCGCGGCCCAGGGGCAATCCGCCCGATGGGCGCTCCTGATTCAGGCGATCAACGCGGGACTCCAGAGGCGCACCAACCCGCTGCTGACCCAGACGCTGGAACTCGACCAGGACGCCTAAGCGGCAGCCAGAGCGCCGATTTCAGTTTCTTGACACATGACCGTCACATAGCTCGCCTACATAAAAGTCCCGACACAAGGAATCACGCCTTAGGTCTTGAATTGTCGCGGCTTGCTCGCGCGATTCAGCTTTGCCGCCTGCGGCGCCGCCACCGCCGCGGGCGATGCGCCGCCAAACTGATTCCGCAATGGAAGGGACTCATGACAACGACCCTTAGCATCGTCAAGCGTGGAGAGGCTTTCAGGCATGGAATGCGCACTGGCGTTTCACTGCACTGTCATACCAAGTTTTCCCGCGAGGTTCTCGACTTCATCCCGCATTACGCCGCGAAAATTCCCTTGGTCGCCAGTCGCTTCGCCCGCCTGTGCCAACGCTATGAAGCCGAGCGCGGCCGCCCGCTCGACTTCACCCAAGCCTGGTGGACGCCCCCGGTCACGCCGCGCGTGCTGCACGACGTCGAGGCGCAGCACCTTGAAAACGCGCTTGGCGTTCGGGGCATCGTTTCAATTACCGACCATGATGAAATCGAAGCCTGCTGCGGCTTGCGCGCCACTGGCGAGGAGACGCCCATTTCCACGGAGTGGACGGTGCCGTTTGGCGTGGCGTACTTCCATATCGGCGTTCACAACCTGCCGCCCGACCACGCCCGCGCCATTGCCGACGAGCTATTCGCTTTCACCCGCGACCCGGAAGCGCGCAACCAGCCGGAAACCCTCGAGGAGCTTTTCTCGATGCTCAACGCCCTGCCGGGCGTGCTGGTCGTGTTGAATCATCCCATCTGGGACATTGAAAACATCGGGCAGGCGCGCCACATGGCGGCCCTCAAGGATTTTCTCGACCGCTACAAGCGCTGGCTTCACGCCCTCGAAATCAACGGCTTTCGCTCGTGGCGCGAGAACCGCGAGGTCGCGCGCCTGGCCCGCGACCTCGAGCTGCCGCTCGTTTCCGGCGGCGACCGCCATGGGCTTTCCCCCAACACGGTGGTGAACTTGACCGACGCGACGACCTTCGAGGAGCTGGTCGCGGAGCTTCGCCTTCAGCGCCGCAGCCACGTCGTCGTGCTGCCGGAATACCAGGAGAACATGGCGCTGCGCATCTTTGAAGCGGCGACGCAAATTCTCGACCAATATCCCGATTACCCGGAAGGCCAGCGCCACTGGACGGAGCGAATCTTCTTTCTCGACGAGCAAGGACGGCCCTGCTCGCTCCAGGAATGCTGGGCCAATCACAGCCCGCTGTGGGCGCGCGCGGCGACCTGGATTTTCCAACAGCTCGGACGCCGGCGCTGGCGGCCGGCGCTGGAGCTGGTGCTTCCCAAGCCTCAACTGGAGATGAGCGAACGATGACAACGCTTCCGGCATCCGCGGATCAGCCAGCCGTCAGCCCATTGTTGGCTGACCAGACATCGCGCCCCCGTCTTCACGCCGCGCCGCCACGCCTTATGTCCGACGCTCTGCGCATCGCGCTCTTCCCGGATTCCTTCCATGAGGCCAACGGCGTGGCCCGCACCTTCCGCGCGCTGGCCGGCGTGGCTCGCCGCCGGGGGCTGCCGTTGCTGATCGTTCGCTGCGGGGGCGACGCCGGCGGCCCGCGAAGCGACGGGTCGGTAACCGCCCTCGAGCTTCAGCGGGGAGAATGGTCGTTCCCGCTGGACACCGATCTGAATTTCGACCTGTGGCTGTGGCGGTACGCTCGCGAAGTGCGCGAGCAAGTGCGCGCCTTTCAGCCGCAGGTCGTTCATGTGACCGGGCCGAGCGACATTGGGCAACTGGGCGTTTATGTGGCAAAGGCGCTGCGCTTGCCGCTGGTCATGTCCTGGCACACTAATCTGCATGAGTACGCCGGGCAGCGGTGGTCGCGGCTGCTCGACTACCCATTTGTCTCGCCGCTGGTGCGGGATCGGACGAGCGTTTGGGCCGAGACGCAGTCGCTCTGGGCGACGATGAAGTTTTACGAGTACGCGGATGTCTGCCTGGCTCCAAACCCGGAGCTGGTCGCGCTCGTGGCGGAGAAAACCGGGAAGCCAACCTACCTGATGCAGCGCGGCATCGACGCCGAGGCTTTCCACCCCAGCTATCGCTCCCGTCCCCTGGATGCGCCAACCGTCCGCTTAGGATTCGTCGGTCGACTCAGCACGGAGAAAAACGTCCGCTTTTTGGCCGAGCTGGAGCGTCAGCTTCTCGCGCAGGGCTTGACGCAGATTGAGTTCCGCATCGTCGGAGCTGGCAGCGAGCGCGATTGGCTCGCCGCCGCCATGCGAACCGCGAGCTTTGCCGGCGTCCAGCGCGGCGAAGCCCTGGCGCGGGAGTACGCCGACTTCGACATCTTTGTTTTCCCATCCCGAACCGATACCTATGGCAATGTCGTGTTGGAGGCGGCGGCGGCGGGCGTCCCCTGCGTCGTGACTAAGGATGGCGGGCCAAAATTTCTCGTCGAGCATGAGCGGTCGGGACTGATTGCGGGCGACGACGCGGAGCTGGTGTCGGCCGTCGCCGACCTCGCTCGCTCCCCGGCGCGCCGCGCCGCCATGCGGGCGGCCGCGCGAGCGCGGGCGACGCGGGCCTCGTGGGGTGCCGTCCTTGACGAGACTTACCTAGCTTACCAAGCCGCCTGTCCGGCGGTCGCCCTGGCCGGATGAGTCGCGCCAGGCCCTCCGGGAATCCTCTGTCCTGCGCGCCGGGGAAGCCCGAGTCTTTTTTACGAAACCGTAACATCGTTGTGTCACAAGACGGGGGAGCTAATTCTTCGGAACTTGGCCGGCTGAAGCCTGGCTCAGCTAGAGTCGTTGGATGGATGAGCGATGATCATGCGCGCCGTGAAGTATCTGAATCTCTTGACTCTCCGCCGCCTGCCTTGGCTGTGCGCGCTGCTCAGCCTGCTGGCGATGTCCCCATCCGCGCGCGGGCTGGCGCGTCTGTCGCAGGAGCGCGTCATGTCCGACAGCGAAATTGTCTCGACCCTGCGAGCGCTGCGGAGCGAAATGCTTGACCTGCTCGCCCAGGTCGCCGGCAAGGGCGCGGCGGCGACGCGCCCGAGTCGGCGGGCCATGGACTTCGAGTCATATCAGCGGACGTTCGAGTCCTACAGCGCCAAGATAGATGACAGCTACCGCCGCCTCTTGGCGTGCTATGCCCAGATTGACCGCACCTACCGCGCCAACCCAAACTCGCCGCTCTACAAGCAAATGGTGCAGACCTATCTCGACACCAAGGGCGTTTTCGACAACTTGAAGTCCACCTTCAGCGCGCTCGAGCCGCCGGAAAAAACCATAACTGAAGCGGTCATATCCAATGATCGCCGGCTCAATGAGCGCATCTCCACATCGGCGCGCTCGACAGCCGCGCCACCCGCGCCCGCTCAAGCGGCCAAGGAAATCATCGAGGCTGACGAATCGCGCTTCATTGGCACTTTCGACGCCGTGGAAATGTTTTTGCTGGTCCGGGGCGACAACGCTTGCTATGTCTTGTTTGGCTGGAAAGACGTGGTGGATGACGAAAACGGCAAGACGGTCGAGGAATATCACCTCTCCGTCGTCCGCTCCGAGGTTTTTCCCTTCACGCCAAGCGTCCGCGGCATGACGCCGGAGCAGCATCTTGAAAACGCGCTCACCCTCAAGATTGCCATGGTCGAGGCGGAGGGCGAGACCATGACGAGTCTCAAGCAATTTTTCGCTCGGGCGAAATCCTACACGCGGATGAACTAACGGATGGGCGTCCCGCGCTCCGCCGGCTCTGGCAAGCCGGCGGAGCGCGGGCAATCCTGGCTTGCCGAGACCCGAGCGCACGCGCAACGCGTGTGTGTAATAAATGACAGGCGCTGACGATTTATTTCTGTTTACCTACGGGAAAATATAGGCGGGTCGCTACTAGCCTGACATGCGCTATGCTTCGCGGCGTCGCTTCAACCGGGTTGAGCGGCTATCTTTTCGGCGCGCGCCGCCCGCAGAGACGTGCCCGCCATGCCCCGACGGCAGGCCGTTGCGAGAAGCGAGCGCGAGAGAAGCAAGCGCGAACCTTCGCCGGGAACACAGGCTCGGGCGGCGCAAGCGAGCCTGCAAAATCGAAAGGAGCGATTGCAATGGGTTGTCTTTCAGCGAGGCAGCGGTTGAGAATGCGGGTCGGCAGTCTGGCGATGGCAATCGCCCTGTGCTGCGGATGGACAGTCGCCGGGACGCGCTGGGCGAACTGTCAGCCCGCGGCGCAGGGGCAGGTCCTGGGTGACAGCGAGATCATCGCGAGCCTGCGCGCTTTGCGTAGCGAGATGCTCGATTTGATCTCGCAGGTGGCGGGCAAGGGCGCGGCGGCGGGACGGCTGAGCCGCCGCACAATGGACTATGAGAGCTACCGGCGAACCTTTGAAGCCTACAATAAGAAAATAGAGGATTGTTACCGGCGGCTAGCGGACTGTTACGCTCAGATTGACCGAGTTTATCGGACGAACCCGAATTCGCCGCTCTACAAGCCCATGACGCAAAGCTATCTCGATGCCAAGGCGGTGTTTGACAACCTAAAGGCGACTTTCAGCTCCGTTGAGCAGCCCGAGGCGCTGCGCACGGAAGCCGTCGCTGTCGCGGACCGGCGATTGAACGAACGCATCGCGACCTCCGCCCGCAGCGCGGCCCTGCCCCCCGCCCCGGCGGAAGCCGCCAAGGATATCATCGAAGCCGACGACTCGCGCTTCATCGGGAACTTCGACGGCGTCGAAATGTTCCTCTTGGCCAAGGGCGATACAGCTTGCTACGTCATGTTTGGCTGGAAGGAAATCACGACGGATGACGAAGGGAAGCCCAATGAGCAGCTTCATCTCTCGGTGGTGCGCTCCGAGATGTTCCCCTTCACGCCAACGGTTCGCAGCCTGACGCCAACCCAGCACTTGGAAAACGCCCTCAAGCTCAAGATCGCCGAGGTTGAAGCCCAGGGGGAAATGCTGACCGATCTGAACGAATTTTTCTCGCGGGCGAAGTCATACAGTCGCGTAAACTGACGCTTGGCGAATGGCCGAGCGACGGTCGCGCGTCATTCAAGGCTCTCCAGCGGGAGGCTTCCGACGGGAAGCCTCCCGCTGCCTCTTGACGCGCTTTTCACAGCGCGTCGCGCTTGGAGTCGCGCCTGGGCGGAAAGCGGTTTACAAAACGATTGCTTCCATGTTTCAGTATGGAACTGCCGTTAGTTATAACTCAAGTCGCGATTTTTCCAAGCGCCCCCCTGATTTTCGGGCGGCGGCAAGAGCATTTACCACATTCGCTCGGAGTTTTTGGCATGACGCGCGACGTAAAGCTTTGCGACGCTCATCTAAGAACCAGCGTCCTCCTTCTCGGTCGGAGCGGTCTCTGGCTGCTCCGAGGGATGGCGCTGGCGCTCTTGCTCTTTAGTCAGCCGTTTCTAGCGCAGTCGCCCGGCGCGCTCTCCGAAGCTGAGCTGCTGTCCGCCCTGCGCTCGTTCAAGAGCGAGATTGACGAGATGCAGAAACAGCTCTCGACTTCCCCGCTAAGCCAGCAGACAACCCGTCGGGCATTGCGCTATGAGGACTACAGCGCCCTTTACGCAAGCTGGAGCGGTCGCATCCAAGAGCGCTACGTGGCTTTGAACAGCTACTATGAACAGGTCAATCGCGTCTATCGGGCGAATGCTCACTCGAAGCTCTACCTTGACGCGCGCAGGGCGTATGTGGACGCCAAGGCGTCCTTCGACGCCCTGAGCGCCACCCTGGACCAGTGCGCGAAGCCGGAAGACCTGCGCGCGCCGACCATTGTCGTCACGGACGGCCGCCTCAACACGCACCTGACCAAGATGGTATCCACGGTCAATACCGAGACAAAGCCGGCGGTGGATATTAGTCAGGCGGATGAGCTGCGTTACATCGGGAAGTTTGACGCGGTCGAGCTTTACCTGCTCGTCCATGGCGCGACGGCTTGCTATGTGATGTACGGCCTGCACGAGCGAAAAGTGGACGCCGATGGGCAGGTCATTGACGAAGTGGATTCGCGGGTTGTCTTCTCGCGGGCGTTCATTGCCAACACAGTGCAGTCTTTCACGCCCCAGGATCACTTGGATCACGTGCTCAAGCTCGACCTGACGCCGGTCCAGGCTCAGATCGAGACGTGGCGGTTCATTACCGAGTCGCTAGCGCGGGCGAAAAGCTACGCGCGCGGCGATTGACGCGCCGGCCAGCGCGAAGCTGGACACGCGCCCGCCGGCGCGGAGCGCGCCGCATAGCGCGGGCGGACGCTCGCTCTTGTCTTTCCCCTCGCGAAGCGTTACTTTCGGCGAGCCCTACCTTTGGTTTGCGATTCGCTTCCTTGCCAGCCTCTCGACTAGGTTTCATCGCTACTGTCGGCTCGTCGCCAATCCTGGCGCGGATTGTCTCCAAGCTGCGCGACAGCGGATTCACTGTTAACCCGCTTCCGGCTGATCCGCTTCCGGCGCCGTCGGACGCCTGGCCGATTGGAGTCGACGCCATTTTGCTCGATGCGGGAGCGCCAGCGTGCAATCCCGCCCTGGACTGGTGGAAAGCGGCTCGCCGCCATAAGGCGCCGCTTCTCATCTGCGCGGAAAGCCTGACTGATCGCCGCTTGTCGGACTGGCTAGCAGCCGGCGTCTGGGATTGCTTTGACGAGCGGACGCCGCTGCCGCTGGTCATTCAGCGCATCCGGCAGGCGGTCCAAGCCAGCCGCCAATCGGTCGCCGCGGCGCTGCGCTCGGCGTTTGTCGCCGGTCTGTCCATCTCCGCTCCGGCGCGCTTGGCCGTGATGGAAAGGGTTGGTCTTCATTTCGTCTTTCGGATCATCAATCACGCCTTCGCCAAGGATTTTGGGCGCTCGCCAGAGGAGCTGGTCGATACGCCGCTGGACGCGCTTGGTTTGACGGAAGCGCAGACGGCGGATTTGAGCGTTTGGCAGCGGTGGTGCAAGGAGGCGCTTCGCTTGGGGCGCGGCGTATCCTTCATTCACCAGTCGCTGCGCTCGTCGCGGTGGTTCTCCGCCACCTTCGAGCCGCTGCGCCCGCATGGCTTCGCGGCTGACGCGGTATCCATCTATGTCGAGGACATCAGCGACCAACAGGCGGCCAAGCTTCGCTCCGTCGAGAGCGAGGAGCGGTTCTATCGCGTGTTTCAGGTCATTCCGGTGGCGACCTCGATTCAGACGATACCCGATGATCGCTACCTTGATATCAATGCCGCCTTCACCAAGCTCTTTGGCTACACGCGAGCGGAAGCCATTGGTCGGACAGCGCTCGAGCTGGGCTTATGGGAAAGGCCGGAGCAGCGCGAGCGCTATTACCGGGAGCTGGAAGCCCAGGGGCAAGTCATTGATTTCCAGATCACTTACCGCGTGCGCGACGGGCGCCAGGGCGAAGCCCTTCTCTCGTCCGTGACGCTGGTCATTGGCGACCTGCCCTGCCAGTTGACGCTCATCCAGGATATTACCGAAGCCAAGCAGCTCACCGAGCGCCTGCGGCAGCGGGAGGAGTGGTTTCACGCCATTCTCAACGCCACGTCGGACGGGATCATCGTCGAGGATGATCAGCGGATTGTGTACGCCAATCAGGCCGTCGCCCGTCTCAGCGGCATCGAGTCGCCAGAGGCGCTGATTGGGCAAGATTTCTCACTCGTGTGCGCGCCGCATGAGGAAGGGCGATTACGGGGCTACACCCAGCGCCGCATGCGGGGCGAGCCGGCGCCAACGACCTATGAGTTTGTGGCGCGGCGCGCGGATGGCGGAACGCTGGAAGTCGAAAACTCCGTATCGGAGTTTTTTTCAGGCGGCAGAAAATATCTCATCGCTGTCATGCGCGATGTGAGCGAGCGCAAGCGCCTCCAGGCAACGCTTCAGCAAGCGCAGAAAATGGAGGCGGTTGGTCGGCTTGCCGGCGGCGTCGCGCATGATTTCAATAACTTGCTCAACGGCATCCTTGGCTTCTCACGGCTGGCGCGCCGCAAATTCGGGGCCGCCGCCGATCCGGCGCTGGACGATTACCTCAAGTTCATCGAGTCTTCCGCCGAGCGCGCCGCCCGCTTGGTTTCCAAGCTGCTGGCCTTCGGTCAGCAGAAAGAGGCCGCGCGCCAGCCGGTGGACCTCAACGCGGCGGTGCAGGATGGCTTGTATCTGATACGCGGACTGCTCCCTTCAAATATCCAGGTCGTGACCGACCTCGCCGCTGAACTGCCGACATTCGAGGGCGACCCGGACCAGATTCAGCAAATCGTCATCAACCTGTGTCTCAATGCGCGCGACGCCATGCCGAGCGGGGGCACGATTACGCTGACCACGCGCGCCGAGTTTTTTCCAGTCAAGCGGGATGGGCGCACGCTCAGCGGCCAGCTTGGCGGGCGCTGCGTCTGCCTGACGGTCGCCGACACGGGCATCGGCATGGACCAGCCGACGCGCCAACATATCTTTGACCCATTTTTCACGACCAAGGACATGGGCGATGGCGCCGGGCTGGGTCTCTCGGTGGTGCACGGCATCGTCACGGTTCACGGGGGCACCGTTGCCGTGGAAAGCGCCCCGGGGCAGGGCGCTCGCTTCGAGATTCGCTTCCCAGCCCGCCGCTTGACGTCAACGGGCGAGTATCCCTCGCTTGACGCTTCGAGCCCCCTGCCAAGCGATGGCTCAGGCGCGCCCCTGAGCCTGGAATCCGCCTCCGACCTCATTCTGGTCGCCGAGGATGACGCCATGATTGCCCAGCTTTTCACGGAAATTCTCCAGGAAGCCGGGCATAACGTCGTGGTCGCCACGGATGGGCAGCGCGGCGTCGAGCTTTTCACAGAGCGACCCGACGCCTTCAAGCTGGTAATTCTGGATGCCCTGCTTCCCAAGCTCGACGGATTGGCCTGTTTGCAGGCGATTCGCCGGCAGCGGCCCGAGGCGCCGGTTCTTGTGGCAAGCGGTTACGGCGAAGAGGCGATTTCGGGCGAGCTGTCCGCCCAGGCGACCGTGTTTCTTCAGAAGCCTTTCACGCCGGAAGTGCTGTTGTCAGCGGTTAGCCGGGCGCTGGGGACAGCCAGCGTCCCCTGAAACGCCGACTGGGGGCTGACTGGGCGATGGTCGGCGCGTAAGAATCCATACAGGCTAGACCGCGCTTTGTCTTGTAGGCTCGACTAGCGCGACTGTGAAAGCCTAGGCGCGCGAGGTAGCCATCCATGAGCCAAGAACTTCCCTCTCGTCTTTCCCCTTACCGCGGCTCGTCTGACATCCCGGAAGGACGGAAGCTGTCGCGGAACTTTTACGCCGGGCGCGTGACTTCCCCGCCCGTGACGAACACGACGCCGCCGGCCCCGGCCGGGGGCTTCGGGCGCGAAATCCCGCGCGGGCGCAAGCTCTCGGCTGGCTTCTACGCCACGCGCCGCACGTCGGCCTTTCAGCCGGAGCAATACACCAAGCCGGTTCCGCGCAAGACGCCGCGGGCGACGGGGCGACCGACGACCGATTGGTATGACCCGCGCTAGGGACGCGGGCCATCCGCCATCATTTCCAACTGCCGCCGGACGCGCTCCACGTCTTCCGGCGCATCCACGCTGATCGCGGCGCGGGCGGTTTCGACAACGCGAATCCGCATGCCCCAAACGAGGGCCCGGAGCTGCTCCAGGCCCTCCGCCGCCTCGAGCGCGGCCGGCGGCAGCGCCGTCAAGCGCAGCAAGCTTTCCCGCCGGTAAACATAGAGACCGGCGTGCTTGCGCCACAGCGCCTGCGCCGCGGCCGTCTGGCGCGGGTAAGGAATCAGCGAGCGCGAAAAATACAGCGCATAGCCCTGGGCGTCGCAGACGACTTTGACAACGTTCGGGTTGTCGGCGGCGGCTGGGTCGAGCGGCTCGCAGGTTGTCGCCAGCGGCAAGGTCGCATCCGTCTCAAAGGGCGAGAGCGCGGCGGCGATGGCGTCGGGATCGATCAGCGGCTCGTCGCCCTGGACGTTGACGATCAGGCTCGCGTCCAACGCCGCGGCGACCTCCGCGACGCGGTCCGTGCCGCTGACGTGGTCGGCTCGCGTCATCCAGGCTTCCCCGCCAAAGCCTTCGACCACGGTGGCAATCCGCCGGTCATCCGTCGCGACGATCACCCGCGCAATGCCTGGCGCTTGCCTTACCCGCGCATAAACGCGCTGGATCATGGGCTGTCCGCCAAGGTCAATCAGCGGCTTCCCCGGCAAGCGGGTCGCGCCATAGCGAGCTGGAATGATGGCGACGACGGATGACATCTCCTGGTCTCCGGGAAGCTAAACTTTTTCAGGCGCGGTCGCGCCCAGAAGCCCCGTCGGGCGCGCCAGCAGGACAGTAACCAAAATGGCGAAGGCGACCGCGTCCTTGTAGGGGTTGAGCGCCGCCGGCAGATAGCCGGTCGCCATGGTTTCCGCCAGGCCGATGATGACGCCTCCCAGCACTGCCCCGGTCACGTTGCCGATGCCGCCGAGCACGGCGGCGACAAACGCCTTCAGGCCGGTCGTGACGCCAATCAGCGGGTCGAACTTCGGATAGCGCAGCGCCACGAGCACCCCGGCGGCCGCGGCCAGCGCCGACCCAATGGCAAACGTCAGCGCGATGACGCGATTGGTGTCAATGCCCATCAGCTTAGCGGTGTCGAGGTCATGCGCCACCGCGCGCATGGCGCGCCCGAAGGACGTTTGGCGAACCAGCCAGTGCAAGCCGACCGTCAGCGCGAGCGAAGCGCCCAGAATGGCCAGGTCGGGGGTCGTCACCGTCGCTGCGCCGTAGATTGAGAACTGCCGCGGGGGAAGGATTTGCGGAAAAAACTTGGGATTCGCCCCGAAGACGATTTGCCCCATGTTTTCCAGAAACAGCGACACGCCGATGGCGGTGATGAGCGCCGTCAGCCGCGAGGCCTGGCGAACCGGACGGTACGCCAGGCGCTCGATGGCGAGTCCCGCGACGGCGCAGACGGCCATGGCGATCAGCAGCAGGAGCGCCGCCCGCGCAAATGACGGCTCAGCCTCCGAGAAGCCAAAGCGCAGCGCCGCGTAATAGCCGGCGAACGCGCCCAGCATATAAACGTCGCCGTGGGCGAAATTAATCAGGCGCAGAACGCCATAGACCATCGTGTAGCCCAGCGCGATCAGGGCGTAGATGCCGCCCAGCGCCAGCCCGTTGATGAGTTGTTGAACAAAGGTTTCCATACGGCAAAGTCAGTTTGCTTTGGCGCGGCGACCGGCTTCAATACAGCGCGCGGGGACGGCCGCGACCAGCGCCGCCCGCCCATCGCCTCGCCCAAGGAGCCGCCCGCCTTGCCCCGCGCGCTTGAAACGCTTGCCTTCGAGAACGACTACGTCACACTTCCGGAAAGCTACTACAGCCGCGTCGCGCCCGAGCCGCTGCGCGGCGCGCGCCTGGTCGCCTTCAACGCCGAGGCGAGCGCGTTGCTCGACCTTGATCCGGCTGAAGCGGCGCGCCCCGATTTCGTCGCCTACTTCAACGGCGAGAAGCGGCTGCCCAATAGCGATCCGATCGCCACACTCTATGCCGGACACCAGTTCGGCGTCTATGTGCCGCAGCTTGGCGACGGGCGAGCGATTCTGCTGGGCGAGGTTCGCAACGCGCGCGGCGAAAAGTGGGAGGTGCAGCTCAAGGGCAGCGGGCGCACGCCCTATTCGCGCATGGGCGACGGCCGCGCCGCGCTCCGCTCGACCATTCGGGAGTATCTCTGCAGCGAAGCCATGCACGCGCTCGGCATTCCGACGACGCGGGCGCTCTGCATCATCGGGAGCGATGAGCCGATATATCGGGAGACGATTGAGCGCGGAGCGCTGTTGGCGCGCCTAGCGCCGACTCATGTTCGGTTTGGCTCATTCGAGGTCTTTTTTTATCGCCGCCGCCCGGAGGATGTCGCGCGGCTGGCGAATTACGTCATCGAGCGGTTTTTCCCCAACCTGCGCGAGCTGGAGGCGCCCGAGCGATTCGCCGCGTTCGCGCAGGAGGTGACGGCGCGAACGGCGCGCCTCGTCGCGCAGTGGCAAGCCGTCGGATTCGCCCACGGGGTTCTCAACACCGACAACATGTCCGTTTTGGGGCTGACGCTCGATTACGGCCCGTTCGGCTTCCTGGATGACTACGACCCGCATTTCATTTGTAACCACTCGGATGTGACCGGGCGCTACGCCTTTGACCAGCAGCCGGGCATCGCTCTCTGGAACTTGCGCTGTCTGGCGCAGACCTTCGTGACGCTCGTCCCGCGCGAGCGATTGGCGGCGGCGCTCGATACGTTCCGCGACCTGTTTTTTAGCGAGTATGAGCGATTGATGTTCGCCAAGCTCGGCTTGAGCGACCCGCGCCCCGAAGACGCCGAGCTGCTGGCGGACTGGCTGGAGCTGCTGGCGCGCAACCGAGCCGACTACGCCATCGCCTTTCGCCGCCTCTCGGAAGCCGTTCCCGAAGACCCGACGCATCCGGCGAACGCGCGCTTGCAAGACGCTTTCACGGATCGCGATGCGGTCGCGGCCTGGCTCGACCGCTATGGCGCGCGACTGACGCAGGACGGGCTGCCGACGCCGGAGCGTCACCGGCGCATGCGGAGCGTCAATCCGAAGTACATCCTGCGCAACTACCTTGCGCACCTGGCTATCGAGCGAGCGCAGGATGGCGATTTCACGGAAATCGAGCGCCTCTTGGAGGCGCTGCGCCGCCCTTACGACGAGCAGCCCGCCCAGGCGCGCTATGCCGAGCCGCCGCCCGCCTGGGGCAAGCGGCTGGAGATTAGCTGTTCCTCTTGAATCGGCTTGGCGGCGGCTAGACATCCGACTGCGGGACGTGAAGAATCCGAGCGAGTAAAGCTCGACCAGGGCGTCACGCATTGGCTTATCCCGTCAAGACCTTGCAGGGAAGGATTGCGCGCATGCTGACTTATGCCGCCGTGTTTCTGATAGCTCTGGCGGCGGCATTCATTCTTACGCCGATCATCCGCAATTTGGCGCGGCGCTGGGATTCGCTGGTGGACACGCCATCCGCCGCCCGGCATGTGCACACCATCCCGATCCCGCGCGTCGGGGGCATCGCCATCTTCGTCGCCTTCATGGCCGGCATTGGGGGCGCTTTCTTCTTTGAGCTGGGCAAGCGGCTCGAAGAAGCGGCGTCGCTGTCTTTCAGGTTTCTGCTTCCGTGCATCGCCATGTTCGCGCTGGGTCTGGCGGATGACATTCGTCGGCTGCGGGCCGGGCTGAAGTTCGCGATTGAAGTGGCGATTGCGGTCTGGTTTCACCTTTCAGTACAGGGGATCACGACGCTGCCGAATCCGCTCACGGGCAGCGTGATTGAGCTGGGCATTTGGGGGCTGCCGATCACCGCGCTCTGGCTGGTTGGCATCAGCAACGCCTTCAACCTGATTGATGGCGTGGACGGGCTGTCGGCTGGCGCGGCGCTCTTTTCGACGCTGACGCTCGCGTATGTCGCGGCAGCCAATGACAACGTGGCGCTCGCCATCTTCCTCTGCGCCCTGGCTGGCGGCACGGCTGGCTTTCTGAAATACAACTTCAATCCAGCGACGATTTTCATGGGCGACTGCGGCAGCCTCTTCATCGGCTTCACGCTGGCCGGGCTGGCGCTTCTGCACGCTCAAAAGTCGGCGACCATCGTTACGGTCACCATTCCGCTGCTGACCTTTGGGCTGCCGATCATGGAAACCGCCCTGTCCATCGGCCGGCGCTTTCTGGCCGGCAAGCCAATCTTCGAAGCCGACCGCCGGCACATGCACCACCAACTCCTGGCGCGCGGCTATTCCCAACGGGCGACGACCATCCTGCTCTACGGCCTGTGCGCTTTTTTCGCGCTCATGAGCCTGCTGGCTTACAACTCGCCGAATCGTCTGCTGGGGCTGATTTTGCTGACGCTGGGGATTGTCATATGGATTGCCGTCCAGCACTTCGGCTATCACGAATTCGGCGAAATCGGGCGGGTTATCCAGCGGTCGCTCAACCAGCGGGTCATCATCGCCAACAACATTCGCGTCCATGGCTTGATTGAATCGCTCACGCGCTCGGAGAGCTTTGAGGAGTTCTACACGCACCTTGCGGAGTGCTTCGAGACGACCGATTTCACCCGCGTGGAAGTTCACCTGCCGCTCGAATACGCTTGGCACATCAAGGAACACAACGCCTTTCGCTTCGCGCGCCGGGGAGCGCTGACCATCGCCGCGTGGACGGCGGGCTGCGCCGCCGAGGGGAATCGCCCCCTAGCCAAGCTGATCATCCCGCTGGCATTCGATGACGGACGCGAGGGCAGCCTCGAGCTTCACCGCCGCCCGGACAGCGATATGCTCTTCGATGTCAATCTGCTTTTCGGCAAGCTGCGAGCAGTCATCGAGCAAACGGCGCGCCGCTTGGCAAGCCATACGCCCGAACCCATCCCCGCGCGGGATGGGTTCGATTCCGGGAGCGCGTCGCTTCCGAAAGTGATTCGCCCGTGACAACGCATCCCTGGCCGCGCGCCTGCGGTCTTCTGCTCCACCCAGCCTCGCTGCCCGGACCCGACGGCATCGGCGCCCTGGACGGCCACCTCGAAGCGTTTCTCGATTTTCTCGCGGCGGCGGGGCAGACCTACTGGCAGATTCTGCCGCTGGCGCCGACCGGCTACGGCGACTCGCCTTACGCCGGGTTGTCGGCCTTTGCCGGGAACCCGCTGTTCATCGCCTCCGACTCGCTGGTCGAGCTAGGACTCGTTCCGCGCGAGCGGCTGCGCGACCGCCCCGCCTTCCCCGCCGACCGCGTGGACTACGGCGCGGTCATCGCCTGGAAGCAGAGGTTGCTTGCCGAGGCCTTTGAGCGGTTCGCGGCTTCCGCGCCGGCGGCCTGGCAAACGGACTTTGCGGCGTTCTGCGCGGCGGAGGCCGAGTGGCTCAACGACTATGCCCAGTTTCGCGCCCTCAAGGACGCTCATGGCGGACGTCCCTGGAGCGACTGGCCCGCGCCGCTGCGCGACCGCGACCCGGCGGCCTTGTCCGCCGCCCTGCGCGAGCTTGGCGGAGCGGCGGCTTCGCATCAGTTTCAGCAGTGGCTTTTTTTCAGGCAGTGGCGGCGCGTCCGAGAGGCTTGCCGGGAGCGCGGCCTGCGCATCATTGGCGACGCGCCGATTTTCGTCGCCTATGATTCGGCGGATGTCTGGGCCCATCGCGCCCTGTTCAAGCTCGACGCCGCGGGGCGCCCGACGCGCGTTGCCGGCGTTCCGCCGGACTACTTCAGCGTGACGGGCCAGTTGTGGGGCAATCCGCTCTATAACTGGCGGCGCCTGGCCGCCAACGGCTTCGCCTGGTGGCTGGCGCGGCTACGTCACCTCTTCCGGCTGGCGGACATCGTTCGCCTCGACCATTTTCGCGGCTTCGCGGCCTGTTGGGAGGTTCCGGCCGCCGCCCCGACGGCCGCCGCCGGTCGGTGGGTCAAAACGCCGGGCCGCAAGCTGTTTACGGCGATGAAGCGGACCTTTGGCGCGCTGCCCATCATTGCCGAGGACTTGGGGATGATTACGCCCGACGTGACGGCGCTGCGCGACGACTTCGGCTTTCCCGGCATGCGCGTGCTCCAGTTCGCCTTTGGCGGCGACTCGAAAAGCCAGGACCTGCCGCACAACTATGTGACGAACGCCGTGGTTTATACGGGGACGCACGACAACGACACGACCGTCGGCTGGTATGCCAGCCGCCCCGGCGTCGGCTCGACCCGCGCCGCGGACGCCATTGAGCGCGAGCGCGCCTTTTGCCGGGCTTATCTCGACAGCGACGGCGCGGAAATCCACTGGGACTTCATTCGGGCGGCCTACGCGAGCGTGGCGCACACGGCGATTGTCCCGCTACAGGACGTTCTGGGCTTGGGGAGCGAAGCTCGCCTGAACCTGCCCGCCAGCGAGCGCGGCAACTGGTCGTGGCGATGCAAGCTGGAGGATTTCGCGACCGCTCCGGCCGCCCGGCTGCGCGAGCTGGCGCGGCTTTACGGGCGCCTGCCGGACTAGCGCGGCTCGCGGCGGCCACTGGGGCTTGGCGGCGGCCGCGGACGGCAGCCCGCGCGCCGCAAGCGGCGCGTCATGCGCGCGGCCAATTGAAAAAATCCCAAACTCCGCCGCCGGACGCGCTATTCTGGCTGCATACCATCCGGGCGGTCGCCCCAGCGGCCGCCGCAGCCTGAGGTAAACGCTATGTCTGTTCGCATCGTCATCATCAGCGACACCCATGGCAACCACGACTTTCACGTGCCGGAGGGCGACATTCTCATTCACGCCGGCGACTTCACCCGACGCGGCACGCTGGATGAGCTGCATCTTTTCGATGCGTTTCTGCGGCGGCAGCCACACCCGCACAAGTTCGTGGTGGCGGGCAACCATGACCACTGCGCCCAGGAAAACGGAAGCGCGCCGCAGTCGCTCCTGGAAAACGCCATCCACCTCGCGGATGAAGCCGCCGTCGCCTGCGGGCTCAAGCTTTACGGTAGCCCCTGGCAGCCCTGGTTCATGAATGGCGCGTTCAATTTGTGGAAAAAATCGTCGCTGCGCGAGAAGTGGGAGCTTATTCCCGAAGACACGGATGTGCTCATCACGCACACGCCGCCGTACGCTATCCTGGACCGCACGCAGTTTGGGTGGCAGGTCGGCTGCGGAGAGTTGCGCGCGGTCGTGGATCGCATCGCGCCGCGCCTGCATGTCTTCGGCCATATTCATGAAGCCTACGGGCGCGAGCGGCGGGGCGCGACGGAGTTTGTCAACGCGGCGCTGTGCAACCTTCGCTACCGCGTGGTCAACGCGCCGGTGGTGGTGGACCTCGACCCGCGAGCCTGAACGGAGCGCGCATGACACAGCGGATCGCCATTCTGGGGGGCGGACAACTGGCGCGCATGTCGGCCTATGCAGCCTATCGCTTGGGTTGCGAGGTCGGGATTGTCGCTCGCCCGGCGGAAGACAGCCCCGCCCTGCTGACGGCGACCGAACGCTTTGTTGGCGATTGGTCATCGCCAGAGCTGCTCAAGGTTGTCGCGGCCTACGCCGATGTCGTCCTGCTTGAAAACGAGTTCATCGCGCCCGACATCCTGCGCTACCTCGAAGCGACCGGCAAGCCGCGCGTCGCTCCGTCTTCCCGAACCATCGCGCTGACGCAGGACAAGTTCTTGCAAAAGACCGCGCTGGCGCAGGCCGGGCTGCCCGTGCCGCGCTTTGCCGCGGTGGCTTCGCCGGACGAGACGCGGGCCATTAGTCGCCAGCTCGGGTTGCCGCTGGTGCTCAAGTGCCGCACGAACGGCTATGACGGCTACGGCAACGAGCTGATCCGCGGCGCGGACGACATCGCGCCCGCTTTTGAGAAGCTGCTCAAGCGCGGCAGCCAGTTGATGGTCGAGGAATTCGTGCCCTTCACCAAGGAGCTGGCGGTGATGGCGGCGCGCAATCAAGCTGGCGAGGAAGTCATTTACCCGGTGGTCGAGACCATTCAGCACGCGCATGTGTGCCATACCGCGCTGGCGCCGGCGGCCGTATCGGAGACGACCAGAACCCGCGTGGCGACGCTGGCCAGGCAGGTTCTCGAAGCGATTGAGGGCGTAGGCATCTTCGGCATTGAGCTGTTTTTGCTCAACGATGGCGAGGCGCTCATCAATGAAATCGCGCCGCGCCCGCACAATTCGGGGCACTACACCATCGAGGCATGCGAAACCTCGCAGTTTGAGAACCACATTCGGGCGGGGCTGAACCTGCCGCTCGGGGCGCCGCGCATGCGCTCGCCGGTCGCGGTCATGGTCAATTTGCTGGGCGGCTTCGACGCGCCGGCGCGCCCGACCGGACTGGAGGCCGCGCTGCGCGTGCCGGGGGTGACGGTGCACCTGTACGGCAAGAAAGCCTCGCGTCCGGGCCGGAAAATGGGACATGTCACGGCCTTGGGCGAGGACCTCATCGAAACCCGCGAGCGCGCCCTGCGGGCGGCGCGCGCCATAGCGATCTAGCTCGCCCCTCACAGCCGCCGCTCCCTCCCCTCTCAGCGGAAAGCGCGCTAGTCGGCAGGCTCGCCAGTTTCAGGCTCGCTAGTTTCAGTCTCGCGGCGCGCCGCTTGCCAAGCCAGAAGCCAGCCGGTCACTTCGTTGTAGTTGGCAATGCCGGAAGCGACGCCGTTGGACTGAAGGTAAGCGTGATTGAGGCGCGCCGAGACGCGGGCGAGCCGCCCCGAAGCGTAGCGCGACCAGTAGCGTCCCTGCGCTTGCCAGTCAGCCCGCAGCTCATCCCCGATCAGGGGCGTGACGGCGGCGTACCGCTCGGGCGCGCGCGCCAAGTCGCGCAAGGCGTAGCGCGCCGCGCCCGCCCAGCCGCTATACCGGATGTAAGGATGATTGGCCCGAATGCAGATGACGGCGGCGACAAAGTTGGCTTCGCTCTCGAAAGCGAAGCCGCGCTGATGCGCCATTTCATGCGCCATGGTAAACGGGAGGCTGCTGGCGGGCTGGTTGGCGTCGTAGTGCGGCTCGCCAGTGAAGGGGATGAAAATGCCGGAAATTCCGGCCCGCGCCATCAGCCCAGACAACCAGGGCGCCTTGGGAGGCGCGAAGCGAACGTCCGACAAGTGGGTCAGCTCCGGGCTACGGCGAAAGCTCTCGGCAAGCAGGTCGGCAAGCTGCGCAGGCGACAGCGGCAGCTCGCTGCCCCGCTCGGCCGTTCGCGGCGGCGCGGCGGCGGCAAGCTCGAGGGCGGCTTGCCGGATGCAGCGTCGAGCAAACCGCTCCAGCGCGACCGGATCGGGCGGCGGCGGCGTCAGGCCGAAAGCGTTTCGCGCGGCGGGCCGGGCGTAGTGGTAGCCGAACGACAACAGGAAGACATGCGCGCCTAGCCCGCAGACAAGCGCGACGACCGGCGCGCCGCGGCTGAGGAGGATGCCAAGCCGCGGCCGCTGATGCCGGCCGCGCCAGCCGGCCCACAGCAACAGCCCGAAGCTGCCTGTCAGCAGCAGGCCCAGCAGGCACTCCGCTAGAGAGAACGGCGCGAGCCGGGCCGGCAGAGATACCCAATGCGCCAGGGCGGGGTAAAGCCGCCGGGCATAGACCGCCTCAACCCAGTCCGGGTGATGGCTGGCGAGGATGCGCAGACCATAGGCGCTCCCGCTCGTCGCGATCGCGAGCAGCCAGAGGGTCCAGGTCAGCCTGGACGGGCGAGGAATCGAGCGCGGCGGGATCACGGCGGCGGGCGCTCAGCCGGCTTTGGAATCAGCCGGCTTCGGAATCTGATTCGTTTGGCGGCTGCGTCTTTTTGCGCGACCGCGACGCCTTGCGCGGGGTCAAGCCGCTGTTGGCCGCGCGCGGCTTTGGCTCCGGCGCGGGCAGGCGCTCGGCCAGCTCGTCGAGGCGCTCGCCCAAGTCTTCGAGCTGCCCGGCAATGGCTTCGAGCTGCCGACTGAGCTTTTTGTAATCATCGCGCGTCGGAATGTTCATCGTGCGCAGGCTCGCGCCGACCAGCTCCTGCACGCGGTTGGCGAGGTTCATCGGCTGCTCGAGCGCCGTCGCCAGGGCCGCGGCAAACTGCGGATTGTGAACGAGCTGATCCCACCGCTCGGTGGCCTGCTCGACGACGTTTTCAAAAATCGTCGGCGCGGCGCTCTTGCGCTTGTCCTTGAGTTTTTCTTCCTTGGGCTTGTCTTCTTTGTGCCTGTGCTTGCTCATAAAGCGGCCTCAGTTGCGGGAAAGTCGCCGATTGGGCGCGTCAACAGCGCCTGAAACATAGCATGGCTGGCGTTACCGCCAATGGAGCGGATCTTGACGGATGGCGCGCGGCTGTTTTTGGCTACCTAATGGTGAAATCGCGCGATTGCACGGCCGTTTTCCCCGTGGTTTCCTCGTAGGCGACCAATTTCAACAAGTACCGGCCCGGAGCCAGGCCTTCAAGCGGCACCTGGCTGCCATAAGTCAGCGTGCCATCGGGATTGGGCGGGGCTTGCGTCCGCCGCAAGGGGCTGGCGTAAATGACCTCCTTGCCTTTGAAAATCTGAATCTGAAAGGCCAGATTCGATTTTCCGGCGCTCGGCTTGGCTTTGGGGATGTTGTGCGTCATGACGAGGAAGGCGAGGCTCTCCTTGGCGTCATACTGTCGCAGCGCCTGGTTCGCCAGGACAAAGCCGGGCGGCAGCCGGCTCTCCAGCGGAGCTTGGCTTTCGCCCGCCTCCGCCATCTCGACCGAGCGCAGAAAGATAATGTCCGAAAGCGTCATGCCAGCTTTCGACAGGTCTGGAATTTCAATCCACTGGCTGATCGCGCCGCGCCGGTCGGCAATCGGGTCATAGATGGCGAAGCGGACGTTATATAGCCCTGGCGAAAGCTTGAGCGACTTGATGAGCAAGCCCCAGCCCGCTTGGGCCAGCGCCAGGCGCTCCGGCGCGAAGCTCAGCAGGATTTTGTCCTCTTCCGCCAGCAGGGCCTTCCCGTTGAGATCGAAAACCGCGAAGGCGGCGGGGAGGACGGCGGATTGCTTCCCCTTGACGTCCTGGAAAGCGATGTCCCTAAGGGGGAAGGAGACTGAAAGCGTCGTTTCAATCTGGCTGGAAACAAAGTTGCAAGCGAAGCGCGCGGCAATCTCGCTCGGCGGGACGGGCGCGCTAAGCGCCGCCCTGACTTCCCGGGCGGCCAGCGCCTCCGGCGCGAGCTTGGCATCCGCCTTCCTCTTTTTCTCAGCCGCTTTTTGGATTGCCTTCTCGTTGGGGGAGAAATAGCCCCGCTGGGCGCGAATCGCGAATCGCCCAGGCCGGTTGAGCTGGACCTCAATTTGGCGGAACTTGCCGTCCGCTCTTTGCTCCGGGTAGTAAGCCAGCGAGTAGTAAACGGATGCGTCGGCGACCGCCTTGCCAAAGGCGCCGGTCAAGTCATTGGTATTGACAAACGTCAGTCCGCCGGTCGCGTCCGCAAGCTCGCGGAAAGCGTCCTGCCGCGCCTGTTGCGCCTGCGAGCTGAGGCTCTGCGCGAAGCCAGCGGGGTCGAAGCGCCCCGGCTGACTGGCATCAAAGCCGGCCGGGACTTCCAAGCCAGCGCTGTGAATCGAGTAAATCGTCACGCCGGCCCGAGCGGCCGCGTCAAGCGCCCGCCGGATCCGGAATCGCCCGTTGCGGGCGTATTCGTCACTGAGGAAGCCGTCAGTCGCCAACAGCAGCGTCTTGCGCCCCGGATAACTGCCCAGCGCTAGCGCCGCCGAGCGAATGGTTTCAAGCGTGGCAGTCGCAAGGTATTCCGTCTGCTGCGCAATGACGCGCGCTGTCGAGCGCACCGCGGATTCCGCCATCGCGGGGGGCGTCCCCGGAAACGACCGGACATATAGCCCGGTCAGGAACTGTGTCGTCTGAAGATCGCCGCGCTCGACCAGAAACGCCTCGTACGGCGTTAGGTTGAACCCAAAGCCCAGATTGCCCGGCCCGGGGTCTTGCGCGCGCGGCGTCAGGCGCTCGATGGCGGCGCGCATGACGCGCTTGTCATCGGTCATTTGCTGCAAAAAGCCGAGCGTCCCGCTGGTTGACATCACGAGCAGGCGATCGCCCTCGACCAGCGTTTCATCGATGAATTTCAAGAGCGCGGATTTCAGAAACGCGAAGTTGCCGGGCGCGATGTGGAGGTCATCCGCCACCAGCGCGAAACACCGTCCTTCGGGGGCGGCTTGCGGCGACGTCTCCGAAGCGCCGACTCCTTCCTCCGGCGGCGCGGCGCGCCCATTCGTCGTTAGAGAAAAAAAGGCGATGTCCTGCGGCTTGCCGCTTTCGCGCAAAGCGAAGTCCTCTTTTTTGAGGTCGGTCACGGGTCGTCCGTCTTTGTCCGTGACGACGACGTAGAGTTGGAGCAGTTCCGTCCCCAGCGCGACAACGGCATCCTCTTCGCTGTCGTCCGCTTGATCGCTTGGCTTTGGGGCATCGGCGGGCGGCGCTGGCCTTTGAGCGGACGGGCTCTGGGCTGCAACGGCGAGCGAAAGCCAGGCGATGAGGAGCGCGATTGGCAACTTGGACATCCTTCAAGCCTCCGCTGTGGAGCGAGCGGACCGTTCCGCGACCGTCACGGGCCTCCCGCTCAGGCGCAGCTAACACGGGACGGCGATGAAGCCGGCCCTTGTGCGGGCGGCGCGTTCGGGAACGGGCGCTCCTTGCGGGCGAGTCCCGAAAGACGCCGCCGGCTTCGCGACGGGCGGCGCTTCCCAAGCCCCCTTCCTAGACCTGAGCAGGGAGGAAGCGCAAGGCGAGAGCCGCGCTTTGCGACCGAGGGGAGCAGGCGCGGCGCCGCTTTCAGGCCAGCGTCGCCGGGCGCGGCAAACGCCGTCGGGTCGGCGGCGGCAGGGGGATTGGCGGCTCGGCGATGGCCTGCTTAAGTCGCCGCATGAAGACCGACCGCGGGATTTCCTTCGCGCCAAACAGCGCCATGTGGGGCGTCATGACTTCGATGTCAAGCCACGTCATCCCGTGCCGGCGGAAGTGCGCCACAGTCTCGATGATGACGA
>CALCKX010000139.1 GCA_937966115.1 uncultured Chloracidobacterium sp. | reverse complement strand
AATTGATCCGGTTGCACGGTGCTTGGCCGCTCAACAGGAAGTCAGCTTTGGGCAAGTTTGGTGTCATAAAAGTGACGGGACAACTTTCCTGGTTAACCTGGAGGTCGTTCCCTTTGTAAGCGATGGCGCGCTACCGACAGGCGCTGCCCGACCGGTGACAGAGATCGTCCTGGTGCTCCAGCCCGTTCGGTCGCCGTCCGGCCAAGGCGCGTTGCTCGAACACATCCGCGTCTGCGCTTACTGCCGCAACATCATGGAGCGCAGCGCGGAAGGCAAGACCGTCACGGTGCGGTTTGAAGCCTATTTTAGTCGGCATGGCGGTTACCAGTTCACTCATGGGATTTGCCCTAACTGTCGGGACGAGCTTTTGGAGCGCCACCGAGCGGGGTCGTAAGCGCGCCTTCCCTCCAGGCGGAGACTCGGACCGTTTTTGCGCGGCGACGGCAGGTTTCAGGTCGCCGCGGACGGCGGCCCTCCGCGAAAAGCGCGCCCTAAAGGCCCGCCAAGCGCCTGACCGCGCATAGCGCGCCGCTTACCGAGCGGCGGCAGGGGCGCTTTGCTCTTCCGGGAGGCGCATGATGACCTCTCGCCCAAGCTGGATGTAGGCCTGCGCCCCGGCCGCCCGCGTCTTGAGCGTGACCGCCGGCGTGCCGACGGCAAAGGAGACGGCCAGCTCTTCGTGGCGCGGAATGACGGTGTCGAAGACCAGCCCGCCTGGAAACGCTTCGCGCGCCTGCTGCACGACATCGGCGGCGGAGGCGTGCCGTTCGGCGTACATCGTGAGCAAGATGCCCTCGATGCTCAGTTCCGGGTTGTATTTCGACTTGACTTCCAGGACGCGGCGCAGCATGGGCGGCAGGGTGCGCAAGCTGAGCGGCTCGCATTGGACGGGTAGAATCAGGCTATCGGCCGCGACCAGGGCGCTGGTGGTAATCGCGCCAAGCCCGGCTGGCGTGTCGAGCAAAATGAGCTGCGGCGCGAAGTCCGCGGTGGCGAAATGGGGCAGCAGGCGCGCCAGCCAAGTGACATCTTGCTCAAAGACGCGCTCATAAGCTTCGAGCGATTTGTCATCGGCGAAGCGTCCCGACAGGACGACCGATAGCTCGGCCCGGTTGGTCGGCGTCAGGGCTTCGGCCGGCGGCCGCCCCCGCAGCAACACGTCTTCGAGCGTCGCTCCGGCGTAATCATCCAGCCCCACGCCGAAGCGGACGCCGCTTTGCGCGTCGAGGTCGATCAGAAGGGTCGGGATGCCCATCGCGGCAACGTAGGCTGCCAGATTCGTGCAGGTCGTCGTTTTTCCGACGCCACCCTTGAGACTCGCTACGGCCAACGTTTTCGGCATGACAGACTCAAACGGCGGATTGGTCGGCGCTGGAAAGCGGGCGGACCGCGCGTCGGAAGAACCGCCCGACTGTCTCCCCATCGAAGCGTTCGGGTTCGTTGGCTGGAACATGAAGCGTCAGTTGCACATAGCCGGCCCGGGTGGCGACGAGCTCGCGGGCCACCGTTTCGCTCGGGGCGAGCTGTGTCCGCGCGGTTGCCGGCGGTATGACCGCTTCGTCGCTTTCGGTCGCCGGAAGGCGCGCCTCCGCTCCGCCGGCCGAGGGGGGCAAGCCGCCCCTGAGCGACAGCGTCAAGATTCGCTGCAAGAGCGATGCGGCTTGGTCAGTCTCTGTAAAGCGCGCCATAAGCTTTCACTGCGGGGCCTCGCTCGCGAGGCGCCGGAGAATGGCTTGCGAATCAAGCGGGTAGGTGAGCCAGGCGTACACTTTGCGAATGACGCTCGCCTCGCCAATCACAAAGCGGCAGTAGTCCGCGCCGGCGGCGAGGCAAGTTATCTCAACGCCTTCCTGAGCCTGCCCGGATTGCCGCGTGACGAGTTCGGCGAATAGCCCGGCAAAAAAGTCATCCACCGGTCCGGTTGCCGACCCAGCCAGGCGCAGCGCGGCGGCGACCGGCGAGTCGTAGTGATTGATGATGATGGCTGATCCGAGCGGGACGACATCAAAGCGGCCCCAGCCAGCATTGGCAAAGCCGGCGTCGAGCAGGCGCAATCGGGCGCTGAGGGACGCGGAGACGGGTAGCGGGTCCGCGTCGGCTTCGCTCGCCTGCAGGAAGCGCTCTCCGGTGCCGCGTCCCAGCCGATAAAGCGCTCTGGCCGCATCGTCCGGCGCGGCGCGCGCCAGCTCGGCGTGAACTGCAATGACCAAGTCGGCAGGCCACCACATTTGAACCGTGTCACTCACCGGTAATGGCGAGACGGCGGGCGTTGTCATAAGTCACAGCTGCGCGGGCAAGACGCTTCAGCCGCCGCCGAGAGGCGCGAGCGGAAGTTTTGGATGCGAAAGCCTAGCACATCTGGCAGGCGGAAAACCAAGCCGACGGAGCTTGACTCAGCGCTGGCCAGCGGGCGGGCGCGCCGGCCCGAAATGCCAATCGTCAAGGAAGCGGCGCGTCCAGCTTTCGCCCGCGCGCGGCGCAAGCAGCGCATAGCCCGGCGAATGGACGGCATGGTGGCGCTTGTAATCCCGGATCGCCGGATGGTCGTCCCCGGCGCGCGCCCGCGCCAGCCAGGGCGCGTAGAGCGTCGCCGCCGTCGCGTCGAGGTAATGCTGAAACGCCTCCCGCATGACGCCTAAGCGAGCCAAGTCGCCGGAGGTGAACAAGGCCCACGCCTCCCGTATCTCCAAGAACCACTGCGGCAGGTCGGCTGCGGTCGGCAGCCGGGCGATGTAACGCGCCTGGAGCGGCGCCAGCGCCGCGCGCGCGCGGTCGCGCAGCGCCTGGCTTTCGCCGACGCACTCGACATCCAGGACCAAGACATGCGCCCGGTCGCCGAGGATGACCCATTCGCAGGCGAAGACCGGCAGGAGGTCCGGGCTGGCCGTCGGATAAGCCATCAGCGTCGCCACATCCGCCAGCGCGGTTTGAATGCGGGCGTAGCGGGCGCACAGCTTGCCCGCGGCCACCTGCCAGCCATCGGCGGTGACGCGCAACTGTTTGCTTCCCGCGCCGAATGTGGCATAGCGGAAGTCGTCGGGCCGATCTTCCGGCTGCCACCCAAGGTCGCCCAAGCGACTTTGGGCGTCGGGGAGCGTCCAGCCGACCGCGTCCTTAAGCTTGACTTCCGGCATACGATTGATTGGCGAGTAATTGGCGAGCGATTTTGACGGCGCTCCGCCGCGGTTCCAGTCCAAATGGCGATTCTGGCTTTTCAACAGGCATTTCCGAAGCTGGCTGCCGGAGTTTACATCGCTCCGTCGGCGGATGTCATTGGCGATGTCACGCTTGGCGTTGATGTCAGCGTATGGTTCAACTGCACCGCGCGCGGCGATGTCCACGCCATTTGCATCGGCGATGAAACGAACATCCAGGATAACAGCGTGCTCCACGTCACGGACGGAGCGTTCCCGCTGCGCATCGGCCGCCGCGTCATCGTCGGGCATCGCGTCATCGCGCACGGCTGCGCGATTGGCGACGACTGTCTGATCGGCATGGGGGCGATCATTCTCGACGGCGCGAGGATTGGCGACGGCGCCATTGTCGCGGCGGGCGCGGTTGTCCCGGAAGGCATGGCGGTGCCCGCCGGGATGCTCGCGGCCGGCGTGCCGGCCAAGGTCAAGCGCCCCGTGACCGATCTGGAGCGCGCCCGAATCGCTGCGGGCGTCCGGCGCTATGTCGAGCTGAAAAACATCTACCTACAGGCGTTTGCGCCGGGTCGTCACGCCGGGCCCTGACTGTATGGCAGGCTGCGGAAGAACCAGATGTAAAGCGCCAATAGCCCAAGGTAGATGACGGTAAACAGCCCGGCCATCAGCCACGACAGCAGCGCCCCGATGATGGCGCGTCCCGCCGGGGCCTTGAAGACCAGCGCGAAGGCGACAATCTGACCGACAAACAGCAGCGGCAGCTTGATCAGCCACGACATCGGCAAGAAAAACGCCAGGATGAGCAGCCCGATGTCCGCGGCGCGGACGATCGCCGCTTCCTGAAAGGTGGCTTCGCGCATCCCGGTCGCCCGAATCGAGAAGCGATAGGACCACAGCGTGAAGAGGGAATAAGCCACGTAAAAGACGATGAAGTAGGTCCAGATACGCAGCCACGGGATGCCCGGCAGCCACGGTAAAAGCCACGGCGGAATCCAGGTTTCAAACATGACGAGTCCTTTCAATCGTTCGGGTCGGTCGTTCGGGCGGCGGCGCGCCGCCGCCGCTTCAGGCGCGCAAGGCGCTTTCCGCAGGATGGCCAGCGGGGCTTTGAGGGGGCGGCTGCCAGAGCGCGGCTCCCGTAGCGAGCAGCCAGGCCAGCCCGTAGCCATACCCGGCCGCCACATCGGTTGGCCAGTGCGCGCCCAGAAAGACCCGCGATAGCCCGACCAGCCCAATCAGCGTCGCGCAAAGCGCGGTGATGGCTGCGCGCTCGATGCCCGGCGCGAGCCGCCGCCGCGCAAAGCCGGCCAGGCCGCCGTAAAAGGCCGTGTAAAACATGACATGCCCGGAAGGAAAGCTCCAGCCGCGGGCGGCGACGTAGAGCTGAACGACCTCGCCCGTCGGACGCGCGCGCCCAACCAGCGCCTTGAGGGCGACATTGAGCAGGAAGCCGCCAACCCCGACCCAGGCCAGCGTCCGCGCTTCGCGCTGCCAGCCGCGCCGCGCCAGCAGCCCGCAAATCAACAGGAGCAGGCCGCCCTGCGCCAACACGGAATCGCCCGGCCGCGAAATCGCCGCGAGCGGCAGGTAAAGCCAGTCCTGGCGCTGTATCCAGCGGGTGCAGGCGACTTCCCAGGCGAAGGGTTGCGGATGGGCGATGATGACTGCGGAAAGCGCGCTCGCCGCCAGGACGGCCGCCATCATCAGCGCGCTCCGCGGCAGGGCGGCATCTTTGTCATCGTCGTCGCGCGCGCTGCCGCCCTTGGGCGCCGGCGCTGGTTCGGGCGCTTGTTTGAGAGAAGTTCTCATGTCGCGCCGGGGCGCGCCCGGAGGAGCGTCCGGGCGGCAGTGAGGGCGCTGACGGCCGTGGCGCCGGCCGCTAGCAGGGCCTGCGCGGCGACATCGAGCGTCGCGCCGGAAGTCAGCGTGTCATCCACGAGCAGCACCCGCCGGTTGGCGACCAAGCGCGGTCGGATGACGCGAAACGCCCCTTTCAAGCCGTCCCGTCGCGCGCGCGCGTCGAGTCCGGCCCGCTGCGGATGCGTTTCTATGACGCGGGCGAGCGCCCCCGTCACCAGGGGGCGCTGCGCCGCGCAAGCGACTTCGCGCGCCAGCAACGCCGCCTGATTATAGCCGCGCTGGCGCTCCCGCCGCGGCGCCAGCGGAATTGGCGCGATGATGTCGCTTTCGTGAAGAGCCGCTTCCTGTCGCCAGGTCTCGCGCACAATCCGGCGCAGCGGCTCCGGCGTCATGGGGATTCGCTTGAGGGCGAGCAACGCCGCCCGCAGCGCCCCGACGTAAGCCCCGCCCGAGCGAAGCCATTCGAGCGCCCAGGGCGCGCATTGCTCGCATTGCGGGCGACGCGCCACAAACTCCGTCTCCGCCTCGGCCCAGCGACCGCAGCGGGCGCAGGCTTGCGGGCGACGCGCTTGCTCCCCAAGCCAGCTTTCCCAGCAGGCGCGGCAAACCGCGCCGTCGGAGAGCTTTTCCGTCAGCGCCCCGCACTGGCGACAAAGCTGCGGCGCCAGCAGGAGCAGCGCCGCGTCGCGGGTCGCTTCAAGCCTGTGCCGGATGATTTGCCAAGCGGACATAACGCGGAGAAAGGTCGAGGGACGCGGCTTGCAGGATTGAAGGGGGCTGCGAGTTCACGGGCGACGCCGCGCCGCCCCAGCCTGCCCCCGGCTTTCAGGCGCGCGCCTGAAAGCGCGCTCAGGGACAATCCGCCAGCGCGTCTTCCGAATCGCAGGGCAAGATGTCTGCGAGCGCCTGGAGCGCGCCAATGACCGTATTGCGCCGCAGAGGAAAGCCCGTCCCCTTGTCGCCTTCGCCAAGGTACACGCTCAACCCATAAGTGGTCGTCGGTCGCCCGGACTCGCCGTCATAGCTGTAGTAAATCCGATAGTTGTATTCCTTGTTCTTGAAGCGCACCGACGCCCACTCGTTCTGATAGCGGGCGTAATGAGCATAGTAGAACATCCGCTGCGAGCCGGCCCGCTCGGCCGGATATTCCAGCTCGACCCGTCCGGGCCGTCCAAAGCGGTATTGCAAATACCCCTGGCTGGCCGTGAGATCGGGCGAGGCGCACAGGCAAGCCATTTTGCCGCTGGTCGTCAGGGCGCCAAAGATGAGCTTCTCATTTCTGGCGCATAGCATTTTCCCCTGGGCCGCCCTCGGGCTTTGCGCGGCGAGGAGCGGAAGGCCAAGCGCGAGTCCTAGAGCGATGGTCAAAAATGATTTGGAGATAGGCATTGGACTACTAATGGGCTGCTGCAAGTTGATGGGGCGGGCTATTCGCCGCGCCGTCACGCGCCGCTGATGGTCATTTCGGCGATCTTGAGCGTCGGCGCGGCGAGCCGTCCGCGAAAATCGAGGTCATTGCCGACCATCTCGATCTGCTTGAGCATGGTCAACAGGTTGCCTGCAATGGTGACTTCCTCGACGGGAAAGGTTAGCGCCCCGCCTTCAATCCAGCGCCCGGCCGCGCCGCGCGAGTAATCGCCCGTCACGCCGTTGACGCCAAAGCCGATGAGTTCCGTGACGTAGAAGCCGTTGCTGACGGAAGCGATGATTGCTTCGGGCGGCTGGCTTCCGGCGACGAGATACATGTTGTTCGCGCCTACCGCCGGCGCGCCGGTCAGCCCGCGAGACGCATTGCCGGTCGTCCGCTCGCCGAGCTTGCGCGCCGTGTAGGCATTGTGCAGATAGCTTTCCAGCTTGCCTTCCCGGATGACCACGGTGCGCCGGGTTGGAACGCCTTCGCCGTCAAAGGGGCGCGAGCCAAGGCCCTCTGGCAGGCGTCCGTCGTCCACGACCGTCACGAGCGGCGAGGCGATGACTTCGCCGAGCTTGCCGACCAGAAACGACACCCGGCGAAAGATGGCGTCGCCGGAAACCGCGCCGAAAATATGACCAATGAGGCTGGCCGCCGCTTCCGGCGCGAAGACGACCGGACAGGTCTGGGTCAGGACGCGCCGGGCGCCCAGCTTGGCGGCGGCGCGCTCGGCGGCCCGGCGGCCGATGCTAGCCGGGTCTTCCAGCTTGGCGAGCTTGCGCCGCGCGTCATACCAGTAATCGCGCTGGAGTCGCCCGTCGGCGTCGCGCGCCACCGGCGCGACCGCCAGCGACAGCGAGGCGCTGCGATACTCGCCGACGAAGCCCAGCGAATTGGCGATGACCACGCGGCCGGCGCCGCTGTCTATGCCGCCGCCCTCGAAGTTGACAATGCGCTCGTCATAATCGCGCGCGGCTTGCTCGGCCGTCAGCGCCAGTCGAATTTTCGCTTCGGAAGACAAGTCCAGCACGGCCGGGTCGCAAAGGTCGAGGTCTGGAATCTCAGCGGCCAAATCGCCGGCGTCGGGCAATCCGGCCGTGTCGTCCGCCGAGGTAGCGCGCGCCAGCGTCAGCGCCGTTTCGGCGAGTTCATCCAGCGCCGCCGGCGACAAATCCGACGTGGAGACCGAGGCCTGTCGCCCGTCGAGCAGCACGCGCAGCCCGAGTCCGCGACTGGCGGCTTCCTTGACGGTTTCGACTTCGCCCAGTCGAACCGAGGCTGAAAACTCGACGCTTTCGCGCAGCGCCGCCTCGGCGGCCGTCGCGCCCAGGCGACGGGCGCGCTCGATGACGGAGATGGCAATTTCAGAGGGCGTTGGCTTCATGGCAATTCGCGGGCGGCTTTCTCTGGATGACGTTGGCTGGCTTCGGGATGGCTTTCGTGGCCGCGAGCCAGGGCGCGCTGCGCGGCTTGGCTCGCATGCTAGGGGGCGACCCGCCCGGCGGCAAGTCGCGGCTCGCGCGCTAACGCTTGACAACGGCGCAGGCGCATCGCACCGTTGGCGGCATTCAGGTTCATCCTATCTCCCAGCGGCTCGCGGACGACCGGCGCTCGTCCGCGCTCGGACCCTAAAAGGACTCGTCAATCGTATGAAGAAAGTCGGCGTTTTGGTCGGACGCGAAAATACCTTCCCTCCAGCGCTCATTGAGCGCATCAACATGCAGTCGAGCGCCACCGGCGTCACGGCTGAGTATGTCACCATTGGCGGCGTCCGCATGGACGCGCGCTGCCCCTATGCCGTCATCATTGACCGTATCTCGCATGAGATACCATTTTATCGAGCCTATCTGAAGAACGCTCATTTGTCCGGCGCGATTATCGTCAATAACCCTTTTTGGTGGTCAGCGGATGACAAGTTCTTCAACTACGCGATGGCGGTTCGGCTGGGCGTGGCGATTCCCAGGACGGCCCTGCTGCCTCAGAAGGAATACATGGAGCGCATTACGTCGCAGTCGCTGCGCAACCTTGAATTTCCGCTCGACTGGCAGTCCATCGTGGACTACGTTGGGCTGCCGGCCATCCTCAAGCCGCATGACGGCGGCGGCTGGCGCGATGTCTATCGCATCAACTCGCTCGAAGAGCTGATTCAGGTCTATGACCGAACGGGGCAGCTCTGCATGACGCTCCAGGAGTTCGTCAAATTCGACCGCTACGTGCGCTGCTACTGCATTGCCAAGCAGCATGTGCTGATTATGCCCTATGACCCGTCGCGCCCGTATCCGACGCAATATCTGGACGTTAGTCCGGAGGACTATCTCGAGCCTGACTTGCACGCTCGCATCGTCCGGGAATGCCGACTGCTGTGCGAGGCGCTCGGGTACGACATCAACACTATCGAGTTCGCGATTCAGGACGGCATCCCCTATGCCATAGACTTCATGAATCCGGCTCCCGACGCCGATTCTTTCTCGGTTGGCCCGGTCAACTTCGAGTGGATGGTGTCAACGGTCAGCCAGATGCTCATTCGACTGGCGCAGGAAGGGCGTCCGCAGGAGCGAACGCACATTTTCCGCTGGCAAGAACTCATCGCCGAGCGCGCGTAGCGCCACTCTGTGTCTCTGGAGAAGCCATGGAAAGCCACCCAAAGCTGAAAGCCGCGATTGCTCGCTATGACACCTTGCTTCAGGAAACGTCAGCCGCGCTGACGGAAGCGCGCGATTTCCTGGCGGCGCGCAGCGCGGAGGAAAAAATGATCTTCGGGGGACGCCCCTTGTCCCCCTACCTGCGCCCGCATTTCGTGACGGCGGAGCGCTGGCGCTATCTGTGCCAGGAGTGCGCCCGAATTTGGGAGTGCGTCGAGATGGTCGGGCAAGCCGCGCTGACCGACCGCCGGATGTATGACGACTTGGGGATCACGGATGGCGAAGCCCGACTGATTGAGATTGACCCCGGCTACGCGGGCATTTCGATCACCTCGCGGCTCGATTCCTTTCTCACCGAAGACGCGTTCTCGTTTGTCGAGCTCAATGCGGAGAACCCGGCCGGGATTTCCTACTGCGAGGTCATGGCGCGGATTTTCATGGAGCTGCCGGTCATGCAGCGGTTTACGAAGGAGTATCCGGTCACGCCGCTCTATGCGCGGCGCTTGCTCCTGGATACCTTGCTGACGGCGTACCGCGAGTGGAGCGGCGGCTCCGCCAAGCCGCGCATCGCCATCGTGGACTGGGAGGGGCTGCCAACGCAGTGCGAGTTCGAGCAGTTCCAGGCGTATTTCCAAGCCGAAGGCTTCGAGTGTATCATTGCGCCGCCGGAAAAGCTGGATTATCGCGATGGCAAGCTGCGTCAGGGCGATTTCAAAATTGACTTGGTCTATCGGCGCGTGCTGACCAACGACATCCTGGATCGCCCCGACGAGTGCAAGGCGCTCGTGAACGCCTACCGCGACCGCGCCGCCTGCGTCGTCAACGGTTTCCGAACGAAGCTCGTCCACAAGAAGATGTTTTTCGGCGTCCTGACCGACGAGCGTTACGCGCCGCTTTTCACGCCGGAGCAACGGGCGGCGATTCAGGCGCACATCCCCTGGACGCGCCGTCTGGCTGATGGTCGGACGACCTATGCCGGCGAGTCGGTGGACTTGCTCAACTTCCTGCGCGCCAATCAATCGCGTCTCGTCATCAAGCCCAACGATGAATACGGCGGAAAAGGCGTCGTGGTCGGCTGGGAGGCTTCCGCCTCGGAGTGGGAAGCCGCCATTGCCGATGGGCTTCGGAACGATTGCCTGGTCCAGGAGAAAGTGCCGACGGCGCATGAGGCGTTTCCCCACTTCGGGCCGGAAGGCGACATCGCTTTCATCGAGCAACTCGTGGACCTCGATCCGCTGCTTTTTCACGGCAAGGTTGGCGGCGCCTTCACTCGGCTTTCGAGCACGGCGCTGTGCAATGTCACCTCCGGCGGCGGCATGGTGCCGACCTTCGTGCTGGAGGATTGAGCTGAAGGATCGAGATGGGAGACCAACCTTTTGTTGGCGGCTGCCGGTCGCTAGTCTGCGCTTTCATTAGGGGACTGATATGGCTCAAGAGTTCACGCTAGGCATTGAAGAGGAATTTCAAATCGTTGACCCCTCCACGCGGGAGTTACGCTCGCGGGTGGCTGAAATTCTGGACGAGGGCCTGATGCTCCTCGGCGAGCAGCTCAAGCCCGAAATGCACCAATCCATGGTGGAGGTCGGCACCGGGGTCTGCCGCAATATCCAGGAAGCGCGCGCCGATGTGGTCAAGCTGCGGCGCACGGTGGCGACGCTGGCGCAGAAAAAGGGCCTGCGCATCATTGCCGCGTCCACGCATCCGTTTTCGCACTGGAAGGATCAGGAAATCACGCCGAATGAGCGTTACTTCCAACTCATCGAGGAGATGCAGCAACTGGCCCGCTCGCTCTCGATTTACGGGCTGCACGTGCACGTCGGCATCGAGAACCGCGATGACGCCATCCACATCATGAACGCGGCGCGCTACTTCCTGCCCCACATCCTGGCGCTCACCACCAGCTCGCCGTTTTGGATCGGGCGCAATACGGGGCTGAAGTCGTATCGCTCGGAGGTGTTCAAGCAGTTCCCGCGAACCGGCATTCCCGACTATTTTGGCTCGGCCAGCGAGTATGACAACTACGTCAAGCTGCTCGTCAAGACGGGCTGCATTGACAATGGCAAGAAGATTTGGTGGGACCTGCGCCCGCACGCGATCTTCCCCACGCTGGAGTTTCGCATCTGCGATCTTCCGTCCAAGGTGGATGAAGTCATCGCCATCGCCGCGCTTTTCCAGGCAGTAGTAGCCAAGCTCTACAAGCTGCTGCGTCAAAACATGGGCTTCCGGCTTTACCGCCGCATGCTCATCGAGGAAAACAAATGGCGGGCCGTGCGCTACGGGCTGGATGGCAAGCTCCTCGACCTGGGCAAGCAGGCGGAGGTTCCGACCCGCGACCTCATTCTTGAACTCCTCGAATTCGTGGATGATGTCGTGGATGGCTTGGGAAGCCGGGCCGAGATTGACTACATCCACGCGATTTTGAAGGAGGGCACCTCGGCCGATCGGCAACTGCGGGTTTTCAAGGAAACCGACGGCGACCTGCATGCCGTGGTGGACAATCTGATTGCCGAGACAGTTCAGGGCGTTATAGAACCAAGCGCGTGACCTGAACGCCCTGGCGCGAAGCCGATGCGCGCGTCGCCGGTTGGCGCTGGTCAGGCGCTGCTTGCCGCGAGTCGGTAAAACAAAGGATTTGGCAGGACTTTGAAAGGTTCGGCGAGAGTATGTCGCGGGATAAGGGCGCCACAGCCGGGCGCGATAAAAGTGGAGCTGAAAAAGTTGCCGCCGCCGCGCCAGGCGTCGCGCCGGCCGTCGAAACGGATGCGCCCCGCCCTGAGCCGCATCTGAATGGCGCGAGCGGTCACCAGGAGCGCCGTCCGGTGTTGGACCTCAAAGCGACGCTCGACGCTCACCGGGGCGAGCGGCACATTGTCGCCATCCAGAACTTTCCAGACCCGGATGCCATCGCTTCGGCGCTAGCCCATCAGATGATTGCCGCCACCTTTGGCATCACCGTGGACATCGTGTATGACGGCTTCATCAGCCATCAGGAAAACCTGGCCCTGGTGCAGCTTCTGCAGATCGAGCTGCTGCACTATGACCCGACCATTGATTTGAGTCAGTATCAAGCCAGCATCTTCATCGACAATCAGGGCACGACCACCACGCTGACCAGCAAGCTGCGCGAGGCGGGCGTCAAGCCGCTGGTCATCGTCGACCATCACGAGCGGCAGGGGCTGATCGAAGCCGTCTTCACCGACATTCGCAAAGTCGGCGCGACGGCCACAATCTATGCCGAATATCTGCGCGAAGCCTTTCCGCTAGAGAAAAACAACCCGCAGCACGTCCGGCTGGCCACGGCGCTGATGCATGCGATTCGGACTGAAACCAACGGCATGATCCGGGCGCGCGAGTCCGACTTCCAGTCGGCGGGTTATCTTTCACAGTTTGTGGACGCGACGCTGCTGAGCGAGATTCTCAACGTCAAGCGCTCGAAGCGGGCGATTGACATCATCAACCTGGCGCTCGAAAAGCGGATTGTGCGCGACAACTACAGCATTGCCGGGGTCGGCTATGTGCGCTACGAGGATCGGGACGCCATACCGCAGGCGGCCGATTTCCTGCTGACCGAGGAAAATATCCACACGGCAGTGGTTTACGGCATCATTACGAAGGAAGGGGAGCGCGAAGTCATCATTGGAAGCCTGCGAACCTCGAAAGTCACGCTCAACCCGGATCAGTTTCTCAAGTCAGCCCTTGGGCGCGACGCGGCTGGAAACTACTACGGCGGCGGCAAGCATGAGGCGGGCGGCTTCGAAATTCCGATTGGCTTCCTGTCCGGGACGTATGACGAGGATTTCATGCGCTCCAAGTGGAAAATTTATGACGCCATGGTGAAGCGCAAGCTGTTGGAAAAGATTGGCGTCATCGAAAGCCAGCCGACAACCTCGGCCATTCGCCCGCCCGGCGTGCCGCCAGAGCGACCTGAGGAGTAGCGGTTGGGATGGCATCGGAAGCCAGCCGCGCGTCACCGCCCGCCCGCAGGCGCGCTTCATGCGCTAGCCAGGGCTTTGTCGCCCTAACCGGCGCGATTTACATCTATCTCTACGCGCCGCTGCTGACGCTCCTTCTGGCGTCATTGTCGCCGGCGCCGACGGCTGACTTTCAAGCCGGCTATGTCGGCGCGTGGTATGTCAAAGCCCTTTCCAATCCGGCGCTTTTGACGGCCATCCAAACCAGCCTGCGGGTCGCGCTGGCGACGACGGCAATTGCCCTGGTCCTCGGGACGCTTGCCGCGCTGGGGCTTGGGAAGCATCGGTTTCGCGGGCAGTCGTGGCTGGAAGGGCTGCTTTATTTGCCGATTGCGGTGCCCGAAGTGGTCGTCGGGTTCGCTTCCGTCGCGCTGTTGGCGCAGGTTGGCCTGCCGCTTGGATTTTGGTCGGTGCTCCTGGCGCACGTGGCGTTTTGCGCCTCATACGTGACATTTATCGTCCGGGCGCGGCTGGCCGGCTTCGATGAGCGACTGATTGAGGCGGCCCTGGACCTGGGCGCGACGCCTCTGGCAGCTTTTTGGCGCGTGACCTTGCCGTGGCTGACGCCAGCGCTGGTCGGGAGCGCGCTCCTGTGCTTCGCGCTCTCGCTCGACGACTGTATCATAACGAGCTTTGTCGCGGGCGACGGGGTGACGACCTTTCCGGTCTGGCTCTATTCGAAGATGAAAACCGGGGTTTCGCCGGAAATCAACGTGGCGACGAGCCTGCTGCTGATGGCGAGCGTGATTTTGATTGCGCTGTCGCACCTTTCGCAGCGGCTTCAGCGGTTGCCGCGCTGGGGGCGGCTGGGCCTTGGCATCGCTTGCATCGGGCTGACGGCGGCGGCTGTCAGCCCTGCGCCCCAGGGAGCGGCCGAGCCGACGCTGCATCTTTACATTTGGTCGAACTACACCTCGGAGAAGCTGCTCCGCGACTTCGAGGCGCGCTATCGCTGCCGGGTCGTGGTCGAGACCTACGATTCGAACGAGGCCTTGCTGGCCAAGCTCCAGACTGGCGTTGCCCGCTATGACCTGATCGCGCCGAGCGACTACATGGTTGGCATTTTGGCGCGCGAAGGCCTGTTGCGCCCGCTCGAGCGGGCGCGGCTGAGAAACTGGCAAAACCTCGATCCGGCGTTTCTGAACGCGCCCTATGATCCCGAAAATCGCTATGCCGTTCCCTATACCTTTGTCGTGACCGGCATTGGCTACCGCCGCGACAAGGTCAGCGAGCCGGTGGAGAGCTGGGACGCGCTCTGGGACGTCCGCTACCGCGGGCGCATCGCCATGCTGGATGACATCCGCGAGTGCTTTGGCGCGGCGCTGCGGCGGCGCGGCCTCTCGCCCAACAGCCGGGACGAGCAAGCCATTGCGCGGGCGGCGGAGGATTTGGCGCTTCAGAAGCCGCTGGTCAAAGCCTACGACAGCGCCACGTTTGAGCAACTGCTGCTCAATGGCGAGGCCTGGCTGGTTCAAGGGTTCAACGGGCAGATTGCCAAAGCGGCGCGCCAAAACCGCAACATCGCTTTCGTTGTGCCGAAAGAAGGCGGCACGCGGGCCGTGGACCACTTGGCGATCCCTGTGAACGCCGCGCAGCCCGCGCTGGCGGAACGGTTCATTGACTACATCCTCGAGCCGCAGGCTTCGGCGGAAATCGTGCGGGTCACCGGGTATGGCACGCCCAATCGAGCGGCGCGGGCCTGGCTTGCGCCCGACTGGGCCGACAACCCGTATGTGTTTCCGCCGGAGGACCTGCTTCAGCGGTGCGCGGTCATCGAAGATGTCGGTGCAATTTTGCCGCGATATGACTACTATTGGACGCTCGTCAAATCTAAGTAGCCAAGCTTAGCTCAGTCACCTCCAAAAGCCCGCTGCGTGATGCTTATGGGAACCTACGAGACTCAGCCGCCCGCTCCAGATACGGATACCATTGCCGGCGAGCTTCTCATTTCGCTCATCAATGACATGGAGTTGCTGCTGGCCTTTGAGCAGAGCCAGCGCATCGCCCACTTTCAGCCCGAGCTGCGGGAAAAGCTCACGCGCTTCCTCATTGGCGAATACCGCCAGCGCCTGGAGCGCCTGGCGCGTCTGGTTGAGGACAAGGACTTTCTGCGCCTGCTGATTTTGGAGCTGGGCGCGATGGAGCGCCCTGATCTGCAGGATTATTTGCGCAGCGTTTTTGGCTACCGACACGAGTTGCAAGAGCAGCTTCAGGCGCGCGGCACGACCGATTCGGACGAGATTCTCAAGGAGTATGTTTCGGGCAAGTATCGGCGGATCACGCAGGAGCTGGCGCCGGTCAACTTCGAGCAAAACGCTTACGCCGCGCCCGAGATTGCCGCCGAGGCCGACATCTACCGCCGCCGGACGCGCCAACTGGCGGAACTCCTCAAGCAGCAACAGCAAACGCTTCAGACAACGGCTGAAATGGCGGCGGCCATGCTGAGCCTCTTTGTCAACTATCTAAATGACCGGATCAGTCAGCTTCCGCCGGAAGACAAGGCGGCGCGCCATACGGCGCTTCAGATCGCCTTTGGCGAGCTGGAAGCCCCAGTGCTTCAAATGGCGCGCAAGCTCAAAGCCATCGAGCAAGCCGCCGGCAAGCCCTGCGGGCACGCCGAGGTCATGGAGCTGATTTCAAAGCTTTTCACGCCTGCATAAGGATGCATGTCAGCCTACCGCCAACTGCCGTCCTATGGCTCGTCGCCCTACTCAGCCCCGCCGCCGTCAAAGCTGGGCGTCCCGTTCATCTTGCAAGCTGTGCTGGGTTTCTTTGGCCTGCTGGCTTACGAAACCGTGGTTTTCTTTCTCTTGATTTTCACCGCCCTGAGCTATGAGTTGCCGGAGATTATTCCGACGCTCATCTTCTTTGGCGGGGCAGGGCTGGGTATCGCGCTAACGCTCTTCATTACGCTGTATTTCCGCTGGTATGGGTTTTTGGCTGGCGCTTTGCTGGCGTTGCTCTTTCCATTCCTCCTCGTCGGCGCTTGCGCCGTGTTTATTGTTGGCGTCAGCGTGGTCGGCGCGTGAGCTTAGGGGCGTCCATGAAGCCCCTTCCCTCCCGGATCGCCGGCTCCGGCGACTTAGAGCGACTTAGAAAATGCCAGCGTTACGCTGGCGCGAACAGCGCAAGCGGGCGCGATTTGGAGATTCCGCCGCAGGGGGCGCGAGCGATGAGTTTGACGCTTGGGGAATTTCAGCTCGATATCATTTCAGATGGCACGTTTCGTCTGGACGGCGGCGCGATGTTTGGCGTCGTGCCGCGCGTTCTTTGGGAGCGCGTCATGCCGCCCGATGAAAAGCACCGCGTCACGCTGGGCCTCAATGCGCTGCTGATACGGACGCCCCATGACGCGATTCTGGTGGATACTGGGATTGGCGCGAAGTGGAGCGCCAAGCACATCGAGATGTACGGCATCGCCCACGAGACCACAGTGCCGCAGTCGCTGGCGAGGCTGGGACTGTCGCCGGAAGCCATCACGCTCGTGATCAACACGCACCTGCACTTTGACCATGCCGGCGGCAATACCTATCGAGCGGAAGATGGCGCGTTGCGCCCGACATTTCCAAAGGCGCGCTACGTCGTGCAGCGCGCCGAATATGACCATGCTCAGCGTCCGCACGAGCGCGACCGCGCCAGCTATCTGCGCGATGATTGGGAGCCGGTGGCTGCCGCCGGGCAGTTCGCCTTTGTGTATGGCGAAGCGGAGGTGTCGCCAGGCGTGCGGGTGGTGCCGGTGCGCGGTCACAACGACTTTACGCAGTGCGTTCGGATTTCGTCCGGCGGCCGGACAGCCTTCTACTGGGCGGATATTCTGCCCACGACGGCGCACTTGCCCTTTGCCTGGGTCATGGGCTACGACCTGTACCCAGTGGAGCTGCTGGAAAATAAGAAGCAATTGATTCCGCAGGCGGCCGCGGAAGGCTGGCTCAATGTCTTCGAGCATGACCAGAACTGCCCCTGGGGCTATATCGTGACCGACGAAAACGGGAAGTATGTCGTCCAGCCCGCCGCGCCTTGAGCGGGCGCCGGGCGGCTTTGCCGAGTCTGGCGACTGCGCGGCGGAGTGGCGTCGCCTCCCGGCGGCTGAGCCGTTTGCCGCCGCCCGCGCCCCTTGTTTGCTCGCATTGAGGAAGGGCTTTTGGATGTCTGTCGTCAACTATGCGGTTGTGGCGATTGGGGGCGCGTGCGGCGCCATGCTGCGCTACGCCATCAGCGTCTCGTCCCTTGGCGCTTGGTCGCTCCGATTTCCCCTGCCGACGTTTATCATCAACGTCAGCGGCTCGTTTTGCTTTGGGTTCACGGTAATGCTGCTGGCTGATCGCATCGGAATCCCGCCCTGGCTGCGGCTGGCGCTTGTCACCGGATTTCTGGGGGCGTTTACGACATTTTCGACCTTCGCGTATGAAACCGTGACCGTCTGGCGCGAGCATGGGGCGCTGTGGTCAGTCAGCTATGTCGCGGCAAGCGTGCTGTGCGGGGCGGTTGGGCTGTTGTTTGGAGAGGTGGCGGCCCATGGCGTCGCCGCGGTCCTGCGTGACTGAAAGCACAGATGCGCCGCCCCTGGAAGTGGTCTCATCTCGCCACAATGGCGGCGCCCGACCTGGGCGGGCTGTCTAAGCCGCGGAGGTTTTATAAGCATGTCTCGCATCCTGTGCGCCGCGCTGTGCGTCGGATTGTGGCTCGCGCCTGGCTGTCCCGCTTCGGGAGCGCCGCCGCAAGCCCCATCTCAAGCGCCGGCCGCGTCCGCTATGAAAGAAAAGTCAATTTGCCCGGTGATGCTGGAGGAGGTCGAGGATACGTCGGAAGCCGCGTACAGCGATTACAAAGGGAAGCGGTATTACTTTTGCTGCCCGGCTTGCAAGCCGAAGTTCGACAAGAATCCGCGCAAGTACATTCGCGCCCTTGAAAGACAGTCAGCTGCGCAGGGCGGGAAAAAGCGGGCGTAACTAGCGCGTCGCGCTTGAAGGCGTCGCCGGCCAAGCCAAGGCCAATGAGACGCCAACGCTTCGCCTTGTGGACGTCGGTTGCTGGCGGCGCGCGGAAGGCCTCTGCCGGGCGGCGCTGGAGCGAGTCACTCGCTGGTAGCTTCCGGCGCCGGCTGACCCTTCTTGCCCTTGCCCTCTTTGGCTGGGGCCGTCGCCGGGGCGGGCGGCTCATTTGGATCAACGCCAATTTCGATGACACAGTTGCTGAAGATGACCATTGGCTGGTCGCCATTCGAGCTTTTGACTTCGATGGATCGCCCGGTGATGGTCGTCTGATCGTTGATTCGCCCGGACAGCTCGATAGTGTCGGCGTCAATGCGTCCTGAAAGCTCTCCCTGGGAGCGAAGCTTTTCCACTTTGACCGTCCCGTGCACGGCTCCGGTCGCGGCGATGGTCAACGTCGGCGCGTGAAGCTCGCCGCTGACTTTGCCGCTGACGGTAACGCCGCAGGTTGATTTCAATGTGCCGGTCAACTCGCTGCCTTCTTCAACAGTAGTCAGTTTCTCCGCCATGACGGTTCCTCATTGTAAGGGGATGAGACGCCAGAGGTGATTCCGCGCCGGTCAGGCCGTTTCAGTCTTGAGCCGCAGGATGCAACCCGGCTCGAATGCGAAGTGGGTATGGCCAGCCGGTTGCTTGACGGTGGCGCGAACCAATCCGGTTGAGCCGACAATGATCCGGCGGGCGCCGTTGATGCCTGGCGAGGCGTCTGAGGTGAATCGTCCGTGAACCACCAAGATGCCGCTGCCGTGAACTTGGCAGCCATCCAGCAGGCCCTCGCGGCCGATGATGAGCTGCGCGCCCTGTCCCAGCGTGATGTTGCATTTGAGGAAGCGACCGTCCACTTCAACGATGGAGTCGGCATCGAATTCAAGCGAGGCGTCGCGCAGCACGTCGCCGTGGCCAAAGTAGCGCCGATTGGTTGGGGCCAGGGCGACTGCCGCCACCTGCGGCGAGGCGGTGCCGCCGTCGGTCTTGCCATTGAGAAACGCCGACAGCCCCGCCGCCGGGATGAGCTGAGAGCCATCGCCGGCGACGCTAAAGTCCACTTCGTCCACTTCAGCGCCATCCGCCGTCTCGATGGAAAAGTCGCTGCCGTAGAGATGTGTGCGGCTGAACTTCGCGCCCTTGAGCCGCGCGCCCTGGAAGGTGACATGCCGACAGTCGGCATCCTGCAGGCTGACTTGTGACAGATCCGCGCCCTCCAGGACGGCGCGTTCCAGCTTGGCCCCGGAGAGATCGGCGCCAGGCAGGAGCGCGCGGCGCAGCATGGCATCCCGCAGATTGGCGCCGGTCAGCAGCGCTTCCTCGAAGTTGGCTGATTCCAGAATCGCGTTCTGGAAATCCGCGGACGTGAGGTTGGCGCCGCCCAGGTACGCGTTACGCAGGTCGGCATTGGCGAGGTTGGCCTGTTCGAGCGTGGCGACGCCAAGCTTGGCGTCGATGAGCTGGGCGGAGGGGAGGCGCGCGGCGGTGAGGTCCGCGCCTTCCAGGTTGGCCCCTTCGAGATTGGCCCGTGACAAATCAGCTCCGCGCAGGTTGGCGCCCTCGAGGTTGGCGCTCTCCAGATCGGCGCCACGCAGATTGGCGCTTTCAAGATTGGCACGGACGAGGAACGCATCGCGCAAGCTGGCGCTGGCCAAGTTAGCGCGCCGCAGGGAAGCTTCTTCCAGGTTCGCTCCCTCGAGGTCGGCACGACGCAAGCTGGCATTGTCCAAGTTAGCTTTGGCTAAATCAAGCTCGCGCAGGTCGGCTCGCTCCAGCGACTCGCCGCGCGTTACTCGATCAAGAACTTCTTCTAAGGTGAACTCAGGCATGGAGAAACCCCTTTCGCCGTTTTTTCAAGTATGGTGGGCCGTGCCGCCCGGTCTGACCTGTCAGGGCTGAGTCGTTGCCGGCTGCCGTCATGATTGCCGCTCGTCCGCCATGTAGCGCCGCAGTCGCTCGATGCGTTTCTCAAACGACAGACGCTGAATCTCATTCGCCAGCTCAATCGCGCCTAGCTCGGCCAGGAGAACGTTGACTTGAAGCTGCGTTTCCTGGCGCGCTTGGCGGTAAAAGCGCCGGTCTTCCGCCGCCGAGGGATTGCTTGACTCTTCCGCCGTCGCGATCTCGTAAGCCTCATGCGCGTCCTGCAAGTCCTGCGTCAACTGGTCGAGCCGCGCCAGCAGGCCATCCCGCCCGGTCTGCGTCACGCCGCTTTCCAATTGTTGCTGGTAAGACTTGAATTTTTCGACAATTTTCTCAGCCAGCCAAATGGGAAGCCCAGTCGCCACGGCAAGGTCTTCCTTCGCGCCTACCAGGAAGCTCTCGATCGTGATTAGCCCGGCGCGATAGAGCTTGTCGATGGTCACCTTGCCAACTTCAGGAATCTGCTTGAGCAAGGAGTTGACAATCATGCCTTCGGATTGGAGCGTATTGTCGTCAATGACAAACGTGGCCGGAAGCATTTCGGTCAGCGCCTGATAGCTCTCCAAAATGCGCTCTCGAAGCTCCCCTCCAACCGTGCCGTCGCGCGATGCCCGCGCTTCCGCCAGCAGCCCCTCAAACTCGTGGGTGGCGTCGCTGACATCCTCCATGCCCATCCCCAAGGCTGACTTGCCCAGGCTGCTGATGGCCGGCTGGCACATTTCGAGCCATTCCTTCCGAGCGGCCCCAGCGCGCAGCTCGATCATGAAAGCCTTGACCGGGCGAATGTAGTTCGCCGCTATTTCCGAGAACAGCGCGCGAACCTCGGCTTGGTCGGTCGCAACCGCCGGGGCCATATCCTCTTCAAAGCCGTCCGCCTCGCCGCGCGACAGGATGCTCTCGAAGGCGTCGTCAAAGCCTTCCAAGTCATCCTCGTCATCAAGATTGGGCAAGGCCGCATCCAGCGCCGCGGTCGCCTCCGGCGCCTCGCCGCGGTCGGCTTGGGCCACGGGAATCTCAAAGTCGGCTTCATCTAAATCCGCGCTTGAAGCGCCGCTGTCGAAGCCCACTCTCCCCGGCGCGGTCGCTTCCAGTCGCGCCCCGACGCCAATGGCGACTTCCTCGATGCGTCCGGCAGTGGCGGCCTCGCTCGGCATATCCGCCGGCATCAGCGAGGTAGCCGGCGCGGGCGCGCTTGACGACTCGTCCGCGCCAGGCAGCGAAAAGTCATCCTCCTCAATCGCCTCCTCCAGCGCCGCGGCGTGGCGCTCATCCGCTTTTTCTAGCTCTGCCTGCGCCAGCTTCTCTTCCTCGCGCGCTGGCGCCTCTGGCGCCAAGCTGACGGCTGGCGCTTCTGGAACGGGAATGGCGGCGGGCATCGCGCTCGGCGGCGACGCCAGCGGCTGCGTCTTGACTGGGGGCTCGGGTGGCGGCGTCTCGGGCTTGGCCTCCGCTGGCAGCGGCCAAGCCGGCGTTCCCGCGGCTGGTAGCGGCGGCGGTTCCGGCGGAATGTAAGCGGGAGCTGGTGTCTGGGGCGGCTCTTCTTTTTTCTTGCCAAAAAAGCGGTCGAAAAAACCCATAGTCGTACCCTTGGTCTTACCCTCGACACTCAGCGCCACATTGCCTGCGCGCTCGTGTCAGCCAGTACCGCGACTTTCCGGCGCCCTCACCGCCGACACAGGGCGCAGTAGCCGTGAAGCGTGGCGCTTGTCAGTGACGACAAAACATGTAGCGCCTGTCAATGCTGCCGGTGAACGGGTAGGCGGTTTATATACAAGTTGCTAGGCAAAAAACCATAGAAAAGTGGAAATGTCAGCAGCGTTTGGCGAATCATGCCTGGCTGGCCTAACCTGTGCCGTGTCATCCCAAACCCTTACGAGCCGCCGTCGCGCTTGTCGCAGGCGGGCATCGCTCCCGCGCAAGTCATGAACCCGAAAAGCGCTCCCGATCCCGAACTGCGCGTCTTGGTTGACGATGTCATCCGCCATGTTCGGTTTCTTGCAGACATTGGACTGCGATCGGTTGGGGCGACCCGCGACCTCCCGGCGTCAGACGCCCCGAGTCGCTCAGCCGGGCCAGGTCCTCTAGACGCCGCAACCGTGGACGCCGCAACCGCCGACCGCCTGATCCAGCCGCGCCATCCCGAGGCTGAGCTGCCTGCGGGGAGACTGGTATCTGAAGCGCCTGCCAGTCAAGTCAACCCGGAGCGAGCCAACCCGGAAGCGGAAAGTACAAATTTATTTGGAATGACCGTTGACTGCAACCGAGTTGCGCTCGACTCGTCAAGCCAACGGCAGAGCCTATTGTTTGGCGACGCGTTGTTTGGCGACCCGCCGGCGCCGGCGGTTCCCGATCCGACGCTGGAAGCTATTCGAGCGGATATCGGCGATTGCCAGCGCTGCAAACTGGCGCGCCAGCGCACACACATTGTCTTCGGCGAAGGCTCGCCACAGGCGCGGCTGGTCTTCGTCGGCGAGGGGCCCGGCGCGGAAGAGGACGCGACCGGACGCCCCTTTGTCGGCCGCGCCGGGCAGTTGCTCGATAAAATCATCGCCGCGATGGGTCTCAAGCGCGAGGAGGTTTACATTTGCAATGTCGTCAAATGTCGGCCG
>CALCKX010000138.1 GCA_937966115.1 uncultured Chloracidobacterium sp. | reverse complement strand
GACGATGGTCTGCGCCGCCAGGTGAAACACGGTGTCCGGCTCGTGGTCGTTGATGGCGCGCTCGAGCGTGGAAAAGTCTTCCAGGCGACCGTTGACGACGGCGACGCGCTGAATATCGCCGGAGCGGAACAGCTCGGATTGCGGGTCGGCGTCGCGCACCAGCGCCACCACCTGCGCGTCGGCGGCGAGGAGCGACTTCACGAGCCAGGCGCCGACCAATCCCGTCGCGCCAGTCACGAACACGCGCTTGTCGCGCCAAAACTTCACCAGATTTTCCATGGGGCGCGGCCGCTCCTCCAAAGGTCGTTGAGCAACTGAAACTCGCGCGGCGTATCCATTGGCTGCCAGAAGCCCTCGTGCCGGAAAGCCATCAGCTCGCCGTCGCGGGCAAGGGCCTCGAGCGGCTCCTTTTCTAGCATGAGGTCGTCGCGGTCGGGAAAGTAGCGTTCAATTGCGGCGCGGTGAAAGACGAAAAAGCCGCCGTTGATGTAGCCGCCGCTCACCTGCGGCTTCTCATTGAAGACGCGCACGCGCTGCGCTTCATCGAGCGCCAGCTCGCCGAAGCGGCCGGGCGGGCGCACGGCCGTGACAGTCGCCAGGCGCCCGTGGCGGCGGTGAAACGCCAACAGCGCCGTGATGTCGATGTCGCCGACGCCGTCGCCATAGGTTAGGCAAAACAGCTCGTCGGTTTCGAGATACCGCCGCGCCCGCCGGACGCGCCCGCCCGTCAGCGTATCCTCGCCGGTGTTGACGAGCGTCACCTGCCACGGCTCGGGCGCGGGGCCGTGAAAGGCGAGCCGCCGCTCATCCGTGGCCGCCAAGTTCACTGTCACGTCGCTTTCGTAAGCGGCGAAGTTGAGAAAGTATTGCCGAATCGCCGCGCCCTTGTAGCCTAGCAACAAGACGAACTCCGCAAGCCCGTGCGCGGCGTAAAGTTTCATGACATGCCACAGAATGGGATGCTCGCCCACCGGAACCAGGGGTTTCGGAATGGTTTCGCTTACCTCGCGCAGGCGCGTTCCGCGCCCCCCGCATAAAATGGCAACTTTCATGACAGGCTCTCGCTTGGCTGCGCGCCGCTTGCCCCTAGCCCCCAACGGCCTTGCTGATGGTAATGCCGTAAGCTTTGCACTTGGCATACAGGCTTGGACGACTGATGCCAAGCTCCTGCGCGGCGCGGGTGACATTGCCGGCGTGTCGCTTCAGGCTTTCGGAAATGAGATGGCGCTCGAGCAACGCGACGGCGTCGGCGAGCTTCGGCGGAATCTGACCGTCTGGGAAAATGGCCTGAGGGAGGCTGGTCGGCGGCGGATCGGGGGACTCTAGCGCGAAGTCGAAGGCGGAAGGCGTCAGCAGCGCCTGGTCGTCGGCAAGGGCGACGACGCGCTCAATCTCGTTTTGCAACTGCCGGGCGTTGCCGGGCCAGTCGCGCGCGGTCAGCGCGGCGAGCGCGGCTTCCGATAGCGTCACGGTCTTGTGATTGCGCTCCATGGCTTCCCGTAGAAAAGCCTGCGCCAGCGCCGGAATATCAGCCCGTCGCTCGCGCAGCGGCGGCAGGGCGATGCTCAGCACGTTGAGCCGATGGAACAAGTCTTCGCGGAACGCGCGGGCGGCCACCTCGCGCGCCAGGTCGCGGTTGGTGGCGGCCACGATGCGCACGTCAACCGTCACAGAGCGATCCGCGCCGACCGGATGGACTTCGCGTTCCTGGAGGAAGCGCAGGAGCTTCGGCTGAAGCTGAAGCGGCAGCTCGCCAATCTCGTCGAGGAAGAGCGTTCCGCCGTCGGCGGCGCGAATGACGCCGAGCGTATCCTTGTCCGCGCCAGTAAACGCGCCTTTCTTGTGGCCGAACAGTTGGCTTTCCATCAGCTCGGCCGGGACGGCCGCGCAGTTGAACGCCACAAATGGCTTGGCGCGCCGCGCCGAGGCGCGATGGATGGCGCGGGCGACGACTTCCTTCCCGGTGCCGGATTCGCCAGTGATGAGGACGGTGACCGACGAGTCTCGGATGCGCATGATCCGCCCCGCGATCTCGCGCAGGGCGGACGACGCGCCCGCAAGCCCCAGCTCCGCTAGAACGGCGTCGTCCACGTGAAGTTCGCCGGCCTTCTGCGCCGCGGCGCTTTCCTCGACGACGGCCCGCAAATGACAAAGCTCCAGCGAGACCCCGGCCAGGCGCAGCAGGGAATGGATAAGCGGCTCGATATCCGGCTTGAGGCGTCCCAGATGAATCCACAGGCTGCGCGGGCGGTGGCGCGAGATATGGCTTTCAGCCCGCCACAGCAGCTCGAAGCGGAGGGCGTCGTGGTTGGGGGCGTCCGGGTTGCGGAGGCGCCGCCCGAGCAGCGCGCCGAGGTCCTGGACCGTCTCGCCTTCCAGCCCCCGCGAGGTGATGGCGACCACGTCTCCGTCCGCATTTTCAGCGAAGAGCGCGACCGCGACCTTGTAGCTGTCAATGATTGACGCCAGCTCCCGCGCCACGGATTCCGTTGACGCCATGGCGGTCGTGAGTCGCTCCACCTGAGTCGCGTTGATGCCGGGCAGGTCCTGGAGCGTCACGGGCGTGCGCCGATTGATCTCGACCAGCGCGGCTTCCGCGGCCATCAGATGGGGCGCGGTGCCAAGGTGACGAAAAATGCTGATGGCGGTTTCCAGCCATTCCCGCTGGCGGGCAATTGGAATGCCGTTGCCGGCCGCCATTCCAGCGTCGAAGTAGGTCAGCGCCACTTGCCAGGCGAAGTTCAGGGTCTCGAAGCCGGCGATGCTGCGCATCAGGGCGGACAGCCCGGCCTGGAGGTCTCCCTGAGCGAGCGCCAGCTTCCCGCTGATCCGTTCCACGTGCGCTTCGAGCAGCGCGTTGGGCGCGCGCGCCGCCAAGTCGCGGGCCACCTCGTAAAGCCCCTGCGCGGCATCCAGATGGCCTTGCGCCAAGCTCGTCTCGGCGAGGCGCAAGTTGGCGTAAGCGACCCGACTCGGCTGATTCATCTTGATGAAGAAGTCGCGCGCCTCGGCGAAGTTGCGCTCCGCGTCGGCGTAGTGCTGCTCCAGAAAATCGGTCTCGCCCAGAGCGTCACGACACTCGGCGAGCAGGCTGCGGCTGTTGGATTGCGAGGCCAGCATGCTGGCGTCGGCCAGCGACAGTCGAGCGTCGGAAAACTTGCCGCGCCGCGCCGCCAGGCGACTCATCATAATCAGCGTTGAGCAGCGAATGCCTGGGTCGCTTTCGCTGATGAGATACGCCGCCTGCTCGAGCAGCGCTTCGGCCTGATCCCAGTTGCCGGTGGCGAAGTGAATCTCGGCCACGTTACGGTAGCCATTCGCCAGCAGGCGCGGGTCATTGGTGGACATCCAGTGGTCAAGCGCGCGCTCGTGAATCATGAGCGCGATCTCGACGTTGCCGCGCTCAAAGGCGATGACCGCCTGGCTGGCGCGAAGATGACCGAGGATCGTCTGTCCAAACGGCGTGTCCCCCTTGGGCGAGTTGGTGAGGGCGACAATCCCGCGCTCCGAGACTTCCTGCGCTTCCGACGTGCGCCCCAGCAGGCTGCAAACATAAGTCAGCGCCCAGCAGGCCTGGGCGAAGGCGCGCAGATTTTTTGTTCGCCCGAGCGTCTCGACGGCCTGCCGGAGCGCGTCGTACGCCATCTCATACTCGTCGAGCAGCCAGTAGGCGTAACCGATGACTGCCGCCGCCTCGCCGGCGCATTCGTCATCGGCGACATTCTGGGCCAGCTCAAGCGCCTTTTTGGCAAGGTGAATGGCCTGCGGCGCGTCGCCCATCCAGCGACACAAGCTCGCTTTGCGCAGCAGCGCCTGCGCGGCGATGTCTTCGGGCAGCCCCTCCAGGCTGATTTCCGCCAGTTGTTGCTCGGCCGCGCTGTAGTTGCCTAGCACTTCCCACTGTTCAGCAATTTGACACCGCCGCAGCGAGTCCAGCGGCGGAAGCGAAATCGAGAGCAAGTCCTCCAGCTCTTTAAGCGCGGCTAACGGGTCTCGCCCCGAAACATCCCCAATGTCCTGGGTGATGCGTCCCATGGCGGAGAGATCATCAGCCGGCTGCAGATCGAAGTAACGCATGTTTGACACCCTTTGCACGCTGTCCCACCCGTCAGGGCGCTATGTCAGCCCGACAATCACCTGTCGGGGAAATTATCGCCGAGCCGCCTCCCAGCCGAATCGCCAGAGCCGGGCGACAGTGGCTAGCATAGGCTTTGCGCTAAGTCTAAAGCTTTGCTGGAAAAGAGTTTATGGTTTGAGCTCCAGTCCCGCTCGGCGTGGCGCCGGCATCTGGCACGAGACTTGTCTTGTACTGAGCCAGCCACGTCTTGCAAAACCTCGCTTTTTCTTTCGCTCTTTCTGCCGATGCCGGGGAGACCATACCTGATGACGCGATTCTTTCACGGACTGACACTCTTTGTCACCTTGGCTTGCTTGGGTCTGCTCGGCGACGCCGCTTGGGCCGCAGCCCCGGTCGGCGCCGAACCCGGGCGCTGCGCGTCGGACGCGGCCTCGCGCGCTTCAGCGGCAAAGCCTGGCCGGCGGGCCGCTCAGCGGAAGGCTTCGCAGCGGAAGCTTCGCCGCCTGAAGACGCGTCGGATGGTCGCCCGCTCGATGGTTCTGCCCCGAGCGACCAAGCGGCGGGCGGTCAGTCGTCCGTCGGTCCAGACGTGGTCGCGGTCGATGAAGATGACTGCGTTGAACAAGGCTTTCAGTTCCGCGCCGGCGCCGCTGGCGATCGCGAGCGGCGCGGCGTATCGCGAATCGCTTCCCAAAACCGCCCAAGTTACAGAGACCGTAGCCTATCAGCTTGCTGGGTACGCGGTGACGACCGATGGCGCGCTGGCGCGAATGTGGTATAGCCGCGACTACACCGTCAAGTCGCCTTACGCCTATGTCGGTCAGATGCGAATGGACGGCGAGGATGTTCACGTCTGGATGGAAACGACCGGCAACCTGCTGGCGGGCGCCATCGCCGAGCGGGAAGCGCCGCCGCTCCCTGACATTGCCGCCTTGATGGAGCGGTTTCCCGACGGGGGCTTGGGCGTAGTGATCGCCAACCCGGATGACTTCGCGCCGCCGTCCGAGCCGGCCGTCGAGGTCGTGGAATTCGCCGAGCCGAGCCGGTAGTCGAATCCTGGCCGCGTCGCTGAGCTTTACTGAACCGAGCTTTGCTGGGCTGGCTGGATTTCTCTGGCAATCTTCTTGAGCGTCAGCGCAGTGCGCTATCCAGCGCGGCCCATTCTGAGGCGTAGCGCTTGTCGTCCTTGGCTCTGGGGGCTAGAAAGGAAGTCGTCGCGGCGACGAGCCGTGACCACGATCACGCCCTTGAAGAGGATGACCCTATGTTACGCTCCAGGCGTTTGCTCCGGACCGTCTTTGGCTTTGTCGCGCTCTGGCTTTTCGTCTGCCAAGGCGCCGCTTACGGGCAGTATGCCAACTATCTGTCGCCAGGCATGCAGTATGGCAACATGTGGCAGGCCAACGCGAGCTTCATTCTGTCGCAGTCCCAGCAGAACCTCCGCATGCAATCCGTGCCGCTGCGCTTGTCAGGCAGTCGGCAGAGTGGCGTCCGGGACGCGCCGTCTTCCGCCAGACGGTCGCCGGCCGCAGCGCAGCCGTCCGTTCAGCCGTCCGCGCCGCCGTCCGGCGCCGGCCCGCGCGACTACTCGGCGACGGACTTTCGCCCGCGCCGCCGCCAACAGGTCGCCGATCAGTTCGCGGCGCTCGCCCAGGATCCCAGTCATCGCGGGCCGCTGCGGGAGTTCGGCCGGGCCGTCATCCGGGAGCTGGAAGCCAACCCGGAGTTTCGGCGCAATAACCTGACCTACGCGCTGGGTCTAGCCGTCGGCGCGGCGCTGGGCATCGAGCGCGGGCGCGAGCTGACGGATGATGAGTCCTACTTTCTGCTCGACGCGGTGCACGAATTTTTGACAACCGGCTCGGATGTTACGCGCCGCGCGCCGGAAGAGCAAACGGCGCTTTATGACACGTGCATTCTCTTCACGGGGCTGATGGTCGCCTTCGACACCGACGCGAAAGAGAACGGGACGCCGGAGACCCGCCAGGCGGCGCGCGAGATGGCCCGCGCCACGCTCGACGCCTTCGGTCTCAAGTCCGGCGCAGGACGGCGCTAGCCAATCCGCCCGCGGGATGAGGGGGTGGCGTCGCGCCCTCGTCCGTTGTCAGAACGTCCGGCGCAGGCTAGGGATTGCGCGCGGGCGCTCTCCCCGTCGGTCAGTCCGCGCTGGCGCGCCATCCCCGGGTCAATACCCCGCATTCGCCCCTGTCTCCGACATCGCGCGGAGACAGGGGCCACCCCTTGTCCGGTCGCGGAAGCTTCGCTCATCGGCCACCTTCGCCGCCGGCGGTCCAGGCCCGTGACAAGGCTTCCGCTTGTTCCAATACGGTCGCGGTCGCCTTCTCCTGCTTGTCCGGCGGGTAGCCGCGCATGCGGAGGATTCGCTTGATGATCACCCGCAGGTTGGCCCGCGCGCTCTCGCGGACCGTCCAGTCGATGGTCAGGTTGCTCCGAACGGCCTTCACTAGATCCTGAGCGATCTGGTTGAGGATCGTGTCGCCGAGAACTTTCACCGCGCTGTCATTGGCTTCCAGCGCGTCGTAGAAGGCGATCTCGTCCTCGGTTAGGCCCAACTGCTCCCCGCGCTGCTGGGCCTGGCGCATCTCCTTGGCCAGCCCGATCAACTCCTCGATCACCGCTGCCGTTTCGATGGCCCGGTTCTGATAGCGGGCAATTGACTTCTCCAGCATCTCCAGGAATGACCGTGCCTGGACGACGCGCTTGTACTCGGCGGCGTCCAGGTTGGCCCGCAAGGCGTCCGCCGCTTTCCAGAGCGTCGCCTTGAACCCGAGGCTCGCCCCATTGCCCTTGCTGCCATTGTCTTTTGGCATAGTTCGTTTCCATGAGGCGCGAGTTGCCGCAGAAAAGCTCTTCTATAATGTTTGGCAAGCGGGACGCGCTAGGCGCGTAGGTTGACCGTCTGTCCCAAAGTTCGGACACCCAAAACAAAGCGCGCCATCTCCGGCGACTGTTCCCGCGGCGGGCGCCATCGCCGGCAAGCAACCATGCGGCTTCACGCGAAATGCCGCCGCGCCAGGGCGAGGATGGCCAGCTTGATCCGGCCCGGCAGGTCGGACCGAGGTTGTACAACCTGCATCAACCCGGAATCGGTCGCATCAAGCGCATCGCTTTTTGCAGCGCGAACTTCGAGAAGCGCGCAATTCGCGGGAGTTCTGCAGGTTGTTCGAGTTCCTTCCTCGTGGCCAGTCTCCTCTCGGCCGCAAGCGCCAAGCCTCCTAGCCGCGCGTTATCCGGCGGCCCGCCGGAGCGCCTGCGCCGCTGCGCATCCCGGGCCCCTTGCAGCCGCGCGCCGAGCTTTGCTATTCAGATTATTACTATTTGATAGCCATCCTCCGTCGGCAAAGCGCCTGTCATGTCCGCCCCCATGCTGGAAGCCGTTCAGTTGACCAAAGCCTACGGCGCGCAGGTCGCGCTCGCCGGCCTCGACTTGCAGGTT
>CALCKX010000137.1 GCA_937966115.1 uncultured Chloracidobacterium sp. | reverse complement strand
GTGCACGACCACGTTTTCTTCAGCGGCTTGAGCTTTTCGCAGACTTCAATCGTGCGCGACGCCTGGTAGGAAAACGTGTCGTCGTCGAAGAAAATCTCCTTGAGCTTTGGGAAAAGCTCCCAGGCGCGGGCGAACTCGGCGCCGACGTCGCCGGCCGACCGCTTGCGCCAGGGGTGACCGGAAATGGTCTGCGGCCACATGCAGAACGTGCACAGCGCCGGGCAGCCGCGGGTCGAGTAAAACGCCACGTAGGGGTGCAGCAGGAATGGCACGTTGTACTTTGTGTAGTCCAGGTCGCGGGCGTACACTTCGGTCGCCCAGGGCAAGGCGTCGAGGTCGTGAATCGGCGGCCGGTCGGGCGTGCTGACGAAGCGCCCTTCCGCGTCAAGGTAGGAAACGCCGTCAATGTCCGCAAGCGGCTTGCCTAGGGCGAACTCCGTCACGCTGTGGTCGAATTCCTTGCGCGTGACGAAGTCAATCGCGCCGTCGGCTAAGCGGAGCGTTTCCTCGGGTCGGACTGTGACGTGCGGCCCGACGAAGGCGACCTTGACGCGCGAGTCTTGTTCCTTGAACATCCGCGCCAGCTTGAGGTCATTGTGCAGTCCCGGCGCGCTTGTGAAGAGCGCGATGAACTCGTAGTCCTTGGCGATGGCGAGCGTTTCCTGCAGCCCGATGCCGTGGGGCGGGGCATCCAGCAGGCGCGCGCCGGGAATCATCCCGGCCGGGTAGGCGAGCCACACCGGGTACCAGTAGGAGGCAATTTCGCGCGTCGCCGGCCAGCGCGAGCTCGCGCCGCCGTCAAAGCCTTCGAAGGAAGGCGGGTTGAGAAGCAAGGTTTTCATCGGCATAGGCTTCCGTTTCTCTCCTTGACGGCGCGCCGGCTGACGCGGCGACGGCGCGTCGGCTGACCCGCTTTAGCCGGGCGGGCATTGGTTGCAAAAGCGAACGCAGGCATCAGATGAGCGATGGTATCCAAGGATGTCGCCCCGGCGACTGCGGCCGGCCAGGACTTGACTGGCGGTTGCGTCGCCGGAGCGCTTGCCTTTTGCTGGCGGCCCTGATGATGGCGCCGCTGTCCGCGCCCGACCTGGCCGCGCCCGGCGCCGCCGCCGCAGACGCGCCGTCGCCGCGGGAAGCGGTGGCGCGGATGCGGGAGGCTTTCGACCGGCTCGATGACTACGCCTGCCGGTTGGCGGAGCGGAGCTTCCAGCGGGCGGATGAATTTTCCGAAAGCGATTACGCGTTCAAGAAGCCGCGCCTTATCAAGCTGGTCGGCCGCGCCGGTCGCTCGAAAGGCGCGGTCGTGGTGTTGGGCAAGGATGGCAAGCCGAGCCTGCGCAAAAACGGCTTTCCTGTGCCGACCTTTCTGGCGCGGAACGACCTGCGCGATTTCGCCCGCAGCGACTTCGGCAGTCTGATTGACGAGATTGCCGAGATGATGGCGGGCGGCGCCGAGGCGACGGTCGCGGCGCGGGGCGACGCCTACGCGCTGGAGCTGAGGCGCGGGCGCGTGGCCCGCCGCTACGTCGTGGACGCCCGCCTCAACCTGCCGATTGAGCTGCTGGAGACCGTGGACGGCGCTCGGGCGAGCCATACCGAGTGGCGCGATCTGCGCCTCGATGTCGGGTTGCCCGAAGCGTTCTTTCGTCCGTGACCAGCTTGCTGGTAAGGCGCGTCGCGTCGCGCGCCGCGCCGTCTTCATACGCCCGCGCCAAGCGACCAAGCGGCGAGCTGGAGCTTGCCGCCAAGGGTTTTCATGGCTTCCTCGACGGCGCTGTGTTCCGAGCCGCTGTGCATCTTGCAGTTTGCGCAGCGCGGGTCCTGCCGGCTTTCCCAGTAGCTCCAGTCCACCGTGTTCCAGAACGTCTCGAAGTCCTGGAAGTAGCCTTCGCCTTCGATCAGGTAGCAGGGCGCTTTCCAGCCCTTCGGCGTGTAGTTGACCGTTGACCAGGGCGCGCAGGGCAGCTCGATCAACCCGGCGGCGAAGTCTAGGAACTTGGGCGTGGCGTTGATTTTATATTTTTTCGCGAAGCCGCGGATGGCGCGAAACTTCTCGTGGGTCTGCTCGCGGTTGAGGAAGATATCGTTTTTGACGCTCTGGTATTCGTAGCCGGGCGAAACCAAGATGCCATTCGCGCCAAGCTCGTCCACCAGGCGGCAAAGCCGCTCGACTTCCTCGATTTTGGTTTCCCGAAAGACGGTCGTGTTGAGATAGACGTAGTAGCCGAGCCGCTTGGCTTTCTTGATGGCTTCAATCGCCTTGTCAAACACGCCGGCGCGATTGGTCACATAGTCGTGCGTCTCGCGCATGCCGTCGAGGTGAATCATCAACAACAGGCGGCGCGTGGGCGGCACGACGCCAAAGAGCTTTTCCTCAAGCTTGAGGGCGTTGGTGCAGAAGATGACGTGCTTGTCGCGGGCGAAAAGCCCTTCGAGAAGCTCCTTGAGCTCGGGATAAAGACATGGCTCGCCGCCGCAGATGTTGACGATTGGGGCGCCGCAGGCGTCCGCCGCCTCGAAGCACTTTTCCGGCGGCAGGCGGTCGGAGAGCTTGCCGGTGTATCGCTCGGTCGAGCAGCCCAGGCAGGCGAGGTTGCAGGTGTAAAGCGGCTCGAGCATCAGCACGGTCGGGTAGCGCTTTCGACCAAGGCGCTCCATCCGGGCGCGGTGACGGGCCTGGGCAATCGTGAATCTGAGAGGAAAACGCATGGCTTGGGTCTCAATCGAGGCTGCGCGGGGATGATCCGCTTCGTTCCGGGCGTCTCGAAGCGTCGCTTCAGGACGGGGCATCGCTTCAAAAGCGCCGTTGGTATCACAGTTGACATTCGCCGACAATGACGCCTGCCGTCGCCGGGGCGCTTCTCGGGCGCTCGGGCAAGGGCGGCGACCGGAGAGGCGGATCGAAAAGGCGACAGGAAAGCGGCCGAGCTGCGCCGTCGCCCGCGAAAGCGCCGCCCCAACCAGGCGCGAGTCTTGTCTCGCTCGCGCGCCAGGCGTAACGTTGCCCGGCGTTCATCCTGGGCTTCATCCTGGGCGACGTTCATCTTAGGCGAAAGGATTTTGAAGCCATGTCCGCTCCACATACGGCTGCGTCGGCGACGACGGACGCCATTCCAACCTACCGCATGCTCATTGACGGACAGCTTGTCGCCGCCGAAGGCGACCAAACCTTTTACACGCTGTCGCCCGCCGACGGGCAGCCGCTGGCGGCCGTCCCGCGCGCCTCGATTGCCGACGCCGAGCGCGCCGTTCAGGCGGCGCGGGCGGCGTTTGAACTCGGCACGTGGCGCAACGCCGACGGCTTGCTGCGCGCGAAAGTCCTCAATCGCATTGCCGATTTGCTCGAAGCCAATCTGGAGGAGTTCGCTCGACTCGAAGCGAGCGATCAGGGCAAGCCGGCTGGCTATGCGCGCGCGCTCGAGATACCGGCCGTGATCGATACCTTCCGGCATTTTGCGGGCTGGGCCGACAAAATCTACGGCGAAACCATCCCCGTGCCGGCCGCCGGCTTGGATTTCACGCTCCGCGAGCCGGTTGGCGTCTGCGTGGGCTTTGCGCCCAACAACTATCCGCTGGCGCTGGCGGCGTTCAAGATCGCGCCGGCGCTGGCGGCCGGCAACAGCCTCGTGCTCAAGCCCTCGCCCGCGACGCCCCTCACGGCGCTGAAGCTGGGCGAGCTGTGCGTGGCGGCCGGGCTGCCGGACGGCGTTCTCAACATCATCACCGAGCCGGGCCACGACGCGGCCGCCTACTTGCTGGAGCACCCGGAGACGGATCTGATTTCGCTCACCGGCGGCACGGAGACCGGCAAGCTGGTCAGTCGGGCGGCGGCGGGAACGCTCAAGCGCGTCCTGCTCGAGCTTGGCGGCAAGTCGCCTTTCATCATCTGCCCGGACGCCGATCTTGACCTCGCCGTGACGGGCGCGCTGATGGGGGCGTTTTACAACTCCGGGCAGACCTGCACGGCGAGCACCCGGCTTTTCGTTCACCGCGCCGTCTATGACGAGTTTCTCGACCGCTTCGCGGCGGAAGCCAACCGGCTGGTCGTGGGGCATCCGCTGGACGAGGCCACGAACAATGGGCCGCTCGTGACGCGCGCGCAGTACGAGAAGGCGTTGAGCTATGTCGAGCTTGGGCGGGCGGAAGGCGCTCGGCTAGTGGCGGGCGGCGCTCGCCCGGAGGGGGTCGGCGAGGCCGGCAATTACCTGCGCCCGACGATTTTCGCCGACGCGCGCAACGACATGCGAATCGCCCGCGAGGAAATTTTTGGCCCGGTCGCGTCGGTCATTCCTTTCGACGACGAGGACGACGCCATCGCCCAGGCGAATGACTCAGTCTATGGCTTGGCGGCGTCGGTCTGGACACGCGACATCAAGCGCGGCTTGAATCTGATGAAAGCCCTGCGCGCCGGGCAGGTGTGGATCAACAACCACAACATCTTCTTCCCGCACGCGCCGTTTGGCGGCTATAAGCAAAGCGGCAACGCGCGCGAGGGGGGCGCGGAGGCGCTGCGCCACTACACGCAGGTCAAAAATGTCTATGTCGAGTTGGGCGAGGTGTTGATGAGTCCCTTCTAGGGGTTCCTTCTATAAGGCGCCCACAAGCTATAAGGCGCCCACAAGGCGCCGCGTCCCCGCTCGGCAGCGCGCGTCCAGGCGGCGCGCGCTTATTCTATGGGTTGCCTTGGGCTTCCAGCGCCGGGAAGGGGGCGACTCAGGCAGTTGGCTTGTCGTCGGGCATGACGATTTCATCCACGTCGCTGAACGGGTCGGCCAAGGCATGACGCTTGAGGTCGGCAAGCGAGACGACTTCGAGGGCGTTTTCGTGCGTGGCTTCCAGGATGACCGGCGGGGCAACGCCCGCGTCGAGGGCTTCCTTCCAGCGGGAGACGCACAGGCACCACTGATCGCCGGGCCGAAGGCCCGGAAACCGATACCACGGCGCCGGCGTGGAGAGATCGTTGCCGCGCGATTTGGTAAAGGCGAGGAACTCCTCCGTCATTTGCGCGCAGACAACGTGGGTGCCGAGGTCGTCGGGGCCAGTCTCGCACTTGCCGGTTCGGTAGAAGCCCGTCATCGGCGACGTGCAGCAGATTTCAAGCGGGCCGCCAAGAACGTTGCGGGGCGCCTTCTCGGTTCGGGACATGCGCGTGACCTCACGTGAAAAAATCTGGAATGATGAGCCCTAGAATAGGGGATTCTTGGGCGAGTCGCGAGTTTGCGTCAAGCCGACCGCTCGCCCGGCTTCCGCCGCCCAGCCTCGGTTGTCGGAGTCGCTTCATGCCTAGCCCAATCTTCGAGTACACCGCGTCCGTTTCGCCGATCATGCCTGGCGAAGCCGCGCAGCTTGCCAAGAACTTCGCCTGCGCCGATCCCAATCAAGCGACCTTCATCGGGCTGCCGCCCTCGATCAAGGACGCGCATGGTCTGCCCTCGGCGACGCGCATCGCGGTGATCTTTGAGGTTGACGGCGCGCCGCGCCAGCTAACGGCCTACGTCGCGGGCGGGCGCGGCGGGCTGCTGCGGCTTTCCGCCGACCTGATGGACGCTTTGCGCCTCGCGCCCAACGCGAAGGCGACCGTTCGCTTGCTGTCGCGGGAAGGCGAGTGTCCTCGTCTGGGGATTAACGTCGCAGGCTGAGCGCGCGGCCCCGAAGCTGCGCGGCGGTTCATGCGGGGCAGCTCATCGGAGCGCGAGTCTCGGGATTGAGTCGAATGCGCGCCGGCCCTATGGCATTGACGGCGGCGCCGGGCGGGCGGGCGCGGGGCGCTCCGGCCCGCGTCGCTCAAGCGTTCCGCGCGGATCGGCGCGCAGCTCGTTGAAGACGCGTACTTGCTCGGGCGTCAAAACCGCGCGGATGCGATATTGCAGGCGGGCGCGAAGCTGCGTCAGCTCGGTCTCGGCCGCCGCCAGCTCGCGCGCGCGCTGTTCGACGAGCGCCTCGCTAGTCTCCTCGCCATAGATGGCGTCATTGAGCCGCCGCCGATACGCCATGACTTGGCGTCGCGCGGATTGCATGGCCGGGCCTTCCTGCCGCCGGATTTCCTGCATCCGCCGCGCTTGTTCGGGCGTCAGCCGCAGGGCTCGCGCTAGCAGCCGCGATTCATAAAGCGCGGTCGCTGGCATCTCGGCCGGGCGCAGCGGGGCGGCCTCCAGGTCGTCGCCCGGCATCCGCGGCGGCGGCTGCTGGGCAAAAGCCGTCCCGTCGGGCATCCCCCCGAAAAGGAGCATTCCCCAGAAGAGCAAGCCGCCGAACATTCCCCATGGCAACCAGCATGGCATGATCCAACTCCGTCTATGCGTCGCTTGCTTGAAGCGCGGGATGGCATTCGCTGACATAGAGACCCGGCGCGAAGAAAAAGTCGGAAATTTCCACGCCTTTCGCGAGCGCCTCTCGCTTGAAAAACGCATCAGGCTCGATGCCGGCTGTTGACAGTCTATGCAACGCGCTCCACACTCGCTTTTCTCCCTCCCTATCCGCCACTGACTCGCTTTGTTCTCGGCCTATGAATACACGTCGGAAGTTGCTTGGCTTGGCCGCTCAATCGGCTTTGGTCGCCTCGATCGGCTTTGCGCTCGTGGTGGGCGGCTGGATGGTGTTGGCCCGAACCGCTCGCCCGGCGGCGCTGGACTTATCGAGGCTGACGATCGTATCGCGCGGCGGAGAGCCGCTTAGCGGCGTGGCTGCTGACCTCTCGACCGCATTCCGGAAGGTCGGCAAATTGGTCAAGCCGTCAGTCGTGAGCATTCGCGTGGTTGAGACCGTCTCGGCCGATTCGCTCGGGCTGGGGCGCAATCATCCGCCCATTCCGGGGGTGGAAGACGGCTTCAAGCAACGCGGCTCCGGCTCCGGGTTCGTCATTAGCTCTGAAGGCTACATCATCACGAACGAGCATGTGGTGGGTAAAGCCGATAAGATCCGCGTCACCTTTGACGACGGGCGCCAAGCGCTGGCGAAGCTCGTCGGGGTTGACCCGCCAACCGATCTCGCCGTGATCAAGGTCGATCTAACCGGGCTGACGCCGGTGACGCTGGGCGACCCGTCCGAAATGGAGCAGGGCGACTGGGTCATCGCCATTGGCGCGCCGTTTGGGCTCGAGCACACCCTGACCGTCGGCGTCATCAGCGCGACAGGGCGCAACCTGCCCAGCTCGCGCTCCAACCGCTTCGCTCAATACAACAACTATCTGCAAACCGACGCCTCGATTAATCCGGGCAACTCCGGCGGACCGTTGCTGAACTTGCGGGGGGAGGTCATTGGCGTCAACACGATGATTCTTTCGGAGTCTGGCGGCAGCGAGGGCATTGGCTTCGCCATTCCTTCCGATTTGGTCGAGCGCGTTTGCCGGAAGCTGATTCTCGAAGGTCGCGTGCGACGCGGCTGGCTTGGCGTGAGCCTGCCGGTCCAGCCGATGACCGAGGTCCAGGCCAAGTCGCTCGGCTTGCCGAGTACTGAGGGCGCGCTGGTGCAGGATACTGTCGGCCCGGAAAGCCCGGCCGCCCGCGCCGGGTTGCGCAGCGGCGATTTCATCATCCGGTTCGATGACGCGCCTATCCGCAATGAGCGCGAGCTAACCGCCAAAGTGGCTGAAACCGAGGTCGGGAAGACCGTCGCGGTCGACTTCATTCGGGATGGGCAGCGACAGACCGTCCAAGTGACAATTGACGAGCGCCCGGTTGCCGAAACCGCCAAGCCATCGCCTAAGCCGGAATCCGCCGGCGACGCCGGCATCCTTGGCCTGAAGGTCGCGCCGTTGCCGGCCGACCTCGTCCCCAAGCTGCGGCAGCCGAACGGGGTCATCATCGCGTCCATTGCGCCTGGCGGCCCGGCCGATGAAGCTGGTCTCGCGAAAGGCATGGTCATCCATAGCGTGAATCGGCGTCCGGTGATGTCGCCCGAGGACCTGGCGCGCCTGACGCAGGATTTGCGCCAGGGCGAGACGGCGGTCATTGGGATCGAAGTGCAGTCCGGCGGGCGCTGGGAGTTTCGCTTCGTGTCGGTCAACATCGAGTAGGGGCGGTCAGCGCGCCGCGCCCGCGCTGACCGGGTTGGCGAAGCGCGTCTGGTTGAAGCGGCTGGAAAACTCGTGACAAGACTCGTGACAAGAATTGCGTGACAGTCCGCCGCCGGCTGCTCCCTTGAAGAGCGCCTTCCAAGAGCAAGTCTCGCGCCGGCTCGGGCTCGGCTCGTAGACTGTTCAATGTACTCATAGACCAGATACTCCGCCGTCTCTCGCACTAAGGGGAAATTGTATTGCCTGATGCGCGGAATAATGTAGTCCCCTTGGTGAAACTTGTGACAAACGATGTAGAAGCGGTTGTGCCGCGTGACAAATGCCTCTGTATCTTCAAAAGGCGGCGTGCGGGGATTTTGCAGGAGCGCGCGCAGGCCGCGCTTCGGGTCGGCAGGCTGGCGGTAAGTCATAAACTCATACAGGTAAGTTACTTGCGGCAGCTCTTTCGCAAAGTAATGCTTGAGAACAAAGTAGTCCAAGGCGTTGACCACA
>CALCKX010000136.1 GCA_937966115.1 uncultured Chloracidobacterium sp. | reverse complement strand
TGGCGCGCGCTTCGGCGGCGACGCGGCGGAGCATCCTCAGCGCCATCGGCGCATAGGCTTCGTAGTCGAGATAACGTGTCCGGCGGCCGCGCAGGTTGTCGCGGACGACGCCCTCAAAGGTCGCGACGGCGCCAACCGGCGAGCGAACGAGGCGCCGAACGATGCTTGGCGCGTCAATCGGCGCCTGGGTTAGCGCAATGAGGTCGTCAGACGGCTCGGTATCCGGCATCGGGCGCTCAACCTCCGGCAATGGGCGGGAAGATAGCGACTTCATCGCCGGCCCGGATGGGCGCGTCCGCCAGCGCGTATTCCTCGTTGACGGCAACCAGCAAGCTGGCGCGCAGCGGCGCAAGCTGCGGGTACCGCTCGCACACGGCCTCCACGACCGCCGCGGCCGTCGCCGGGACGGCCACTTGCACCGGGGCCGTATCCGCGCCGACGAGCGCGCGGCACTGCCCGAAAACCAGAACATCCAGCGAGAGGCGATCAACTGTCATGGCGATTCTCAGGGCGCTCCGGCGCCGTTGTCGCGGCGGTGACAAAATCACCAAACGCGAGCTGAAGCAAGCCGACGGCGAGGATGCCCGCCGTTTCAGCCCGCAGGATGCGCGGGCCGAGCGTGACGAGCCGAGCGCCGCTCGCTAGGGCCTGCTCGCGCTCGGCATCGCTCCAGCCGCCTTCCGGCCCGACGAAAGCGGTCATGGGCGGCGGGGCGTCCGTTTTTCTGACAACTTTTTCGACAACCCGCGCCAGGTCCTGCCCGCCGCGCTCGGCGAAAAAGAGCTTGACGCCTTCCTCCGCCAGAAGATCGGAGACCGGACGCGGCGCGGCAATCGGGGTCAGGCGGCTGCGCCCGCACTGCTTGGTCGCCTCGCGGCTGATGCGTGCCCAGCGGGCGAGCCGGTCGGCGGAGACGCCGCGGACAAGCCCCGGCTCGACATGGCGGGTCATCAGAGGGATGACGCGGGCGACGCCCAGCTCAACCGCCTTCTGGATGACCCACTCGAACTTGTCGGCCTTGAGGATGGCGACGGCGAGCGTCAGCTCAAGCGGCGATTCGTTGGACGGGAGCGGCTCGGCCAGCGCCAGCCGAACGCCGCGCTTGGAGGCCTCGGCGACGATGGCGCGGAAAGCGCGCCCCTGGCCGTCAAAAACATTGACAGCCTCGCCAACGCGGACGCGAAGAACGTGAACGGCATGATGCGCTTCATCAGCGGGCAAGCGCGCGTCGGCGGCTGTAAAGCTTTCCGACGGCGCGTAAAAGCGATGTCCAGGCATGGCGTCACCATTCGCGAAACCGGGCGCGCGGGCGGCTGGCAGGCGTCAGGCGGGCGCGTCGCGCCGCCCGCTGACCGCCACCACCGCCAGCACGACGAAAGCCTCGACCACGCCCGCCAGCCCGGCCGAGACGCCGACCGCGCGCTGAAGCCCCGCCGCGCCGACCTCCAGCGCGCCAAAGCAGACGGCCGCCGGCAAAACGCCCAGCGGGTGCCGCCGCGCCAGCAGCGCGACGGCAATCGCCATGTAACCGTAGCCCGGCGAAAACTGCTCATACAGCCGGCGGCTCACGCCCAATACCTCGATGCCGCCCGCCAACCCCGCGCAGGCGCCGCTGAGGGTCAATGCCAGCCACGCCGTCCGCTCCGGGCTGATGCCGGCCGTGCGCGCCGCCTGCGGGCTATCCCCCAACACCCGCAGCCGTAGCCCGCTCGCCGTGAAGAATAGCCAGCCATAGGCGACCAAAGCCGCGCCGACCGCCACGAACACGCCGGCATGCAGGCGCGTCGGCGGCAGCCACCGTCCCAGCCACAGGGCTTCAGCCACCATTTCCGTTTGCGGATAGCTCTTCGCCGCTTCCTGAAGCGGCCCGTGAACCAGCCAACTGACCAGCCAGAACGCGATGAAGTTGAGCATCAGCGTCGAGATCACTTCGCTGACGCCGCGCGCCGTCTTGAGCCAAGCGGCGAGAAACGCCCACCCGCCGCCCGCGGCCGCGGCGCTCGCCAGAACCAGGGGCATCGCCCAGCCCGAGGCGAGCTGCAAGCCCGCCGCCACGGCTGCCAGCGCGCCCATCAGCATCTGCCCTTCCGCGCCGATGTTGAACTGTCCGCCGCGAAAGGCCAGCGCCACGCCGACGCCGCACAGCGCCAGCGGCGTCGCTTTGACCAGCGTGTCCGCCAGCGCGAACGGCCCGCCAAAGGCGGCGTTCGCCATCACCCACAGCGCCGGCCCTGGCGCGTAGCCCGCCAGCCGGAGAACCGCCGCGCCGGCCGCCAGCGCCGCTGCCACCGCCGCGACCGACAACGCCGGCGCGCGCAACGCCTCAGGCAGTCGAGCCATGCCGCTCCCAGGTCGGGCCGTCGCCAGCCATCAGCCGCCCGATGACAGTCAGCGGCGCGTCCGGCGGCAGCGCCCGCGACAAGCGCCCGGCGTGCATCACCGCCAGGCGCTGAGACAGACTCAGAATTTCATCCAGCTCGTTGGAAATCAACACCAGGCTCAGCCCCTCGGCGCAGGCGGCTCGAAAGGCCCGGTGAATCGCGGCGACGGCGGCAACGTCCACCCCCCACGTCGGGTTGACCGCCACCAGAACGCGCGGGCGGCGGGCCAACTCGCGCGCCGCCAGCAGCTTTTGCTGATTGCCGCCGGAAAGCGTCGCCACCGGCGCGGACGCGCTGGGCATTCGAATGGCGAACCGCTCGGTCAGCGTCGCCACATGTCGCCGAATGGCGGCGCTGTCCAAGCGCCCGCCCCACCGCCGCCACGCCGGGGACGCCTCATCGCCCAAGATGGCGTTTTCCGCCACCGAGAGGTTGAGCGCCAACCCAGCCCGGCGGCGGTCGGCCGGCATGTAGCGCAGCCCGGCCGCCAGGCGCGCGCGCCGGCCGTCCGGCGCGGGCGCGTCATCCAGCCAGACGCGCCCGGCGGCGGGGCGCAGGCCAGCCAACGCTTCGGCCAGCGCCGTCTGACCGTTGCCGTCCACGCCGGCGATGCCGAAGATTTCCCCGTCGCGGACTTCAAACGACGCGCCCTCGACGCCCGGTCCAGCGTCGCTCGCGGCGGACAGTCGCTCCACCCGAAGCCGCGCGCGCTCGCCGATGGCGAGCGGCGGCGCATCGGTCGGCGGCGCGAGCCGCTCGCCGAGCATGGCTGCCGCCAAGTCGTCGGGCGTCGCCTCGGTCGCCCGCTGAGTCGCGATGACGCGCCCCTGTCGCAGGACGGTTACCGTGTCGCACAGTTCCAGCGCCTCGCGCAGCTTGTGGGTGATGAACACGACGCTCGCCCCGGCCGCGCGCAGCTCCCGGGCGAAGGCGAAGAGCGCCTCCGCTTCGGGCGGCGTCAGGGCCGCCGTCGGCTCATCGAGCAACAGCAGGGTCGCCTGCCGATAGAGCGCCTTGAGAATCTCCGCCCGCTGGCGAACGCCCACCGGCAGCCGACCCGCGACGGCGTCGAGGTCGCCCGCCAGACCCAGTCGCTCGGCGGCGGCGCGCAGGCGCGCTTCGTTCGGGCGCGCATCGCCCAGCAGGACGTTTTCCCGGATGGTAAAGCTCTCCACCAAATGAAAGTGTTGGTGCACCAAGCCGACGCCGGCGGCGATGGCGTCGCGCGCGGAAGCGAAGCTCATCCGCCGTCCATCCCGCTCGATATGCCCCCGGTCGGGGCGCGTCGCGCCAAACAGGATGCTCATGAGCGTGGACTTGCCCGCGCCGTTTTCGCCCAGCAGCCCATGGATGCGCCCTGGCTCGATGGTCAGTGACACGCCATCCAGCGCCTGGACGGCGCCGTAGCGCTTGGCAATGTCGCGCGCGGCCCACGTCGTCACGGCTCAGGGCTGTTCCTTGAACACGTCAATTTCGCCCTTCTGAATGGCCAGCGTGAGCGCGTTGAGCTTGCCTTCAAGCTCCTTCGAGATAACGCCCTTCTTGACGGCGAAGCCAACGGCGTTGTCCTTCAGGCCCAGATGCACTACCTCGCCCTTTTGCTCCTTCTGCAAAATCCGGCGGACGACTTCCGCCAACCCCTGCGGATTGCTCGTCGGGCTGCCAATGATGTGGTCGGGCGCGAGATGCGACTGATCTTTTTGCATGCCAAAGGCGCGAATGTCGCGCTCCTTGACGGCTTGAAAGACGCCCGCCGCCGCCGCGTCGCAGTCGTGAATGATGAAGTCCGCGCCCTTGTCAATCATCGCCAGGGCCTGCTGGCGGGCGGCGGCGGTGTCCGTCCAGCTGCCGATGAAGGCGACGGCTACCTCCATGTTGGGGTTGACCGCCCGCGCGCCGTTGCGAAAGGCGTAGAGATTGCGCGCCGACGCCGGAATGTTTTGCCCGCCAATCGCGCCGGCGCGCCCGGTCTTGGACAGCGTCGCGGCAATCGCTCCGGCAAGATAGGAAGCCTGCCCCGTGTCAAACACGACGCTCACCACATTGGGCGCGGCTTTGTCGCCGGCCGTGACGACGAAGGTCGTGTTGGGAAAATCGCGCGCCACCGCGAGCGCCTGGTCGGCGAACTCGCCGCCGTGCCCGATGACCACATCGAAGCCTTCCTGCGCGAAGGCGCGAAAGCCCTGCTCGCGGTCGGCCGGGCTGTCGTTGACCTGTTGCTGGCGGACTTCGCAGCCCAGCTCCTTTTCAATGATTTTGAGCGCGTCATAGCCAAAGGCGTTCCATCCGTCGTCGCTGATGGGGCCGGGGCTGAGCAGCGCCACGCGGGGCTTTTTGTCGGAGTCGGGGCGGTTGGCGTCCGGCGCGCCCGCCGATCCCGGCTGGGAGGGCGGCGCGTCTGGCGCCCGGCCGCCGCAGGCGATGCCGCCAACGAGCCAGATGCCGCTCAGAACGCACAGCAGCCACGACCGCCGCGCCAGGCGCGCCGGAACGAATGACATCGCTTTACTCACGGCAGTTTTTCCGGTGCAGCCAGAGGAGTCGCGGCGGGGGAGGAGCGCGCCGCCGTCCGGGCGCCAAGCCGCTCGCGCAGAATCTCGATTGCGGCCGGCAGCAGCGATACCAGGATAATGCCCAGGACGACCAGCGAGAAGTTCCGCTTCACGAACGGGATGTTGCCGAAGGCATAGCCCGCGTAGGTCATCGAGGCAATCCACAGGATGCCGCCGATGACGTTGTAGAAGAGAAACCGCGGGTAGTGCATCGCGCCAATGCCAGCCACGAAGGGCGCGAAGGTGCGCACGATGGGGATAAACCGCGCGATGATGATCGTCTTCGCGCCATACTTGGCGTAAAACCGCGCCGTCCGGTCGAGGTGGCGACGGTCAAAGAGGCGCGAGGTGTCGCTGCGGAACACCGTCGGGCCGACTCGCTTCCCAATCCAGTAATTGACCGTGTCGCCCAGAATCGCCGCGAAGCTCAGCGAAACGACGACGATGTGCACGTTGAGGACGCTGGTCGGCGTCGCCGCCAGCGCGCCAATGGCGAACAACAGCGAATCGCCCGGCAGAAACGGCGTCACGACCAGCCCGGTCTCGCAAAAAATCACCAGAAACAAAACGACGTAAAGCCATCCGCCAAGCTGCCCGCCAAGGGCGTTGAGGCGCTCATCCAGGTGCAGAGCGAGATCAAGCAGGTATTTCAGAAGGTCCATCATGCGTTCGGTTAGCGGCGGCGCGGCGGCGCGGTTTTCGCCGGGGCTTCCTCAGGCGGCTCTAGCGTCCCGGGAACAAAGACGGCCGGAACTTCTTTCAGGTCTTTTCCGTCGCCGGTTACGACTCGCTTGAGCGAGCATTGACGATACTCAGCGTCGGCCACGGTCAGGGTATAGCGCCCTTCTTGCTGCGGTTCAAGCAGGTTGGGCGTCAGATAGATGATGCGGCGCTCAGGCGGCGCGCCTTCCGGCTCGCGCGGATAGAGCTCGATTTCGGCGCGCAGGTCGAAAAGCTTCTCGGAGCTGATGTTTTTGACGAGACCGGCAATGGTCACGGCGCGGACGATTTTGCCCGTCGCGCCCTTGGGGATGGCGGAATAGGCATTGGCATACCGCCGCACTTCAACCTGCTTGACCGGGATAGGCGGCGGCGCGGCTTCCAGGCCAAGCGCGCGCGGGATGGCGGCGACGCGTTCCGCCCAAGCCGGCGGCAAAACCCGGTTGCGCGCCGCCGGCAAGAAAATAATGGAGAGGCTGCCCAGAACCGCGCAAAACAGCGCGAACAGGACAACCAGCCAAGCGGCTTCGCGCCCGATGCCGGTCGGGCGCTCCTCGGCGACGAAGAGCGGCGGCGCGAATTCCGCCGCCGGGCGCGGCGGCGGCGCGACTTGGGGCACGAACTGAACCGGTAACGGCTTCGGCGGCGCGGCTTCCGCCGCCGGGAGCGAAACCGGCGGCGGCGCGGGCAGCGGCGCGGCGACCGGCGGCTGAGGAGGGCGCAAAGCCTTGCGGGACGCCGGAAGCCGCTCGGTCAGGCGAGCTTCGCGCCATTCGCCGGCCTGGGTTTGCTGCGCCTTGGCCAAGGCGTCTCCGTCCGCGGGCGCGGCGTCCATCCGCTCAGCCGGCGCTGCCAGCGCCCCGCCCCCCTCGCGCGCCGCTGGAGACGGCGCTTGGGCCAGGCGGTCCCGAATGTCTTGCGCCAGCGGGCTGGTCTGGGGCGGCGACGCGGGCAGCGCCAGCGTTGGCGCGGTCGAGAGCAGGGCCGTCGCCGGCGCAGGCAGCGGCGGCGGCTCATCCGGCAACGGCGACTTGCGCGGCGCGTCCGCCTGGCGTCCCCCCCAGGGGTCCGCCTCCGTCGCGGGCGGGCGCATTTCCGCCGGTTTCGGCGCGGCGGGCGGCGCCTCGGCAACCGCCGTCAGCGCCGACAGGTCTTCCGCCGTGACGCGCGGGCGAACCTCGACCGGCAACCCGCGTTCCGGCAGGGCGCCGGCTGAGACGGCCATCCGCGCCGCTGGCGTCTCGGCGCGGGCGCGGTTCAGCGCCGCCGACGCCGGCGGCGCGAGCGGGTCGGAAGCCGTCAGCCCAAGCAGGCCGTCCTCCCCGACATCGCGGCCATCCGGGGTGGTCTGGAGCTGACGCGCGGCAAGCCACAACAATGCCAGGGACAGCAGGATGAAGAGAACCGCCAGCGTTCCCCAGATGACGAGCCACCAGTTGGAGGCCAGCGCGAGCGGAAGCGGGACAATCGCAAGTTCGTGGAGCGGAAACATCAGGATTCGCCGTTCAGGTGCTTGAGAATGGCTTCGAGGATTTCATTTTCCTTGACGCCGCGCGACGGGCAGTCCACCCAGACGCCGCCGGTTTCGGTTTGGCGCTCGCCTTCGATGCGCGCATAGACCGTCAGGCGCGTCCGCTGCGGGTCGAGCGGCAGGGCCTCGAGCTCCAGCGCGTAACGCCCGCGCACCCAAGTGAAGCGCGCCCCGCCCGGCCGCCGCGCGATGAATTCCAGGTTCGAGCCGGAGGTCAGCGCGCCGCGCGTGAAGACGACTGGCTGCGTGACCAGGCGACCGGGCTTTTCCGCGCTGAGCTTTTCATCGATGACCAGCTCGCGGTCGCTCAGCACCTGCCGGATCGCCTCGAGCAAGGCGTCGCGCGGCACATTGAACGTATAGGGATTCGGCAGCATCGGCTTTTTCTCCTTGCCGCGCCCCCAGCTAATTTGCCCGGCGACCGGCGCGGACGATATGCTGCCAATCGTTCCCCAAAGCAGCCCGCCGACGAGCCCGCCGGCGAGCAAGCGCCTCCCCAAATTCCCCATGTATGAAGCCCCTGACAGAGGACTCGCGCATCCCCCGGTGAAGTTGTCGCCAGCCCGCCCCGCGGGCGCCCCCGCAAAGCGCGCCAGCGGTCTATTATAACATTTCACGCCCAACCCTGGCTTGCGTTCGAGCGGATGCGCTGGCGAGACCGGGCGTTTTCTCGAGAAGGCGCTCCGGCGATAGCTTCGCTGGCGCGGGATCAAGCATCGGGATCAAGTCATGACGAACGATTTTTCCGTGGCCGACTTTCAGCGCGAGGCCGACATGGCCTGGATTTTTGAACACTGCCGACGCATCGCCGTGGTCGGCCTCTCGTCGAAGCCTGACCGCGCCAGCCATGGCGTTAGTCGCTTCATGCTTGCCCAGGGGTACGACATCGTGCCAGTCAACCCGCTGGAGGCTGAAGTCTTCGGGCGCGCCAGCCACCCCGACCTGGCTTCCATTCCAGGCGCAATCGACCTTGTGAACGTCTTCCGTCGGCCGGAGGACGTGCCGCCCATCGTCGAGGCGGCCATTGCCAAGGGCGCGAAGGCGCTCTGGCTCCAGCTTGGCGTGGCGCATCCGAGCATTCGGCAGGCGCGCGACGCCGGGCTGCGCGTGGTCGCGGATCGCTGCCTGATGATCGAGTGGCAACGCCTGGCGTAGGCGAGACGCCGCCGCGCGCTTTTTGAACCGCTAGCTGAAAAGCCCGCTAGCTGAAAAGCCCGCTAGCTGACCGCGCCGCGCATCCGCAAAAACCGTCCCGTATGCGAAGCCTCCGTCGCCGCAATCGCTTCCGGCGGGCCAGCGGCGACCACCTCGCCGCCTGCCGCCCCTGCCTCCGGCCCCAAGTCAATTACCCAATCCGCCGCCCTGATTACATCGAGATTGTGCTCGATGACCAGCAGCGACGCCCCAGCCGCCACGAGCCGATCAAAGACGCCCAGCAGGACCGCGACATCGGCGAAATGCAGCCCCGTCGTCGGCTCGTCGAAAATGAACAGCGCGCCGGAAGCCTCGCCCTCGGCAATGTGCGCCGCCAGCTTGAGCCGCTGCGCCTCGCCGCCGGAGAGCGTCGTCGCGGGCTGCCCCAGGCGCAAATAGCCTAGCCCCGCCTCGTCCAGCGCGCGCAGCCGCTCGGTCAGCTTCCGAATGCCATCGAAGCGCGCCAGCGCCTCGCGAACGGTCAGTTGCAACGCTTCGTGAATATTCTTGCCGCGAAAGCGAATCGCCAACGTCTCCGGCGTGAAGCGCGTCCCGTTACAGGCTTCGCAGGGCAACTCGACGTCGGCCAAAAACTGCATCTCGACGGCGATGACGCCCGCGCCTTGACAAGCCTCGCACCGGCCGCCCGGCACGTTGAATGAAAAATGCCCTGGGCCAAAGCCGGCGCGCCGCGCTTCGGGGGTCTGGGCGAACGCTTCCCGAAGCGCGTCGAAGGCCTTGATGTACGTCGCCGGATTCGACCGCGCCGACCTGCCAATCGGCGATTGGTCAACCGCAATCGTCCGCGCAATGCCCTCGCGCCCCTCGATGGAGGCGCAGACGGCGGCGGCCGCTTCCGGCGAAGCGAGCGCCCGACACAAAACCTCGTGAACCAGGGTGGATTTTCCCGATCCCGAAACGCCCGTGACGCACGTCAGCGCGCCCAAGGGGATGTCCACGTCAATGCCCTTGAGATTGCGGGCGACCGCGCCGCGCAAACGAATCGCCTGCTTCCAGGCGCGGCGCTTCGCGGGCGTCGGAACGCGCCGGTCGCCGCGCAGATAGGCCGCCGTCAGCGAGCGCTCATCGCGCAGGAGCGCGTCATAAGTCCCCTGAAAGACGACTTCGCCGCCCTGCTCGCCCGCGCCAGGACCAATGTCCACCACGTAATCCGCGGCGCGAATCGTCGCTTCGTCATGCTCGACCACGACAACCGTGTTGCCGCCGTCGCGCAGGCGCGCCAGCGTCGCCACCAGCCGCGCCGTGTCGCGCGGATGCAGCCCCACGCTCGGCTCATCCAGCACGTAGAGCGCGCCGGTCAGCGCCGCGCCAAGGTGCGTCGCGAGCTGGATGCGCTGCGCCTCGCCGCCAGATAGCGTCGTGGCCATCCGGTCAAGCGTCAGATAGTCCAGCCCGACATCGCTGAGAAAGCGCAGGCGACTGACGATCTCCTCGAGCAAGCGGGCGGCAATCGCGCGAGCTTCAGGCGGCAGCCGGTCGGGCAGCCCCGTGAACCACTCCAGCGCCTCTCGAATCGAAAGCCGCGTCACGGACGGCAAATCGCGCCCGCCAACCTGCGCGGCCCGCGCTTCCGGGCGCAGCCGCCCGCCGCGACAGTCCGGGCAGGCGGCGTAGCCGCGATACTTCGCCAGCAAGACTCGAACGTGAACTTTGTACTTCTTCGTCTCGAGCCAGTCAAAGACCCCCCGGACGCCGCCCCAGTCGCTCTGCGGATCGCCTTCGATGACCAGTCGCCGCTGCTCGTCCGTCAGGTTCCGAAAGGGCGTCCGCCACGGAATCTCGCGCGCCTTGCAGACGGCGCGCAGCTTGCGCTTCGCCCAATCGAGCTGCGGCTTCTCAAAGGGATCGACCGCGCCGTCGGCGAGCGAGCGTCCAGCGTCGGGAATCACCTTGGCCAAGTCCAGGCCGATGGCGCTGCCGAAGCCCTGGCAGGTCGGGCAAGCCCCCTGCGGGCTGTTGAAGCTGAATAGCGTCGGCTCTAGCGGCGGATAGTCCAGGCGGCAGGCTTTGCAGGCGAAACGCTCCCCAAAGCGCATCACGGCCGGCGCCGGGCTGACAACGTGAATAGCCATGTCGCCGTGACCCTCGCGGAAAGCCATCTCGACCGAATCCGTCAGGCGCGCAGCCGCGTCAGGGCGCGCCGCCAGCCGATCGGCGATGACCTCGACGCCCTCCAGCGTCTCGCCGGGAAAGTCATCTGGCGTATTGATCTCGATGACTTGCCCATTGACGAGCAAGCGCCGAAACCCGCGCTGCAATAAGCTCATCAACTGCGCGACGACCTGCGTCCGCGCCGCCACGTCCTTCTGGCGCGGACGCTTCGGCTTGTCGCCCGGCGCGGGCGGAACGGCCGCGTGGATCGGAAAGGTCACGTAAAAGCGCGCCCCATCCGGCAGGGACAAAGCTTCCTCAACCGCCGACTCCGGCGTATCGCGGCGCACGGGCGCGCCGCAGCGATAACAATAGACCTCGCCGACGCGGGCGTAGAGCAGCCGCAGGTAGTCGTATATTTCCGTTTGCGTGGCGACGGTCGAGCGCGGCTGGCGAGTCTGGCTTTTCTGCTGCACGGCAATCGCCGGGCAGATGCCCGAAATCTCGTCCACGTCCGGCTTCGGCAGGCGCTCCAGAAACTGCCGGGCATAGGCCGACAGCGACTCCACGTAGCGGCGATAGCCTTCCGCATACAGCGTGTCAAAGGCCAGCGACGACTTCCCCGACCCGCTCACGCCGGTCACGACCGTCAGCTTTTCATAGGGAATGGAAACCGTGATGTTCTTGAGGTTGTGGACGCGCGCGCCGCGAACCGCGAGCGGCTCATCCGCGAGGGGCGACGATGCGGCGGGAGCGGCAACGGTCGAAGCGGCGGCGTCTGGCATCGGGGAGCGGCTACTTGCGGCTACTTTTTGACCTGGTCGAGGAACCGCTGGCGAAACTTGGCGACCTTGGGCGCGACCACCGCCAGGCAGTAGGGTTGATACGGATTCCGCGCGAAGTAATCCTGATGGTAGCTCTCCGCCGGATAGAAATTCCGCAGCGGCTCGATTTCAGTCACGATGGGCGCGTCGAAAACCTTCTGCGCGGCAAGCTCGGCGACCGCGGCTTCGGCCGTCGCCCGCTGCTCGGGCGTGAGATAGTAGATGCCGGAGCGGTACTGGGTGCCGACATCCGCGCCCTGCCGGTTGAGCGTCGTCGGATCGTGGATGGCGAAAAAAACGTCGAGCAGCTCGCGGTAGCTCGTCGCTTGCGGATCGAAAGAGATTTGCACGACTTCCGCATAGCCGGTCTCGCCGGAACAAACCTGCCGGTAGGTCGGGTTGGGCGTCTGCCCGTTGGCGTAGCCGGAAACCACTTTTTCGACGCCGCGCATATCGCGATACACGGCTTCCAGGCACCAGAAACAGCCGCCAGCGAGGACGGCGACTTCGCGGGATTCGGTCATATGGATACTTCCCCTGTGGATACTTCCCCTGGGTTTCGAGCGGCGGCAGCGGCGGCTTCGACGGGCTCGAGGTGAATCGTGATGTGGGCGATTGAGTGAATGCGCCGAATCTGCTCCTCCAGAAGGTCGCTGGTCGCATGGGCGCGGCGCAAGTCATTGTGCCGAAAAACAAGCGTGAGCTCGGCAAAGCCATACGCGCCGCGGCCGCGCGACCGCACGCGCTGGACATCCGCCACATCGGGATGCTGACGGGCGAGCGCGACGAGAGCGTCGCCATCCACGGCGACGGCGTCCATCAGGTCGTCAACCGCCGTCATCAAGACGCGGTATGCGCCCCACCCCACCACCGCCACGACCGCCAGCGCGATGACCGGATCGAGCCAGGCCCAGCCGAGCCGCATCCCGATCAGACCAGCCAGAACGCCCAGCGTGACATAGACATCGCTCAGCGTATGCTGCGCGTCCGCCAGCAGAAAGGGGCTCCCGAGCCGTTGCCCGACGCGGCGCTCATACCAGACAACCAGCCCATTGACGATGAGCGTGCCGACCATGACGGCGAAGGTAAGCCCGGTCAGGGCGACCGGCGCGACCGCTCCCGACCAGAGGCGGAGCGCGGCTTCGCGGCCGATTTCATAGGCCGTGACTCCCATCAGCGCGGCCACGACAAACGCGCCAATAGGCTCGAGCTTGGCATGGCCATAGGGGTGTTTGCGGTCAGGCGGCTTGGCCGCGGCGCGAATGAGCCAGACGCCAACGAGGTTGTTGGCGGCGTCGGTCAGCGAGTGGGCGGCATCGCTGAGAACGGCCAGCGAGCCAGCCTGCCAGCCGGCGACGGCCTTGGCGACAACGACGGCCAGATTGACGGCAAGGAGCGTCCAGAGCGCGCGCCGAGCGGCGACCGAAGCGAGCGCGGCTTGGGTATTCTCGGCAGCCATAGCGAAGGCATGAAATCACGTTCGCGGCGAAGCCGTCCACGGCGGGCGCGCTTCGGGCGACGCATCCGAAGCGGCCAGCGACTTGGAGAGCGGCTCCCGGAACAGGCGCGCGGCGACCAAGCGCGGCGAGCGTCCGGAGGGGGACGGGCCGTCCCGGCGGGCGCCGTCCCGCCCGGAAAGAGCCGTCGCCCTGCGGAATCTCGCGCCGTGGCGACGCTTCAGGCGCTGCGCTCAATGAGCGGCGACGCGGCGGCGGGCGGGCGCCGCAGCGGGAATATCGCCACCCGCGACATATCCGGCTCGGCCGGCGACTTCGCCGGGGCAAAGCGCGCCGTCACCAGTCGCTCCAGCGCCTGCAAGTCCGGGCGCCCGCTCGGCGCGCCAGACGCTTTCCACAACACGAGCCGCCGGGCTGAGTCAAAGGCCGTCAGCAGGGTCGGCAACCCGTCGCGGCCAATGGTCAGGGTGTAGCGGATGCCGGCGTCATCCGCCGTGAAGCGCGCAACCGGCACCGAGGCGACCGGTCGCCAGAGCAACTCTCCGCGCCGAGTGCGCTCCTCCAAGCGAGCGACGCCTTCAGCCGCTAGCCGGGCAACCGACCTGTATGTGATTTCACTCGTCATCGCGCGTCCCAGAATCATTGACCGTAGTGTGAAAGCGTTTTCTGCCATATACTAGCGGCGCATCATTATTCCCTCTGCGAGAAATCATCCACAATGCCCGCTTCCGTTATTCTTTCCGCTGTTCGGCTCCCGATTGGGAAGTTCCAAGGCTCGCTCAAATCATTCGCCGCGCCCGCCCTCGGCGCGCGGGTCGTCCGCGCCGCCATCGAGCGTGCCGGCATTGACGCCGTTCAGGTGGATGAAGTCGTCATGGGCTGCGTGCTGCAAGCCGGGCTGGGTCAGAATCCGGCGCGGCAGGCGGCGCTGGGCGCGGGGCTTCCGCCGGCCGTGGCGGCGCTCACGGTCAATCAGGTATGCGGCTCGGGTCTGCGCGCCGTCATGCTGGCGGCGCAGGCCATTCAAGCCGGCGACGCCGAGTTTGTCGTCGCCGGGGGCATGGAATCCATGACCAATGCGCCCTACCTCCTGCCGAAAGCCCGCGAGGGCTACCGCCTGGGCCATGGTGAAATCGAGGATGTCATGATTCGCGACGGGCTGTGGTGCGCCTTTGAAAACTGGCACATGGGCTGCACGGCGGAGGTCGTCGCCGAGCGTTACCGCATCTCCCGCGAAGCGCAGGACGCTTTCGCCGCCGCCTCCCAGGCCAAGGCGATTGCCGCGCAACAGGCCGGGGCGTTTCGGGCGGAAATCGAGCCGGTGCCAATCCCGCAGCGCAAGGGCGACCCCATCGCGCTTGCCGAGGACGAAGGCCCGCGCGCCGATACGACGGCGGCGCGGCTGGCGCAGCTCAAGCCGGCTTTTCAATCCGCCGGAACGGTCACGGCCGGCAACGCCTCGACCATCAACGATGGCGCGGCGGCGGTTGTCGTCGCCTCGGCGGCGCAGGCCGAGCGCCTGGGACGGCCGCCGCTGGCGCGCATCGTCGCCCAGGCCATGAGCGGCATCGAGCCAAAGCTCATTATGATGGCGCCAGTTGAAGCGACGCGGCGCGTTCTGGCCAAAGCTGGCTGGAACGCGGACGACGTGGACTTGTTCGAGTTCAACGAAGCGTTCGCCGCTCAGGCGATAGCCGTCACGCAGGAAGTTAGAGCCGACCCGGCCAAAGTCAACGTCAACGGCGGCGCGATTGCGCTCGGGCACCCCATCGGGGCCAGCGGCGCGCGCATTCTCGTCACGCTCCTTCATGCCTTGCAGGCGCGGCAGGCCAAGCGCGGCGTCGCGGCGCTCTGCCTGGGCGGCGGCAATGCCGTCGCGCTGGCGGTCGAGCGCGACTGAGCTGCCTGGCCAAGCCATGGCGCGGCGCTTGCCCGCGCCGCAAAGGCCCTGCGCGAGCGCGGGCCACCAGAGCGTAAATATGCGAGTCAAGTTATTCGAGATTGCTCATGCCCGGTCGGGCGACAAAGGCGACACGTCCAACATCGGCCTCATTGCGCGCCGCCCTGAATTTTATCCCGTCCTGCTCGAGGAAGTCACGCCAGAGCGCGTCAAGGCGCACTTCGCCGACCTGTGCCGCGGCGAGGTGGAGCGTTACGAGCTGCCCAACCTCGACGCCCTCAACTTTCTGCTCCATGAGTCGCTTGGCGGCGGCGGCACAGTGTCGCTGCGCAGCGACGCGCAAGGCAAGACCTACAGCACGGCGCTGCTGCGCATGGAAATCGAGCTGCCGGAAGCGCTGGCGGGACTGATTGGGCGGAACTAACCGCGGCGCGCAACGCCCGATGCCGCGCCGAGCGGGCTTCCGGATGGCTCTTCCGGCTCGCTCTTCGCCGCGCTCGCGAGCGCAGCGGCGGGCGGCTATGTTATGCTCGCTTTACATTCGCGACATCCAAACGGCTCCCATGAATCAGTTCACCACGCTTGAGGCCTTTGTCGTTGGCGTTGAAGACAGCGCCACGCTTTTAAAGCTTTACATCGAGCGGATTCGTCGAGCGCCGCACCACCCAGCGTATCACCTTGCGGTGTGCGAACACACGGACGAGCTTCTCGCGGCGACGCGCGAGCTGCGGCGAGCGCCGGGCGGGCTGCCGCCCGCCCGGCTCGCCGGCGTCGAGACCCTGCTGGCGCTGGCCGAAGCGGCGGCGGCGCTGGCGCTGCGCTTGGCCAGCTTCCCCCCGGAGCGATTCACCGCCGGACTCGACGGGCTTTCGCAAGCCACCACCTGCTTTGTGGATGTCGTGCGGTCTTTCAGCGGCGAGGACTCCAGCCCGGATGTCTCGCTGGCCGGGCACATCACGCAGCGCCTCCAGGCTCTGCTCTCCGTCGAGACGCCGCCCCCGTCCAGCGCCACGACCACCCAGCATGCGCGCCGCATCACCACCGAAGTCACTTTCGACGGCCACGAGGACCCATTCGACGACCTTGCCGTGGATACGGACGATGACTTCCTTGATGACGTTATTGGCAGCCTCGAAGGGGCGTTTGACGCCGCGATTCACTCAGCCGCCGAGATCGGCGCGCCGGATAAGCTCTGGCAAGGGGAAGTGGTCGAGCCGAGCATCCCGCCGGAAGTCCGGCAGCTCTTCACGGAGATTGCCGCCGGTTACACGCAGCCCATCAAGGACTTCATCGCCGAGCTGCGCAAGGGCGGCTTCGCCCGCGACTGGCTGACGGCCTGCCGCCCGGCCGTGGCGAGCCTGCGGCGGGCGTCGGAATCCATTGATTTCACTGACTTGAGCAGTCGGCTGGAGCGGCTCGAATCCGCCCTGCTTCAGGATCACACCGAGGGCGACCGCCGCCGCTACGGACGCCACTGGAAGCTGCGCGTGCTGAGCGCCTACGCCGACCTGGAGAACTATCTTCCCAACGCGTTCCTGATACCGCCGGCGGTCGCGTCGCCGGAAAGCATCATCGTGACTACGCTGCTCAAGCAAGTCGCCGGCGTCGGGCAGCGAACGACCCAAAAGCTTTTCGCGGCTGGCATGTCGCGCATTGAAAGCTATACGACCGGACTGCCCAGCGACATCGCCCTGGCGGCCGGCATCAAGCGGGCGCTTGCCGAGCGCATCTGCGAGCGCTTTCAGGCCTACTTGCGCGCCCGCGAGACAACCAGCGCCGACCTCCAGGCGCGCTTGCTCGCTTTGATCGAAGAGCTCAAGCAACGCCAGTTCGAGTTCAAGCGGGCGACGCTCGAAGCGTGGTACCGCCGCGCCGACTCAACCGAAAAGAAACGCTGCCGCAAGGCGCGCCAGGAAGTCATGTGGCGCATCAATATCGCGCTCGTCGAACTCGACCAGCTCGACACGCTGCATGAAATCAGGCATGCGGTTTTCGACAAGCGGATTTCGCGGCTGGAAGCGCTGGCGACGAGCTTCCCCGAGCGACCATGAGCATCATCCGCCACCAAGCCATCCTATTCGTCGGGACTGATGCCGAAATGGCGCGGCTCATCCACGGAACGCTCAGCGTAGCCGGTTACCAAGTCCTGGTCGCGCCCGATCACGAAGCGGCGCGAGCGTACCACGACCCGCCGCCGGCGCTCGTCATCGTGGATACCGCGCCAGGCCTGGGCGAGCTGGCGCCGGCGCGCCTCATGCGCGAGCAACTGGTCACGACGCCGATCATCGCCTTGACGCGCCTCCCGGACGAGGTGCTCTCGCGAGCCATGGAGCGCCTTCGACTCTCGTCGCTCGTCAAGCCGGTCACGCCGGCGCTCCTGCTGGCAACGGTCGCCGACGAGATTGAATGGGCGCAAAATCAGGGCGCGCACACGCGCATCACGTCGCCGCTGGAAACGCTCGCCATCAGCGACGACCTTGTTTTTTTCCTTGGCGACCGCCAACTCGCGCCGCCGCTCGACGCGACCTACCGCTGGACGGCCGAGCTGGAGAACGCCCTGGCAAAAGCCAGCCTAGGCCCATCCGACCTGGCGCTCTTCGAGTTGTTCGATGGTCAAAACACGCTGGCGGACATCATCGCCGGCCTGCCGCACCTTGAGCCCAAAATTCTCTTCCTCGCCACCTACCTCGCGCGCGTCGGGTGGCTGACGCCAAGCGCTGCCGAGCTTGCGCCGGGCGGGGCTTCGCCGCCGGCTTCCTAGAGAGCTTCTAAGGGAGTATGCTGGCGATATGATGCAGAGAGTTGACGTGATCCTATGGGCCAAGGAAGTCGAGCTGCGCGGGCTGCCCCGCGCGCTTGAAACCGAGTATGAAGCGCGCGGGGCGTTCTGGGCGACGCGCGGGCTGCGCATGACGCGCAGCCTGTTTGAGCTGCTTGAAGTCGAGCGCCCCGACCTCGCGTTTCAGAAATACGAAGTGCCCTCGCCGCCTTCCGCCGGCGAGCCGGCTTCAAGCGACGCCGGGGAGGCTGCCGCATGACGACGCCGCGCATCGAGTCGCTGCACAAAATGCTCCTTGCCAATCCCGGCAACGCCATGGCGCATTATGGGCTGGCGAATGAGTACTGGAAAATTTCCGACTACGCAGCCGTTGTCAGGCATCTCGTCGCTTACCTGGAGGCAAGCGATGATCAGGGCGCCGGCTACCGGCTGCTGGGACAAGCCCGCCAGCGATTGGGCGACATCGAAGCGGCCCGCGCGGCCTGGCGACAAGGGCAACAAGCCGCCGAGCGGCATGGCCATCCAACCCTGGCCGCCGAACTTGGCGAATTGATAGCTGACTTGGAGCAAGCATGACCGAGCCTGCGCCCCAAGCCGAGCCGCTCGCCCGGCGTCCCCGCCGGTGGCGACGCCGGCTTGGGCTGGGCTTGGTCGCGGCCGGCGCGGTTGGCGGCGCTTACTTATGGCTTGGGCGCCCGAGCGGCATCGAGGCCCAGGCTGAGCTGACGCTCCAGCGCGTTGCCGCCACAGCCGGGCTGGCGCTCGATGGTCGGCTTGCCAACTTGCCGGCCTCCAAGCAAGCGACCATCCACCGGAGCGGCCAGGCCGACGACCACGGGCGACTTCAGCTCAAGGCGACCCGCCAACAGCTCGAGCAGCGACTCCTGCGCGACCCCACGGCGGACGGTCATCGCGCGCTGGGACGCTTCTACCTTGCCGAGGGACACCCGCTGGCGGCGTTCGCCCACCTGCAACTGGCGCTTCAGCAATTCCCACAGGACGCGCAACTGCGCAGCGACTTCGGGCTGGCGCTCCTCGAAGCCGCCCGCGACGAGCCGGAAGCGGCGGCGGCGGCGCTCGACGCTTTCAATGAGGCGTTACGACTTCAGCCGGGGCTGCTGGAAGCCCGTTACAACCGCGCCCGGGCGCTGGAAGCCTTGGGCCGCCGAGCCGCGGCGCTGGACGCCTGGCGCGACTATGCGGCGAGCGACCCGCAGTCGGACTGGGGCGCCGCCGCTCGCGACCGGATCGCGTTTCTCGAGCGCTACCGGTAGAAGGCGCCGCGCCCGGCAGCCGCTTTTCGCCAAGACCTGTCCCGCCAAGAATGGCGCGGCTTGGCAGCGACCGGAAGCTCGTCTCTCCCGGATGTCGCCGCCAGGCAGGGCGCGCGGACCCGAAGCCGGCTGGGGCCAGGCGGTCGCGAAGGGCGCGCCGCTCGCCCAGCCATACGGCGCGGCCGCGGAAGCGGCGCGCCGCTAGGCGGCGACTGACTTTTCCGGCTCGATAATTTCGTTCCCGCGCCCGAAGAGAAACCGGGTCGGGTGGTCGCGCATGATCTTGTCCTGCAGGCGCATCAAGCCATAGAGCAAGGCTTCCGGGCGCGGCGGGCAACCCGGCACATAGACATCCACCGGAATAACGCGATCAACGCCCTGCAAGGTGGAATAGGTGTTGAA
>CALCKX010000135.1 GCA_937966115.1 uncultured Chloracidobacterium sp. | reverse complement strand
CGCGCGTTTTTTGGGGACGGAGGCGCAGCTCGATATCAACTTACACCCGAACCTGTGGCTCTATAGCCAGCTTGACTATACGAACGCCGAGCTGAAAACGGGCTTGCCGTTGCCGCGGATTCCGCCGCTGCGGGCGCGGGTGGCGCTGGAGGGGACGTTCAAGGGTCTGCGCCTGATGCCGGAGTTGCTCATGGCCAACCGACAGGAGCGCCTCTTCACGCTTGAGGAGCCGACGGCCGGCTACACGGTGGTCAATGTGGTCGGGTCGTACACGCTCACGACGTCCGGCACGGCGCATGTTTTTTCCGTGACGGGCTTTAACCTCGGCGACCGGCTTTATCGGAATCACCTCTCGTTCATCAAAGCTTTCGCGCCGGAAATCGGGCGTGGCGTCCGGTTCAGCTACACGATGCGGTTCTTCTGAACAAGGCGGCGCGCCTCCGGCGCGAAGCGTATCTGACTCGCCTGGGGCGCTGATCGCTCAGCGCCCCCGACGAGCCTGGCATCGCTGATAAGCTGCTTGGCAGGCGGTCGCCAAAACGGCCGTCTAAGCCCAGGCCGCGTCCGGCAGGCCAAGCTCGGCGGCGAGTTCGCGGGCAATGGCGTCGAGGTCAAAGTACAGCGTCCCCAAACCGCCGCCCGACAACCGCAAGCTGCCAGGGCGCTCCATGCTCGGCAACCAAGCGGGTGGGATGACCGGCGGCAATGCCGAGGGCGTCACCTCCGGTCGCCGGACGCGCCGCCGCGGCAATCGTCGCCGCCGGCGCTGCCGCAAGCTGCCCAGCTCGCTACCCGCCGAGCTGCCGACGCCAAACCGTTGCAAGCCTGGCACGTCGAAGGTTTCCTCATCCTCAATCCAGTCGCCCCATTCCAGCTCTTCGATGACTTCCTCATCCGCCGGTTCGGCATCGGCGACATAGCCCGCCGCCAAAAGCCGCTCCGCGTTGGCGAAGGCAATCGGCGCGCCCCGCGCTGCCAAGCGGGCCAGATAGGTGTCGCGCAACAACGCCGGCAAATAGTGCAGGAGCGCCATTGCCGCCACGTCGCCGCCGTCGCGCTCAAGCAGCCCGCCGACCACGTCGCGAACGGAATCCGGCAGTTGCTCGACCTGCTCCGTCGCCAGCGGCAGACCGTCGCCGGCCGTGAAGATCGCTTCCGCTAAGGGCGGCGCAAACCACTCCCGCAACCGCTCGCCCGGCAGCGCGCCCCCGTTGGGGAGAAAGCCAGAGACTTCGAGCGTTCGCCGGAAGCGCGTTTGCGAGATTTGATACTCTGGCTGCGGCGACGTCTCTGGCGCAATCGTGCCGCGCGGCGTCTTCCGCTCCGGGGCCGACATCAGCCGAATGAAGCCAAACTGCGGCGAGTGGACGCCAAACTCCACCAAGTATGTCCGGTCAGGAAACACGCTGAACCACTCGCTCCCGCGATACAGCGCCGGGTAATAAGTCTCCGTCTCAGTCTCCCGCTCAGTCACGCGCAGCGTCGGGCGAAACGTGGCGACCTCCTCCGGCGAGAAGAGACGCTCGACCAAGCGGGCGGTCTCCGGGCGCGCCTCCCAATACACGAACATTCGAAACGGGTCTTGAACCAGCGCCGCAATGGCGTCGGTCTCATACTCGTCGGGCAGCGGCGCGAGCTGCGGGGGCGCGTCCACGTCTGTCAACGGCTCTGGCAGCGCCGACAGAAAGGTTGGCGTTTCCCGCACATCGGGCGGCGGATCCTGTAAGATGTCGCCGACCGAGGCGGAGGCAATCCGTTCCGATGCGCCCCCCACGTCAAGCATGACGGACTCCAGCCCGCCGGCCGGCTCGGCCGCCGTCGCCGGCTGGTTGGAAATCGGCTCAATCTCCGCCTCGCCAATAACCACTTGCGCGTTCGGCTGCGCCGCCGCCTCGTCTGACGGTTGAGATTGGATTGGCTCGTCTGACGGATTTCCCGTAGGCATAGCAGGACTCCTTGGGTATGAAGACAGTAATAACTCTCAAAAGCTGCCGACTCTAGCGCGATTTCTAAAAACATGCACTATCTCCCGAACGCCTTGCCAAAACTCGCTCTCTCAAAGCTCTGGCTTGGAACGCGCGGCGCGCTGGCCGCGCTTGGCGCTTGCCTGCTGTGTTCGCCGTGCCTGCCGCTCCGGGCGACAGGCGCGCAGCGTCCCGCATCGCCCGCGCAGCGCCCGGCGGCCATCACCTTGACGCTCGACGGTCTCACGGCTCCGGTTCTGGCGTTGCGCGACCTGCAGGGCGTACCCTACATCACCGCCGCCAACGACGATGATCTCGCTTTCGCGCAGGGCTATGTCACGGCCAGCGACCGGCTCTGGCAAATGGACCTCCTGCGCCGCGCCGCCGCCGGCGAGTTGGCGGAGATCCTCGGCGAGCAGGCGCTCGATGAAGACCGCCTGCGCCGAGCATATGGCTTCGCCCGCGTCTGCGCGGCAACCGTCGCTCAAATGGAGGCCGACGAGCGGCGGCACCTGGAAGCCTACGCCGCTGGCGTCAACGCCTACCTCAATCAATGCAGCGACCAAGCTCTGCCGCTGGAATGCCGCCTTTTGCGCTATCGTCCGCGCCCGTGGCGACCGGATGACACGCTCCTCATCGGCAAGCTCTTCTGTGAATCGCTCTCGACAACCTGGCCGGTTGATTTGGCGCGCGCCGCCATGGCGCAAGCCGCGCCGGAGAAGTACGCCGCGCTGACCAAGCCAATTGATGCCGGCGAGGTTAGCGTCAGCGAAGTGATCGTGGTTGGCGCCGATGACCGCCCGGCGGCGCCCCCGACGGATCGCCGCCGGCGCGAGCGCCGCTCGCCCCAGCGCGGCGCCCCGCCCCGACTAAGCGCGCCGCTCGCGCTGGAGGCTTTATCAGATGCGCAGCGCCTGCTCGCCGCCCAAGCCGCCTCGCTGGCGCGAGTTGGGCTTTACGCCGAAGAGCTTGCCGCCAGCAACAACTGGGTCATTTCGGGCAAGCGGACGACGACCGGCAAGCCAATCCTGGCCAACGATCCGCACCTGGACGCCTCTGCGCCGGGCATCTGGCACATGGTGAGCTTGGCGACGCCCAGCTACCGCGTGGCCGGCGTGACGGCGCCGGGCATTCCGGGCGTCCTGATTGGCCATAACGAGCGCATCGCCTGGGGTTGCACGAACCTGGCCCCCGACGCGCAAGACCTCTTCCTTGAAACCTTCGATCCGGCGCGCCCAAGCTTTTACCAAACGCCCCAGGGCTGGCGCGAAGCTGAAACGCGCATTGAGGAGATCAAAGTCCGGCGCGCGCCAGGCGCGCCGGACTTTGACACGGTGCGGCAGGAAGTCGTTGTCACGCGCCACGGCCCCATCGTGCTCGAGCGGGATGGGCAGCGATTCGCCCTGCGCTGGACAGCCCTTGACATCACCCCGAATGAATCGCGCTGCTACCGCCGGCTAGCCCGCGCCGCGAACTGGGACGACTTCCGGCAGGCGCTGGCCGACTATGGCGGCGCAACGCAAAACTTCGTCTATGCTGACGCGGACGGCAACATCGGCTACTACGGCGCGGGGCGTATTCCCCGCCGCAAAGGCGGCGACGGAAGCGTTCCGGCGGATGGCGCGACCGGTCAGGGCGAATGGGTCGGACTCATTCCCTTCGATGAGCTGCCCAGCGTCTTCAATCCGCCCGAAGCCATGATCGTCACCGCCAACAGCCGTGTCGTCGGGCGAAGTTACCCGCATTTTCTGACGACCGGGTGGTCGCCGCCCTACCGAGCGCGGCGGATTTACGAGCTTTTGGCAGCGCAGCCAAAAGTTTCCGTTGCCGATTGCCTGCGCGTTCAAGGCGATATCACGGCGCTTGGCGCGCTCGGCTTCGTTCGGCAGGCGCTCGCTATCGCCGACGCCGACCCGGAGGCGGCTGACGACGCCGAATGGCAGGCCACGTTGCGGCTGTTCCGCGACTGGAACGGCGAAATGGCGCCGGACTCGCGGGCGGCCGTCCTGGCGCTGACGCTGGCCGAGGCCGTGCGCGAGCAACTCCTCGCGGCGAACTTCGGGCTGCGTCCGACGGAAAACGCCCTGCGCGCGCGACGCAACGAGTTTCCTGATTGGCGGCTGGCGGTTTTTGGCGGGCCGCAGCTTGAACGGCTGCTAATGACGCGCCCGGCCAACTGGCTGCCCAAGGGGACGCCCGCCTACGGGGCGCTATTGCGCGCCTGCCACAAAACGGCGCGGGAACGCCTGGCCGCGCATCTGGGTTCGGATCCCGAGCGCTGGACGTGGGGCCGCCACCGCCCGATGCGCTTTCCGCATCCGCTGGCGGAGGTCCCGCTTTTCGGTCGCCAGTTCCAGATTCCGGCGCTGCCGCAAGTCGGCGGCGGGCGTTTCATCGCCGCCACGCCCAACGTCGGCAGCGCGGTCTCAATGCGCTTTGTCGCTGACTTGAGCCAGCGGGATGCCTCGCGGCTGGGCTTGCCACTGGGGGTATCCGGCGATCCGGCGAGTCCGCACTGGGCCGATCAGCTCGAAAGCTGGAAAGACTGTCAGCCGCCGGCGTTTCCATTCAGCGCCACAGCAGTTGAAAAAGCCGCCTGGACAACGCTCAACTTGCGGCCGCCGACCGCGCTCAATCAGCCGTGATGGCGATGGCGGCGCTCAGCCGCTCGATGACCTCGGGCACCTGGGCGGCATCGTCGTAATAGACGCGGACCAGCGCATCGCCGGCGGCAACGCGGTCGCCAAGCGCGACTTCCATGTGAAAGCCGACTGCGGGGTTAATCACGGCGTCGAGCGTCAGCCGCCCCGCCCCCAAAATGACGGCGGCCATCCCAATGGCTTCGGTATTCATGGCGGCGACGCGCCCGGCGTGTGGCGCCCGCGCGACCGCCTCATGGGCCGCTTTGGGCAAGCGACGGTCATCTTCGGCGACGCGCGGATCGCCGCCTTGCGCCGCGATGATTTCCCGCCACTTGGCCAGGGCCGCGCCGGACGCCAGCGTGGCGCTGGCTAAGCGGCGGCCGTCGGCGATGGTTTCAACCCGCCCCGCCAGCGCCAGCATGTGGGCAGCCAAGTCAAGCGTCAGGTCCCGAAAGGCTGGGGCGACCGGCTCGCCGCGCAGGAGTTGCTGAGCTTCGGCGATTTCGAGGGCGTTCCCGATGGCGCGGCCGAGCGGCTGATTCATGTCGGTCAGCAGCGCCGCGACGCGCTTGCCCATGGCCTCGCCAGCGCTCGTCAGCGAGTCAGCCAGCGCCTGCGCCGCTGCGCGCGACTTCATAAACGCCCCGCTGCCGAACTTCACGTCGAGCGCCAGGGCGTCAATGCCCGCGGCCAGCTTTTTGGACATGATGCTCGCTGTAATCAGCGGGATGGACTCCACCGTTCCGGTCACGTCGCGCAGCGCATAGAGCTTTTTATCCGCCGGGGCGATTTCCGGCGTCTGGCCGATGAGCGCCGCCCCGATGTCCTCGACCTGGCGGCGGAAGTCGGCGAGCGACAAGTCGGTGCGGAAGCCGGGAATGGCTTCGAGCTTGTCGAGCGTCCCGCCAGTGTGTCCCAGCCCGCGCCCGGAAATCATTGGCACGGCTACCCCGGCGGCCGCCACGATGGGCGCGAGCGCTGGGGAGGTCTTGTCGCCAACCCCGCCCGTGCTGTGCTTGTCCGCTTTGGGGATGGGCAAGCACGAGAAATCCACGACCGCGCCTGAATAGAGCATGGCCTCGGTCAGCGCGCGGGTTTCCGCCGTCGTCAGGCCGCGCAGAAAGACGGCCATCAGAAAGGCCGCCATCTGGTAATCGGGTATGTCGCCGCGCGCGTAGCCCTCGACCAGCATCGCGATGTCGGCGGGGTCAAGTTCCCTGCCGTCACGCTTGCGGCGGATGATTTCAATCGTGGTCGGCACGCCAGAAGCCTACAGCAAGCGGAACTCCATGGAAAACTTCACCGTCGCAGCGACGGGGCGCCCGTCGGCCATCGCCGGCTGGAAGCGGCACTGGCGGGCGGCTTCGATGGCCTTTTCGTCAAGGCCATAGCCAAGCGACTTCACGACGCGGATGTTGCTCAGCGAGCCATCGGGACCAACAGTGGCTGAAAGCACGACGGTGCCCTGAATTTTGTTGACGCGCCCCTCTTCGGTGTATTTCGGCTTGACGGAATACACCAGCTTGGGACGCTGCGTAATGAGGCCCGTGCCATCGCCGTCGCCGCTGCCGCGTCCGGCGGGGCCGCCGGCCACACCGCCGCCGACGCCGCCGCCGCTCCCGGGACCGCCGCCAGGCCCCGCGCCGCTCCCGACGCTTCGCCCATCGCCGCCGCTTCCAATCCCCGCGTCTTGCTTGCCGGTGCCGTCCGAGGGCTTGGTCGCGTTGCTGCTGTTGGGGTCGCCAATCGGAACTTTCAAGTCCGGCGGCGGCACGGCGCGCGGATCGGCGATGATCTTGGGCGCGACCGGCAACGACGGCTCTTCAATCCGCGGCTTCGTCGTCGGATCGACGATTTGCTGAGTCGGATCCAGCGTCGGCTCCGGCAGGCGGCCCTTCATTGGCGGATCCGGGTCGGTCTTGCCGCCACCCCCGCCGCCCTTGCCCGGCGTCTTCAGGCCAAACCCCGCGCCGCCGCCGCTGTCGCGGTCATCCGGCGGCGGCGGCGGAAGCGGCGGCAACTCCAGCATTGAAATGAGCTGCAACTCTTCCTTCGCTTCCTGCTCGACGACGGGCGGCGCGGGCGCGGGCCACACCAGCATGACGCCAATCAGCCCGGACATCACGAAGAAAGCGAACAGGAAGCAGAGCCCGAAAAGCTGCGCGCGGCGGCGCTCGGCGCGAGTCAGGGCGAACTGCGCCGCGATGTAGCCGCCGGGGTTGGCGGCCGCCCGGCGACTTATATCGCTGACTTCCAGCGCAATCCGCCCCCACAGCGGCGGGAGGTCAACCTGCGTCAGGTTGGGCGCGTCAGGGACGGGCGGCGCGGGCCTGCGGCCCAGAAAGGCGCTTGGCTGACGTATAAAAGCGACCAAGTTGCGGAACAAGCTGCGGGAAGTCGGCTCGAAATACAGCCCCGCTGAAAACATGCCGCGCTCGCCGGGCGTTGGCTTGTGCCAGAAAAACTGGCGCGGGTTGCGAATGAAGTCCTGCGCGGTATCCCGGAGATTGCCGAACAAGCGAACCAGGAATGGGTCCAGGTGAAATCCGGCGAAATTGGGGACGCGCGCCTCGCGCCGCGGGGCATCCGGCTCAGCGACGCCGACCGCGGGATTGGTTTCAGAAATGCGATTAAAGTCATTCACCGTCATCATCCTCCCGATGCTGCGAAAGCCATACCGGCCAAGCTGCGCTTCCAGTTCCGCGACATCTGGCGCCGGCTTGCCAGACCCATCCCAAAGATAATCGTCCCGCATGGACTTCGCTTCCTTTCACGCCAGATTACGCGCTCGAGTCATCGCTCTGATGAACGCTGATCCCCAACCGCTCGCGCAAGAGCTTCAGGCCACGGTGGAGATTCACGCGCGCGGAATCCGGCGTCATCCCAGTTGCCGCGGCAATTTCAGGGCCGGTCATCCCCTCCGCCAAACGCAGCATCAGCGTTTCAGCGTACGCTTCCGGCAGTTGTCGAATGTGGCTCAGCACCACCCGCGCATCGAGCTTGGCGGCGAGCTGCTCATCGGCTGCCATCGTAGCGGACGATGCCGCGTCGAGCGGTTCCGTTCGATGCGACCGGCGAAAAAAATCCGCCGCCCGCTGGCGGGCAATCGCGGCCAGCCACCCGCCAAAGGCCGCCGGCTCGCGCAGCGTCTTGATTTGGCGAAAAGCGGCGACAAAGACATCCTGCATCACGTCGTCCACCTCGTAGAGCGGGAGGCGGGCCAGCAGCAGCCCGTGAACCATGGGCGCAAAGGCTTGATGGAGTCGCTCGAAAGCGCCGGCGTCTCCCTGTCGCGCCGCCGTCGCCCAGGCCGCCACATCGCGGGGCCCGGGACGGGCCTCCGACGACAAGGACTGAGCAACCACACGGTCAGAATCAGCGCGGGGCGCCATCTCAGGATTAGCCATTCGCTTGTCGTCCCACAGGGCATTGCCAGCCTCGCACCTTACGCAAAACCTTGCCCAAGGGTAAAGATGGATTTGAGACAGAACTGTTATCGGGCGATTCCAGAAAATCGCCCGCTGCCAGTCTGATAGACGCCCGGACGGATAGACGCTCAGACGACCAAAAAGTTTCCGCCGCGGCGCGACCAGCGCCAGGCGCTTGCAAGCGTCGCCTTGACAAATGTTTTTTTAGTCGAGCATCATGACGTGCTTCAAAAATATATTGTGAAGCGGCAAGGTGGTGAGCGTTTCGTATGGCCGTCGTTGAGGTCGCGCCAAATGAATCCATTGATAGCGCGCTGCGGCGCTTCAAGCGCATGGTGCAACGGGAAGGCATCATCGCCGATGTCAAGCGGCATCGCTTCTTCGTGCCGCCGGGCGAAAAGCGGCGTCTCAAGTCCGAGCTAGCCCGGAAGCGGCAACGTTCCAGCATGCGCAAGCGTCGAATGGATTGATAGGCGCATCGCAATCTCAATCGCTTCTAACTTCTAACTTCAGCCAGCGGTAGTCAGGGGACAGTCGGAGCCAAGTTCCGATGCTTCCCGACTGCCGCTTTTTTTCTTGGTAAAATTTCTTGGTAAAAACTCGAAGGAGACGGGAGATGATCAGGCGAGTTGAGCTTCCTCACCGGCGCGCAGGCGCCATCCTTGGCCGGACGGGGTGGCTGATCGTCAGCCTGACGCTGTTCGCCGGGCTTGCCGCGCTTGCTAAAGAGCCAAAGCCGCAGCCACGGCCCGCCAAGCCAACCTCCGCCTCAAAAGCTTCCGCGCCAAAGTCGGCGCCCCAAAGGCCGCCGGCCCAGAAGCCGGCGGCTCAAAGGGCGACCAACGCCAGGACTGCGCCCGGCCTAGGCGCGAAAGCGCCCGGCAATCAACCTCGAAAAGCGAATTCGCTTCCCGCGACGAAAGGCGTCGCAAGCCGCTCGGCGCCCCCTTCCCCGCCGCAAGCGAGGCGCGACCAGCGCTCCAAGGTCTTGGCGGACAAAACCGCGACGGCGAAGCGCGGGGCCACTCCGCGCCGCAGCTACGCGACGCAGGCGACGGCCAGGCGGCGCGCCCGCGAGGAAGAAGCCCGCGCCGCCCTGCGCCGGCGCGCGGAGCAGGCGCGACTCGCCGAGCTGGCCCGCATCCGAGCGCTTGACGAGAGCCTTCGGCGCTCCGCGCAGGCCAACATTGAAAAAGACGACCTGCGGGGCGAGGACCCGGTGATCCGCCGGATCGCGCTTGACGCGCTTGGCGACCGCGCCGGCACGGTCGTCGTCATGGAGCCAGCGAGCGGTCGCGTCCTCAGCATCGTCAACCAGCAGTGGGCCGCCCGGACGCCCTTCAAGCCCTGCTCGACGATTAAGGTGCTGACCGGCTACGCGGCGCTTCAGGAAAAGCTCGCCGCCGCCGATGAGGAAATTACAGTTGGAGGACGAACCTGGACGTTGCGCTCGGCGATGGCGCGCTCCAATAACGAGTACTTTCAGGTTCTGGGCCGGCGACTTGGCTTTGAGCGCGTCGTCGCCTACGCCCGCCAGGCTGGCTTTGGCAGCCGAACCGGCATCAATCTGGCCGGAGAAGCCACTGGGTCTATTCCCCGACAGGCGCCGGCGGATATGGGGCGAACCTGTAGCCACGGCGACGGCTTCGGCGTCACGGCCATTCAGTTGGCGACTTTCATCAGCGCCATTGCCAATGGCGGCACGCTTTATCGCCCGCAAATCCTGCGCGCGCCGGGCGAAGCGGCGAGCTTCAAGCCGATCCCGGTTCGGAAGCTCCCGCTTTCCGAGCAGCTTCGCGGCGAGCTGCTGGCTGGCCTGGTCAGCGCGGTCGAGCGCGGCACCGCGCGGCGCTCCGGAGCAGCCGCGTTCGGCGTCGCCGGCAAGACTGGAAGCTGTACCTGCGACTTTGGCGCGCGAACGCGAGTCGGGTTGTTTGTGTCGTTCGTGGACGCGCCTGACCGTCCCGGACTGCTCGTCACCGTGATTACCAAAGGCTCGACAGCGCGCGGGTCGAGCGCCTCCGTCATTGCCGGCGACGTTTATCGCGGCGCGGCCGTCGCCAGTCGCGCAAAATCCCGGCAGCGCATCGCGCCCGGCCCGGAAGAGCCGCTGGCCGCGCCCGATGCGGATGACGACGAGGAGGAGGCCAACGATTGAGGCTTGAAACGATTGAAGGCGTCGCCGTCCGCGGCAACCGCCAGGGCTGAAGCGGAACGCGGCTTGCGGCGCGCGGCTACCGGCTACCGGTCCGCCTTCGCAATTTCCCTCGCAATTTTCGGAAGCGCGCGCAACACCGTATCCCCGACGATTTTCAAGCTGCGCGGGCTGAGCTTGTCCACCGTATCGCGCGCCGTATGCCAGTAGGCGTTGTCGGGCCCGCCAGGCCCAAAGTTGACCTCATCCTTGCCATAGGTGAAGTCAATCAAATCCACGGCTGGAATTCCGGCTTGCAAAAACGGGATATGATCATCCGCGATGACGTGCGTCGTCCTTGGGAAATGCGCGCCGTAGCCCAGCTCGCGCGCGGTATCGTGCAGGATATTCGCCAGCCAGGCCGAAGACTGGTACTCTTTCGGAATCGACAGGTCGGCGTCGCCAACCATATCGAGCAAGATCATCGCCTTGACGCGCTTGACTTGCCCTGTCGCCTGAAGCCGCTCGACAAAGTGCCGCGAGCCGTAGGTGTTGTCGTTCCCTTCCCACTCGACGACCGCCTCCTCGCCGTCAAAGAATGCAAACTGCAACGTATGGGGAAAGCCCCGCTCTTCTGGCGACATCGCCGCCAGGACGCGGGCCAGCTCCAGCGCCACCGCCGTGCTGGAGCCGGCGTCGTTGGCGCCAACGAAAACCTCATCCTCCAGGTATTTCGTGTCGTAGTGGCTGGCGATGAGCAAAATGTCCTCGCTCTTGCCCGGCAGTTCGGCAATGACGTTTTCCATGCGGATGGTTGGGAATTTCCTCGACGGGGTTTTGGCCGTGAAGGGCTGAGTCGTCACCTTCAGCCCATAGCCCTTCAGCTCCGCGACCAGCCACTCGCGCAGCTTACCCAGCGCCGCCGAGCCGGCCGGGCGCGGGCCGTAAGCGACTTGCTTTTCGATGTGCTTGAACGCTCGGTCGGCGTCGAATGGCGTCGCGGATCCGCGGGGCGCGGGCGGCGGCTCGGCGGCCGGGACGACTGTCGCGCTGGGCGGCGACTTGCAGGCCGCGACGAGCGCCAGCGCGACCGGCCCGCCGCCAAGTCGCCAGATCACAGTGGAGAGCAGTGAGCGCATGGAATCCGGCAAGCCTCCAGGCGAAAAGGGCTTCAAGCGACATCCGCGGCAACCGGGCCTGAAATGACCGTGGTCAGCGCCGAAGGATTGAGATGCGCTTGGCTGACGCGCAAGATGTCTTCCACAGTAATGGCTTCAATCATCGCGGGGTACCGCTGCGCGTAGTCTGCGCCCAGCCCGTGAATTTCAGTCTCAATCAAAAACAGCGCCCGCTGGGCGTTGGTTTCAAAATTGAAGACAAAGCTGCCGGTCAGGTAAGCCTTGGCGGCGGCAAGCTCCTCCGCCGACACTGGCTCCTGCCGAATGCGCTCGAGCTCGTCCTGAATTGCCGCGATAGCCTTCGACTGGTTCTCCGGCGACGTGCCGATGTAAGCGACAAACCGCCCCGGATCAATCCCGGCCGTGGCGGTGACATTGGCGTAGGTCGTATAGGCCAGCCCCAGGTCGTCGCGCAGGATGCGCGGGATCCGCGCCGTCATGCCCGGGCTATCGCCCAGAATGATGTCCATGACCCGCAGAGCGTAGTAGTCGGGATGGGCGCGGGGAATGCCCAGATGACCCAGCAAGATATGAATTTGCTCCTTGTCGGGGCGCGGAATCACGCGCCGCCGCGGCGCGGTCTGGCGCTTGACCGGTGGCGGGGCGGGGAGCGAAAAGCCAGGCGCGGCGGGCCAATCGCCCAAGCTTTCAAGCAGGCGCCGCTCCATTTCGGCTACGGGCAGGTCCCCGACCAGCGCGATCAGCAAATTGTTGGGCGCGAAAAACCGAGCGTGGGCGGCGCGCGCGTCGTCAACCGTCAGCGCCGAGACGGTCGCCTCATAGCCGACAATGGGACGGCCCGCCGGATGCCCCGGATAGACCAGCTCAT
>CALCKX010000134.1 GCA_937966115.1 uncultured Chloracidobacterium sp. | reverse complement strand
CTCAAATGTCTCGGTGCAGGTGGCGGGCTTGGGCTACCCGGACAGTACGCCGACGGGCGTCATCGTCGCCTCGCCGAATCCGCATCGTCTGCTGACGGCGGATAGCGCGACCTGTAGCAGCGGCGGCCAGGCCGGCGCGAGTCAGTCCACGGTCAACGGCCAGGCGCCAATTGGCAGCAATACGCCGATTGGGACGCTCAATCCGGGGGACACGCGCGTGCTGACGTTCCGCATTGCGTTGCCACAGGTGCGACGGCTGCGGTTCTTCGTCAATGTCTTCGGCGTTGGCGGAATGGCCTGCCCGGTGGCGTTCAATGAAACCCGCGCCGCCGGCCCCGTCATGGCGACGACGCTGACGCTCGATGGTCCAGCGCTAGGCTTTGAGCTGCTGCGCGACAAAGGCGGCGTGACCGTCAAACCGGTCAAAGGTCATCCGGCAAAGCCCGGCGCGAAGACGGCTGTCGGTCGGCGATAAAAGCCGACGTTCCTTAGCTCTTTCCTTGGCTCCTTACAGGTGGCGGATTTTTCCGCCACCTGTTTTTTGTCTGGCCGCGCTTTCCGAGGGGGATGGCGACGCTCGGGATGGCGCGTTTTGGAAGGGGCGCTGTCCTTGGCGACACAAAAGACGCAAAAAGCGCTGGCGTTGCGTCGCCGCTGCCAAGCTGATAAGGCGGGCCGCGTTTGCGCGCGGAGCGTTTCCTGTTTTCTTACGATACGCTCCCCTTGCTCTTAGGGCTTTGCAAGCCCGTTTACCCAGCCTGGAGAAGCGCTTGCAGAAAAAAAGCAGCTTGTCGCGGGGAAAGTTCCGAGCGTCAAGCCCGTTTTTTTTCAATGGCCTGAAATTTCTTGGGCGCGACGTCTGACGCTAGCCTTGGCTCTTCCTATTTGGGACGGCGCTGGGCGGCGGCAGCGGTCAAGGGCTTGAAGGACACGGGCAGTTCGACGGCGACGATCGCGCTGCCGCCAAACGTGACGATTCTAACTGGGACGCTGCCGAACCTGGAACCGATTGCGCCGGGCGGCAGCGCCGCGGGCGACGTGACTTTCCAGCTACAGTCGGGCTTCAAGCTAAGCGCGCCGGCGGCTATCAGCATGTCAGTGGCGTTTGGGCCGGGCGGGACGTTTGCGTTCCCAAGCGCGACGCCAATTCGCCATCGCCGCTACGGCGCCAATCGCCAAGGTGACGGTAACCATCGGCTTTTTCCGCGGATTTGCTCTGGCTCAGGGCCTGCCCGACGCGGGCGTTCCGCTAAAGCGGCGACTTCTCCGCTTGCCAGGATGTCGCGCGGGCGCTTTTCAGTCGCCGCAGACGCGACGACGCCCCTCCCGGAGCGCGCCGGCCTGGGAGAAGTGGCCTGACGGGCTATCCGTCATATCGGCTCGGAAAAGCGTTTGTCAGTCGCGAGACTCTTCTAGCGCGCGCATGACGCGCAAGACGAGGTCCTCGCGCCAGTGTCGAGCGACGACCTGTACGCCGACCGGCAACCCGGCGCTGCCGCGCTCCACTTCGCGCGCCGTCCGCTGGCTGATATCCAGCGTATCGGGACGGTCGCTCTCCTCGCCGGGGCCGATGGTTGTCCACGGGACGACGCCGGCCGGCATCCCCAGCAGATTGTAGAGCGCCGTGTAGCTCGCAGCCTCGGCGGTGTAGGCGCTTGCGCCGGGCGTAAGCGCCGGCAGCCCATCCGCTGGGCACAAGATGACATCGCAACGTTGCGCCGCGAGACTTTCCAGGCACCGCTCGCGGTAACGCGCCTGACGCTCGACCAGTTGCCAGTAGCCTTCGGCGCTGCGCGCGCGGGCTGCCCGCAGCAGGCGCGCCGTCGCCCGCTGCGCCGTCAGATCGGCCAACCCCGCCAGCCAGTCGCGCGTCCAGTTGGGAAGTTGCGCGAGGATTAAGTATGGCCACATAGGCGTCCAGATGGGTTCGGCGTAAAGCAGCTCCCGGATGTAGCGCAGGTTGTCGGCGAACAGGATGCCCACAAACAGCCCAAACGCTTCCGCTACGTCCGGCGGCTGCCACGGAATCGCCTCGGCGTCGCGTCGCTCAAGCGCGTTGGCTGCCTCGCGGACGGCGCGGCGGATGGCCGGCGACGGATGAAACAGGCCGTTGTCCAGATAATAGGCGACGCGCAGCCCGCGAAGCGATGCCGATGCCTCCGGGTCGCGCCACGGCAGGGGCGGCGTCAGATCGCCGGGCGCGCTGTCTGGCGCGGTCAACGCGCGCATCGCCAGCGCGAGGTCCCCGACGCGCCGGGCCATTGGCCCGGGCTGGCACTGGATGGCTTCCAGGCCAGGGAAGACTTCGGCGTGGCCCGCCATGGTCAGGCGTCCTGACGTCGGCTTGAGCGACGCCACGCCGCAGGCGTGCGCCGGCAGGCGCAGGCTGCCGCCGAGGTCGCTGCCTAGCCCCAGCGGCGAGCCGTAAGCCGCAATGATTGCCGCCTCGCCGCCGCTGCTGCCGCCAGGCGCGCGAAGCGCGCTGAGCGGGTGAGTCGTTCGCCCGTAGAGCGGATTCTCGCACTCATTCGCCATGGCCGCTTGGGGCAGGTTGGTTTTGCCCAAGACAATCGCGCCAGCCCGTCGCAGCCGGGCTACGGTTGGCGCGTCAGCGGCCGCTCGCGCATTGGCTTGCCGGACAAGCCCGAGCGAAGTTGGCAGTCCGGCGACATCGAAGGACGCTTTGGTGGTGATAGGCAGTCCGTGCAGCAGGCCAAGCGGCTCGCCGGCGGCCCGCCGCGCATCGGCTTCGTCCGCCTCGCGAAGGGCGTCGCCAAAGCGCGTCGCGACGACCGCCCTGAGCGTCGGATTGACCGCTTCTATCCGAGCGATGTGGGCTTCCGTCGCTTCGCGGGCCGTGACCTCGCCCGTCGCCAGCCGCCGGACGAGGTCGGTCGCGCTCAGTTGGACAAGCTGGCTTTCGGGCGACGCATGCTGATCAGCCATCGTTCGCGCCTCCTGGCTCGCTGCGATGAGCGCGCGGCGTCATTCGCGATTAGCGCGGCGCGTACTGTGGCGGCGGCGCGGTCGGCGCGGGCGTCCGCGCCGGAATCGGCGCCGCGGTCGGCATCTGCGGCTGCGGCGCCGCGCCGGCCGGGCCGTCGGCGAAGATTTCCTTGAACATGCCAACCGATGACATCACGTTTGACGCCTCGACCGGCATGAAGACCACCTTGCTGTTCTCGCTTTGCGCCATGTCGCGCAGCGACTCGATGTAGCGTCCCATGATCAGATAGTGGGCCGGATTGCCGCGGCCGGCCAGCGCCTGCGCGATCATTTGGATGGATTTGGCCTCGGCGTCAGCCGCTCGCAGGCGCGCCTGCGCCGCGCCGTCCGCGCGGAGGATCTGCATCTGGCGGTCGCCCTCAGCGCGCGCAATCGCCGCGTCGCGCTCGCCCTCGGCACGGGTGATGGCCGCCTGGCGCTCGCCCTCGGCTTGCAGCACCGTGGCGCGCCGGTTGCGCTCGGCCGTCATCTGCTTCTCCATGGTGACCCGCACGTCTTCCGGCGGGTTGATGTTGCGCACTTCGACGCGCGTCACCTTGACGCCCCACTTGTTGGTCGCGCCGTCCATCACCACCCGCAGCCTGTTGTTGATGATGTCGCGCGAAGACAGCGTTTCGTCCAAGTCCATTTCGCCCATCACGCTGCGCATGGCCGTGACTGTCAACTGAATGATGCCGCCCGAGAGGTCGGAGACCTCGTACACGGCTTTGTACGGGTCGGTAATCTGCCAGTAAATCACCGAGTCCACGCCGACCGTCACGTTGTCTTTCGTGATGACCGGCTGCATCGGCAGGTCGGTGTATTGCTCGCGGAGATCAATGTATCGCATCCCGACCGGAAAGCCCGTCCAGTTAACGCTGCGCGGCGAGTCAATGAAGGGGATGATGATATGCGGGCCGCTGGTGAGAATGCCGGCATACTTCCCAAGCCGCTCGATGATGAGCACCTGCATCTGCGGCACAATCCGGGTGGCTCTCGCCAGCGCAATCAAGATTACGAGGGTGATCGTAGCTTGTACCAACAGAACTTGCATGACAGACTCCTCCTACAATCCATGGTTTCAGCGCAATTGCGTCAAACGGATTTATTGAGATATCGCGTTGGCTTCCAATCTGGGTTGCGTTGAATCGGGCGCACGTAAAGCTGATTGCCTTCGATGCGAATGACTTCGCACTCTTCGCCGACGACGAGGGCGTCGCCGGCGATGGGTAGGGCCGTCCAAATCGTTCCATCAAGCTCGAGCGCGGCCTCGCTGCGCGGGCCCGCGCTCTCCGTCACCACCACGCCCCGCTTGCCGACGAGGCTGCTATCGCTCAGCACGGGAGCGATGGAGTCTGGCTGAGCCAGCCAGCGAAGAAAAATCCGGCGCGTGTTGAGCGTCAAGGCGGTCGAAACCGCGACAAAGACGAGCACTTGAACCGGCGCCCCAAAGCCCAGCGCCGCCATCAGCGCCGCCGCGCCAGCGCCAATGCCAAACCACAGGGCGATGAAGCTGACCGTGGAAAGCTCGACGACTGCGAACACGGCGGCGATGGCGAGCCATACCATCCACATATACCCCGCTAAGCCCTGTATCATCACGTGACCTCTTTCCTCGCGCTATACGCTGGCGCGCGGCAAAAAGTTTTCAGACGCCATTTTTTGAGGGCAACGCATAAGCCGGACGCATAAGCCGCTGGTCTCGACCGGTTATCCTGGCCTGGCAGTGTAGCACGCCTGCGCCTTCTCTCTGCTTCCATCCAGCTTCCGGCTTCCGGCGCGGTCGCGCCGCCGCGGGCGCTTCCGCGACCGGCTGAGCGGGAAATCGCCCTTGACGCCGCGCGCGCCAGGGCGTAAGAGTTGTCATTTCAAACAAGCGTTTCAATCAAGCGATTGAAATGGTGAGATTATGAACATTCAGAATTTCCGTAAGTTGGCTTGGGTCGCGCTGGCAGCCATCGGATTGGGCGCTTCGCCGGCGGCGGCGCAAGACGAGGGGCCAAGCGCCCTGGCGCATCATGCGGCGCCTGGGATCGTGCGTTTTGCCGACCAGTCGCCAGCCGGCGCGGAGCCAGACTTGGCCGAGCAAGCGCGCCGGCAGGTCGCCAGCGAGCCGCGCATTGGCGTGACGCCGGGGCTGAGTCGTCCGCTGGCGCTGCGCGACGCCATCCTGATGGCGCTGCGCGCCAACCCGGATGTCGAGGTGCAGCGCATCGCCGTTCAGCAGGCGGCTTTCGATGTCAACCGCGCCAAGGGCTTTTACGACATCACGCTCACGAACCAGTTCGCCTATTCGGCGCTGCGGAACCCGGCGGTCAATCCCTTCGCCGGCGCGGATGAAAACGGCGCGGTCGAGCTTCGCTCGGCCCAGAACGCTTTCGCGTTCACGAAGCCGCTGATGAGCGGCGGCCGCATCGGGGCCGAGATCGCCCTTGCTCGCCAGGACACGACGAATATCTTCGCCGGGGTGAATCCGCTCTTTACCGCGCAGGTGACGGTGACGTTCACGCAGCCGCTGTTTCGCAACTTCCGAACGGACGAGTCGCGGCGGCAGATCGAGCTGGCCAAGAAGCGCCTGACGCTGTCGGACTCGCAGTTTCGGCAGCGCGTCATAGACATAGTGGCGCAGGTCCAATCGGCCTACTGGGATTTGGTCTTCGCGCGGCGCGAGGTGGAAATCCGCGCCGAGGCGGTGGCGCTAGCCCGGATTCAGCTTGAGCAAAATCGGCGCTTCGTCGAGGCCGGCACGGCCGCGCCGGTGGAAATCGTCTCTGTCGAGGCGCAGCTCGAGCAGCGCCAAGAAGAGTTTCTGCTGGCATTGGAGAGCCTAACGCGCGTGGAAAACGCGCTCAAGGCGCTGATGCTCGATCAGCGTCAGTCGGCGCTATGGCAAGAGGCCATCGTGCCCACCGAGCAGGTCAATCTGGAGCCGGTCAGCATCGCCCTTGACGACGCCGTGCGCGCCGCGCTCGCCAAGCGCCCGGAGATGGAGCAGTTCGACATTCAGAAAGCTTCAAACGCCATTGACGCGCAGTTTTTCCGCGACCAGTTGCGCCCGCAGCTCGATTTCGTCGGCGCCTACAGCTTGCAGGGCCTGTCCGGGACGCCGCTGCCCATCGCGGCCAACCCCTTTGCCGGCGGCTTCAACACGGCCGTGCTGGAGCGGCTGAACCTGCTTTCGTCCGGAGCCGGCTTGCCGCCCGTCGTCATCCCGCCGCCGGTCAATCAAACGCCCGGCGTTTTCATCGGCGGCTTCGGCACCAGCCTGAGCAACCTCTTCACGAAAAACTTCTATGGCGTCCGAGCTGGCGTCAACCTGAGCTTTACGCTCAACAACCGCGCCATCCAGGGCGCGCTGGGACGCTCGCTGGCGCAGGAGCGCCTCATTGAGGCGCAGCGCCGCCGTTTCGAGACGCAAATCGAGAGCGAGGTGCGGAATGCGCTCCAGTCCGTTCAGACGGCGCTGCGGCGCGTGCAGGCGGCGCGCGCGTCGCGGACGGCCGCCGAGGCCCAGTACGCGAGCGAGATGCGGCGCTACCAAGTGGGCGAGTCCACCAACTTTCTCGTCCTCGACCGTCAGAACGCGCTGTCGGCCGCGCGCGCGAGAGAGATTCGGGCGTTGACCGATTACAACAAGGCGGTCGTGGCCCTCCAGCGGGCGATGTCCACCACGCTTGACGCGAACAGCCTCGCGGTCAAGCCCGCGGATGGCGCGCGCCCGGAAGACGCGGCGCCCGAGGTCGAGCCAGCTCCATGACAACGCACGCCCTGTCTCGCCTGACTTTCGCTCGGAAGTGGGCGGCGGACTGGTCGCCCCTGCGCCGGCGGGCCTTCCGGCTCTATTTCGGCGGACAAGCCGTTTCGCTGCTCGGCACCTGGATGCAGATCACCGCCCAATCCTGGGTGGTCTGGGAACTGAGCCGCTCCATGCAAGCCCAGGGCCTGGTCGCGCTGCTGGGCGCCATTCCGCTGATTTTGCTTGCGCCCTGGGCTGGAGCGGCCGCCGACCGCTTCGACCGGCGGAAGCTGCTCATCGTCGCTCAGGTCGCCGCGATGCTGCTGGCTTTCACGCTGGCGCTGCTCGTGCAAACCGAGCTGGTTCAGCTCTGGCACGTTTACGCGCTGTCATTCCTGTTGGGCGCGGTGGCGGCCGTTGAAATGCCGGCGCAGCAGGCGTTCATCGGCGATCTGGTCGGCATGGGTGAAATTCGCAAGGCGCTGGCCCTGAATGGCGTCATCGTGCAGCTCGGACGGACGGTCGGCCCGACCCTGGCTGGCTGGGCGATTGCCCGCGTCGGCGTGGCGGAAGCCTTCTGGATGAACGGCGTCAGCTTTCTGGCAGTCATCGCCAGCTTGCTGGCCATTCGCGCCATCGCCGTCGGGCGGGCTTCCGCGGCGGCCGGCAAGCCGGGCGGCTTTGACGAGGCCGCGCGGTACTTGCTATCCCAGCCGCGCTTGGTGGACTTGCTCGCTTTTGTCACGCTGTCGTCATTTTTCGTGCTGTCCAACCTGACGATCTATCCGGCGCTGGCGACGGTCGTGCTGGGCGGCGACTCGCGAACGCTGGGCTGGCTGCTCGGCGCTTCGGGCGTCGGCGCGCTCATCGGCTCGCTGTTGGTGACGCATTTCAGCCGCGCGACGCCCCGCGTCGGGCTGGCGCTTGCGGGCTGCACGATCTGGGCCGGCGCGATGATTGTCTGCAATTCGTTCAGCCGCTCGCTGCCGACGGCGGTCGCCTGCATTATGGCGACTGGCTTGACCGTGCCGTTTATCTTCACCACGGCCAATGGTCTGACGCAGATGCTCGCGCCGGCGCAGATGCGCGGAAGATTGCTCAGCATTCTGCTGATGGTCGGCTTTGGCCTTCAGCCAGTCGCCGCGATTGGCATCGGGTGGATTGGCGACCGCTTTGGCGCTTCGCAGGCGCTTTTCGTCAATGGCTTTTGCCTGATGGCGGGCGGGGCGCTGATGACCGTCCGGCGCGGGCTGCTGGCGTGGCGGATCGAGCCATTCGCCGAGGCGTCGAGCGCCGCCCGCTTCGGAGAAAGCGAGGCTTGAATATTGTCGCTACGGGCTAGCTGATCTTGAGCTAGAAAATTTCGCTCGCCGAAGCATGCCGGAAAACGCCGATCGGACCGGAGCTGCGGCGGCCATCTCGCCGCATTTGAACCGCCCCAAAAGTTCATCCAAAATTTCATGAAGTCGCCGACTCAGTTCGTGAAGTCGCCGGCCCGGCGCCAGGCCAAGCTTGCCCCCGCTGGCGCGACCTCGTCGCCGGCGGACGCGCCGCCGCGCCGCCGCGCCGACGCCGATGCCAAAACCCGCTTGCTGACCGTGGCCGAGCGGCTTTTCGCCGAGCGCGGCTTTGCCTGCACGAGCGTCCGCGACTTGGCGACCGAGGCCGGCGTCAACATTGCCGCCGTCAACTACCACTTTCGCAGCAAGGAAGAGCTTTACCTGGAAACGCTGCGCCATGCGCTGCGGCGGTCAAAGGACATCACGCCCCGCTTTGCGCGGATTTTGCGCACTGCGCAGCGCGTCGGCACGCCCGCGGCCGCCCGGCAGGGAATCGCGCAATTCATCGCGACCTTCATCACGCACCTCTACGGTCGGCAGGGCGAAACCGATTACTCGCCGGCGCTGATGTCGCACGAGATGCTCCATCCGACCGGCGCGCTCGACATCGTGGTGCGGGAGTTCATCGAGCCGCGCTTTGAAATTCTCAAGGAACTGATTCGCTTGGCGCGGCCCGACCTCAAGCTGGACGCCGAGGTGGCGCTCCATGCCTTCAGCATCGTCGGGCAGTGCCTGCACATGCACTTTTGCCGCCCGATTACCCTGCAGTTGGCGCGCGAAAGCGCGCTGACGCCCCGCTTTGTCAACCGCGTCGCGCGCCATATCACGGCGTTTTCGCTGCGGGCGCTGGAGGCGCCTCCGGCGCTTCCGGGCGCAGATGCGGAAAAAGAATGACATCCCGAATGGAGCGCTGATTCGTCAGCACCATGGCCAGCCGGTCAATCCCGATGCCCTCGCCGGCCGTCGGCGGCATGCCGTAAGCCAGCGCCCGGATGAAGTCGGCATCCAGCGGCATGGCTTCGTCGTCGCCGCGGGCGCGCTCGGCAAGCTGCTGCTCAAAGCGGCGGCGCTGCTCGTCGGGATCGTTAAGTTCGGTAAAAGCGTTGGCGCATTCCAAGCCGCCGATAAAGAGTTCAAAGCGGTCAACGAAGTTCGGGTCGTCGTCGGCATGCCGCGCCAGCGGGCTCAGCTCGGTCGGGAAGCGCGTGATGAAAGTCGGCTGAATCAGGTTTGGCTCCGCGACCTGCTCGAAAAGCTCGCCCAGGCGCTTGCCGTAGCCCGCGGTCGGCGCGACCGGCAGCGCGAGGCGCTCGAGGGCGCGATTGACGCCCGCGAGGTCAGCGAGGTCGGCGACGGTTGGGCGGCTCTCCTGCGGCCAGTAGGTCACAATTGCTTCCTGCATCGTCAATCGCCGCCACGGGCGGGCGAATGAAATGGTCGCTTCGCCATACGGGATGGTCTCCGTCCCGCAGACGCGGGCGACCACTTCCGTCAGAAGCTCCTCGGTAAGCGTCATGAGGTCTTCATATGTCGCATAGGCTTCATAGAATTCCAGCATCGTGAACTCTGGGTTGTGGCGCGTCGAAAGCCCTTCGTTACGGAAGTTGCGATTGATTTCATAAACCTTTTCAAAGCCGCCGACGATGAGCCGCTTGAGATAAAGCTCCGGCGCGACGCGCGCGTAAAGGGGCATATCCAGAGCGTTGTGGCGGGTCACGAATGGCCGCGCCGTCGCGCCCGACGCGATGGGGTGCAGCATGGGCGTCTCGACTTCGAGGTAGCCGCGCGCGTCGAAGAAGTGGCGAATGGCTTGAATCATCCGCGACCGCTTGACAAACGCCGCCCGCGCGTCCCGGTTGGCGATCAGGTCGGCGTAGCGCCGCCGGTAGCGCAACTCGATGTCCTGCAGCCCGTAGTGCTTGTCCGGCGGCGGGATGATGGCCTTGCTCAGAAAGGTCAGCTTTTCAGCGTGCACGGAAAGCTCGCCGGTTTTCGTCCGAAAGAGCTTGCCGGCGACGCCGATGAAATCCCCCAAGTCAAGCCGCTTGAAAAGCAGCCAGTCCGCTTCCGGCAGCTCGTTTTTCCGCAGGTAGGCCTGGAGCGTCGCCGCGCCATCGGTAAACCGAATGAAGGCGGCCTTGCCCATGACATTGACAGCCTGGATGCGTCCGGCGACCCGGACGGCCACGGCTTCGTCCTCCAGCGCCTCGGCGGAGCGCTCGCCGTAGGTCGCCGCAATCTCGCTGACGCTGTGCGTGCGGTCGTAGCCGGCTGGATAGGGCGGGAATCCCAGCGCCGCGATGTCGGCTAAGTTCCGGCGACGCTGCTGGGTGTATTCATTTTCATATGCTTCCATTGCGATTTTTCCATGGCGCCGCGCATTTGCGGAGCGCGCTTGCAGCCCGAGCGGGAATCACGTCCCGATGACTTTCATGCGGCGAAGGATGCGGGCTAGCTCGATACGGCCGCGATTGATGCGCGACTTCACCGTGCCTTCGGGAACCTGGAGCCGCTCGACGATTTCCTGATAGGTCATTTCCTCGATGTCGCGCATGACGACGCACTGGCGCAGGTCGGGGGCAAGCTTCTCAATAGCCTGCATGATCTGGAGTGATTGCTCTTTACGCTCGATATGCCGCTGCGGATGATCCGCGCGGCTGCGCAGGTGGTGGACGTGAACCTCGATGTCGTCGCCGCCTTCCGCCGGCTGGCGCTGGCGGCGGCGATAATCGTCAATCACCAAATTGCGCGCCAGCCGGAGCAGCCAGTTCGGCAGGTCGCCCGCTTCCGGGTTGTATTGCTCAAGCGAGCGATAGATTTTGAGAAAGACTTCCTGCGTCAGGTCCTCGGCTTGCTCATGTCGCCCGACGAACTTGTAAGCCAGGTGATAGATCCGCCGCGAGTACTGCCGGACGAGATGTTCCCACGCGGCCGGCTCGCCGGCGCGGCAGCGGGCGACCAGCTCGATGTCCGCCGAGCGGTCGCGCGGCGAGAGGCTCGGCGGTTGCGCGTCTTCCTCCAGCGCCGTCAGCGTCTCCCGCTGGGCGGGGGAAAGATCGCTGAGGTCATCGAGTCCGTCCGCGACTGGAGTCGGCGGCGCAGGCATCGGCAGAGCGTTTGGCAAGGACATAGTCAAGCCCGCGAGAAGTGACATCCAGGGTTCTTGATAGACGCGAAATTATGCTTTCCGGTCGCGCAAGTCAAAACGCCTTGGCCGCGTCGCCGGCGACTTTTCGCTCGCCTTCCCGAGCTGAAGCGGGCTGCTTTTGGACAAGGAAGGTATTCGACAGGTCCCCGCCGCGGTAATTGGCCAGGGCGTCATCCAGCGTCTCCAGGACGCGGCACCCGCTTTGCGCAATCAGCTCGAAGACGCGCTTTTGCGGCAGAACGTGCATCTCGACGCCGCTTTCGCGTCCCGCCGCCGCCCGCAAGTAGGCTTCGGCGCTGAAGGCGTAGCCCTGCTGGTAGGTGAGCAGTTGAAAGCAGGCGACCCCGCCGGGGGCGAGCGCGTTCAGCAGCGCCTCGAGAATGAACCGGATGACCGGCGGCGGGTTATGCTGGAGCACGATCGTGGTGTAAACCGCGTCCGCCTGCGGCAGTTGGAGGATATCCCGCGGGCGCTTGACGCGCGCGAAGCGGATGTTGTCTAGCCCCAGCGACGCCGCGAGCTGGCGCGCCAGCTCCAAGTGCGGCGCCGAGATGTCGTAGGCATACACCTCGCCAAAGCGTTGCGCCAGCGCATGCGTCACCCGTCCGACGCCGCAGCCGTACTCGATGATCCGCTGATCGGACAGCCTCTCCGGCAGGCATCCGTTGCGGCGCAGCGAGTTCAAGAATTGCTCGGCGCTGTGTTGGCCCGAGTCGTAGAACTGCCCCCGATGCTCGTCCAGGTTGGCCTGCTTGAAGCGCTCGGCGCTCAACACCGACCAGTGCGGCTCCTGCTCGCCGAGGCGCTCCCAGCTTGCCTGCGTAAGCTCAAGCAGTTTTTCCAGCGTGCCGTCGTCGACGGTATCTTCAATCGGCAAGGCTGGCTCGAAGCCAGTGAGCGACGGGCCGCACAAGTATCGCTCGCGCTGCCGAAATTCCGGGCTGCCGAGAAAAGCCTGCCGCAGCTCGCTGAGCTGGGCGTGCCCAAGGTGAGCTTGAACTTCCTCTTCGCTTGGCTCCCGGCCCAGAATCAGTCGGTAAGCCCAAAAGACAGCTTCCGGGTACGCTTGCATGCGGCAAGCATAATAATCGAGTCATCCGCCGGCAACGCCAGCGGGCGACTAACCCCGGCGCGGCCCGAAGCGACGCGGCAAGCCTGACTTCCCGGGGCGCGGCCAGCGGGAGCCAGGCTTGCGATGGGGCTGGCGTCAGAAGGTGTAGCGCAGCGCGAACTGCATCACCCGCGGCGGCCCCTGCGTTGCCGTAAAGCGTCCGAAGCCAGGACCCGGCTGGCTCGTGGTCGAGTCTTGCGGAAGCTGAAAGTTGACGGTTTGCGCGCCGGTGAGGCGCGCCGTGTTGGTGGCGTTGAAGACTTCCCACCGGAAGAGCAGGGTTTGCTTTTCGCTCCACGGCAGGCGGAAGTACTTGCCCAAGCCGAAATCGAGCGACACGAAGCCGGGATCGCGGAGGATGTTCCGCCCGCCGGTCTCGCCGGCGCGCGGGTTGCGGAAGGACTGCGACGCCGCCACCGGATCGCGGAACAGGTTGGGCCGTCC
>CALCKX010000133.1 GCA_937966115.1 uncultured Chloracidobacterium sp. | reverse complement strand
CATGTTGACGCTGTTGGGATTGGTCGCCGGGGCGCTCACCAGCTTTTCGTTTGGGTTTCAGGTGTGGCAGAGCTGGCGCACCAAGTCCGTCAAGGACGTTTCGGCCGCGATGTACCTCGTGTTTTCAACCGGCGTCGTCCTTTGGCTGGCGTATGGGCTCTTGCGTCGGGACGTGGCGCTCATCGTCTGGAACGCGATCACGCTGGTTTTGGTCGCGCTCATCCTGACGCTGAAGCTCCGTTACGGGCAAAGCTCGGCGAAGTAGCTCCTTTGCCGGGGAGCAAGGCGCGCGATGACGGTTGGCGATGACGGTTGGCGATGACGGTTGGCGATGACGGTTGGCGACCTGCCGGGCGCTGCGCCGCGCGCCGGTCGAACCCGCCTGTTCCGCCGCAGCCGTTCAACGCAGCCGAATGCCCGAGGACGCTCGATCGCTGCGCGCGCCCGCTTGATGAGCCACTCTTTGAGCGGCCACAACAGCTTCCATGTCGCCAGGTAAGCGCCCTTGAAGGTTATTTTGATCTTGACGCCTTGAGAAGCCGCTCCCTTGACCTTCTTGGTCATGCCGCGGCGGATGAGATGCTCCTCCTCGTCATGCGCGAACGCTTCTATCATGGAGCGCTCAGACCCGATCGGGATCAAGGCCGGCGCTTGAGGCTCGCGGCTTCGAATGGCTTGGAATGCCCTTTTTCTTTCGGAGGGCTAAGTTTGATGAAAAGCGGAAGCAGGCCATACAACGCGAAGAACAGCCCGAAGAGCAGTCGTCGTCATACCGACGCACAGCAGCAGATTGCCAGCGAGATGCGGCAAGTCGAGAGTTTGCAAGTCCTACCTGACAGTCCGTCTTGCTTGGCGTTCCCTGCGCCCCGACAGAGCTGAAATTTTGTCTGTCAAAGCTGAAATTTAGTAAACTCGCTCATCCGAAGCAGCCTAGCTGATTCAGTTGTCATGCCGCTCGATTTAGCGCAAAATGCAGGAACTATCCCGCACAGCCTAAGTTTTTCGCGGAGACACCAGTATCTTGACGACGATCCCCGATCCATTCATTGGTGTCACCCTCGATGGCAAGTACCGCCTCGACGCCAAAATTGGCGTGGGCGGCTTTGGCGCGGTGTATCGAGCGACGCACCTGAACCTCAACCGTCCCGTGGCGGTCAAGGTGCTGCACAACAACGTCCATAACACGACGCCCGAAAATCTCGAGCGGTTTCGGCAGGAAGGCGTATCCGCCTGTTCGGTTTCGCATCCGAATGCGGTCGCCGTGCTGGATTTTAGCATTACGCTGGACGGTCACGCCTACCTCGTCATGGAGCTGCTCGACGGGCGACCGCTCAGCGATGAGCTGCAAGAGCGATTCATCCTGCCCATCGAGCGCTGCGCGGAGATCATCATCCCGGTCTGCGACGTGCTGACGGAAGCCCATGCTTCGGGCATCATTCACCGCGACATCAAGCCGGATAACATTTTCCTGCACCGCGCGCGGCGCGGGGAAATCGTCAAGGTTTTGGATTTTGGCATCGCCAAGCTGGCGCGCCCGCCCAAAGAGATGGGACAGCGCAGCCTGACGGCGACCGGCATCCTTATGGGCACGCCAGAGTACATGTCGCCCGAGCGCATGCGCAACAAGCCCTACGATGGCAAAGCGGATGTCTATAGCCTGGGCGTCATGATGTATCAGATGCTCAGCGGAAAGCTGCCTTTTGAGGCCGCCGACAACGATTTCGTTGCGGTCATGTGGATGCAAGTCAACGACCCGCCGCCGCCGCTGCGCGCCCACAACGGGACAGTGCCGGTCGAAGTCGAGCGGGTGATTATGCATGCCCTGGAAAAAGACCCCGCCAACCGGCCGACGGCGGAAGAGCTGGCGCGGGAGCTGCTCGCGGCAATCGGCGAGTCATCCTTTGGCTACTCGTCGGGGAAGTTCACGCTGGGGAGCAGCCCCGCGCCAGCGTCGCCGGCGCTGACGCCGGCGCTGACCGACGCGGGCTTGTCCGGGCCATCGTCCGGGCCGGTGTTTTTCGATTTGACCTCCACGCTTGAAATTGTCACCGGGCCGCTGAAGGAGCCGGCGCCCGCCAACGGGCCGCCGCGAGAAACGTCGCTCAGCGCCATTGTCGCGCCGCGCGTCGCGGAGAAAGTCGGGGAGATCGCGGTCTTCACCGGCCACAACTATCCCAACAGCATCGTCTTCTCGCGGGACGGGCGCTTCTTTCACTCAGCCCGCCGCGACCAGACCATCGGCCTGTTTTCAACCGAGGACGGGCGAGAGATCGCGCGCTTTGCGGCCGGGCGAATGTTCCCGGCGCGCTGCGCGGCGTTGAGTCCAGACAGCCGCATCGCGGCGTTCAGCGGGGCGGATGACAGCCTTCGGCTGCGCGATGCCCAGAGCGGCAGCGAGCTGCGCCGCCTCTTTGGTCATCCCAACGTCACCACAATAGCGTTTTCGCCGGATGGGCGCTGGATTTTGACTGGCGGGCAAGACAAAACGGTTCGCCTGTGGGAAACCGCTTCTGGACGCGAGCTGCGCCGACTGTCTCAGCCGGCCGATGAAATTGCCTGCGTCGCCTTCGCGCCGGACGGCCAGATGGCGGTCGCGCTGACAGTCCGTGGCGACATTCACCTGTGGGACCTGAACGCCGGCCGCCAACTGCTCTACCTGCCGCCCGACGAAACCACTTACGACGCCCTCAGCGTCGCCATCTCGGACGACCGCCAGCGCCTGGTGGGCAGCGAGCTTAAGCAGGTCAAAGCGGCGGAAAGCGAGGGGCGCCGGCGTATCAAGCGGCTTGATGTCGGGCAAATCCCCTATGGCTCGGCGCAAATCGCGTTTTTGCCGGATGGGCGGCAGGCAGTTTCAGCGAATCTGGACTCCACGATTCGACTCTGGCAGATCGGGGATGGCAAGCCGCTTCAAGTCTTCATCGGTCACGGCAATTACGTCAACAGCCTGGCGCTTTCAGCCGACGGCAAGCGGCTTCTTTCCGGGAGCGATGACCGGACGGTTCGGCTGTGGGACGTTGAAAGCGGCCACGAAATCATCTGCTTCGCCGGCCACGCCGACCGCGTTCACCATGTCATGCTGCACCCGGACGGCGCGCACGCCTTGTCGTGCGGGCCCGACGGCACGATGCGGCGCTGGGGGCTGCCGCCGCCGTAGCCAGCGCCTGAGCGGGCGCTGGCCGGGGGATGCTTGCCGAGCGCTTACCAGGGAGCCAGCTTGGGCGCGTCGCCCGCCGCCGCGCCGGATGGCTCTTTTTCAAGCCCGTAGCGGCGACGCTTGAGAATGAGTCCCTGCCGGGTCAGCCCCAGCTCGCGGGCGGCATGGGTGATGTTGCCGCGGTGGCGCTCGAGGGCCGCCGCGACCATCCGCCGCTCGAGGCTTTCGACGGCTTCAGCCAGCGTCGCCCCGGAAGGCGGCGCCAGCTCGCCGGCGCCGCGCCCGCCCGCCGCCGGCATCGGGTAGCCGCCGCTCGGCATCTGCGGCGCAGCCGTCCACAACTCCGGCGAAAAGTGCTCCGGCGTCAGGATGTCGTTCGGCTCGGCGAGGGCGACGGCGCGCTCAATTTCGTTTTTGAGTTGCCGGACATTGCCGGGCCACGGCAGGCGGCACAGCCGCTCCAGGGCCGCTTCGGAAAGCGAGACGGCTTTCCCTTCCCGGCGGGTGCACTCGCGCAGCAGGTGCTTGGCCAGCGGCGCGATGTCCTCGCGCCGGGCGCGCAGCGGCGGGACATGCAGCCGGACGACATTCAGCCGGTGAAACAGGTCCTCGCGAAACTTGCCCTGCGCCACTTCGGCTTCGAGGTCGCGATTGGTCGCGGCAATCACCCGCACGTCCACCTTGACGGGCTGCTCGTCCCCGACGGGGTGAATTTCCTTTTCCTCCAGAAAGCGCAGGAGCTTCGGCTGGACGTGGAGCGCCAGCTCGCCCACTTCGTCCAGAAAGAGCGTCCCGCCGGCGGCGGCGCGAATAATGCCCGACGCGCTTTTGCTCGCGCCGGTAAACGCTCCCTGGCGGTGGCCAAAGAGGCGGCTTTCAACGAGTTCCGCCGGAATGGCCGCGCAGTTGAACGGCAAGAACACCCGGTCGCGCCGCCGGCTGGTCGCATGCAGCGCGCGGGCGACCAGCTCTTTCCCGACGCCCGATTCGCCGGTGATCAGCGTCGTGACGTCTGATGAGCGAATTTTTTCAATCCGCTCCGCCACGGCCAACATCGCCGGCGATTCGCACAGCAGCCCAAGATGCGCGAAGCGATGGGCGACCGGCTCGCCGCTGACCACCGCTCGCGCCGCGCGAGCGGCGTTTCGCAGGCGATGGTTTTCCAGAATGAACTCGACCACGTGCGCCAGCGCCTCGATGGCGGTGGCCAAACTCGGCGGGACGGCGCCCGCGAGGCAGAGGAAGAAGCGCCGCATCGGGGCGATGTCAGACCCCGGGCGCGCGTCGCTGAAGACGCGGACGGTCAAATCATCGGGAAAGGAGCGCTCCTCATGCAGGCTGCTTTCCAAAGCCCGCCGCATCCGCTCCGCCTGGGGCGCGCCGCCGGCATGCAGCCGCAGGCCATCCGGCATTTGCTCGAAGATCGCCGCCGTCAACCGCAGCTCGTCGCGCAGCAAGATGGCCAACTCGCGCAAGAGCAGGTCGGGCGAGGCCGAAGCCGCGACCAGGCTTTCAATCATCAGGGCGTCCAGGCTTGGCGCCGGCGGCGGCGCGATCGCGGACGCGGCGGCGCGCTGCGTTTCGGCCACCAGTTGCGTCGCCTGCGCGCCCAGGCGCTTCGCGCCCAGCTCGGTCAAGATGCGCTGCGCGGTCTCGAGGTGGAAGCGCGCCCGGGCGGCATTCGCCAGCGCGAGAAACGCCCGCCCGGCGCCAAGGTGGCTACAGGCGGCATCGTAGAGAAAGCCGGCCGCCTCGAACATCGATAAGCTCTGCGTAAAGGCGGTCACGGCTTCGCCCGGGTTCTGCCGCTGCAGATGCAGCTCGCCGTCCAGCCGACAGGCGACGGCTCTGGGGTGCAGCTTAGGCGGATCGCCCGCCAGCTCGCGGGCGCGCCGCAAATGGGCTTCCGCGCGGGTCGCGTCGCCGGTCGCCAAACAGGCTTCGGCAAGCCGCAGATGACTGACCGGCAGGCGCGCGACGCGATTGATCCTGGCGTTGATCCGGGTCGCCTGCTCGAAGAGCGAAACGGCCTCCTCGCCGCGCCCCTGCGCCAGCAACGCTTCGGCAAGCGCCTCCCAGCCCCCGGCCTCCGCTGCCGCCCGCCCGGCGGCCAGCCCGCGCTCAATCGCCAGCCGGGCCTGCCGCTCGGCAGCGTCTAAGTCGCCTTGCCAGAGACGCAGCCGGCTGGCGGTCCGGCGCACCAGGCTTTCCGTCGCCGGATCATCCGCGGCCAGCGCGAGCGCCTGCGCCAGCGCCGCTTCTGCCTCGCGCCACTTGCCGGCGTACATGCGCGCGTCGGCCACCAAGTCGTAGGCCCGTCCAAGCGCCAGGCGGTCTTCCGTCTGCGCCCAGTGCGCGATGGCTTTCTCCAGCAACGTCAGGGCCGCGGCCAGCTCGCCCGCCTCAAAGGCGAGAAAGGCCTGGTGGTCGAGGAGCTGGCCGACCAGGCGGGTGTCCTGCGCCGGCAAGCCGCCTGGCAGCGCCTCCAGCAGCGACAGGGCCCGCGCCGCCGCTTCGCGCGATTCGAGATCCCGCCCCTCGTGGTGGGCGATGACGCCAAGCTGCCAGAGACACTCGGCCAGCCCGCGCGCGTCGCGCAGCCCTTCCAGCCGGCGCGCGCCGCGCTCCAGGTGCTCGCGCGCGATGGCCAGCTCGTCAATCGCGGCGTAGATGCGCCCTAAAAGCGTCTCGGCCCGACCAACCACGGCGTCGGACAGCGCCGACTCGCCCAGCTTCAGGGCCAAGTTGGCTTCGTGGATGGCGCGCGGGATGCTCTGTTGCCGGAGCAATAGCTCTCCCCGGCTCGCATGGGCGCGAGCGATGGTTTCCATCTCCGCCGCGCCAGCCAGAATGGCGTCTAAAGCCTGCGCCGCCTCATCGAAGCGCTGCGCGTCCATCAGCGCCTCGACCAACGCAAAGCGCCGCTCAGTCGCCAGCGGCGACCGCTGTTGGTCAAGCTCCTTGATCTCAAACTGCAACCGCGCGATCAGCCGCTCCTGACGGCCGCCGCGCGGCGAATTGGCGGAAGTCAATGTGGCGTTGGACATCGCAGCGACCGACCAGCCTTTGAAACCATCGTGAAGACACTCGCCGTCAACCTACTTGACAGCAAGTCGCTTGACGTTTTAGCGGCGATTGACGGGTCTTGGTGCGACTGCGTGAAGGTAGTGTTAAGTCGCCCTTCTTCTCAAGCCTTTTACCGCCGACTGCCGGCGCGCCGCGAAAATCGCTGAAAATTCGATGTTTCGGGCGGCATTCGCGCCCGCCCGCCGGACCTTGCCGCCGCGCCGCCGGCGTCCCGGATAGGCGGCGCCGTTGTGGCACGCGCTTTGCTTTTCTGAAGAGCCGTGCAGCGCGCTCGCCTGCGCGCCAAAAATTTTCGCTCAATCATCCTGGAGGAATCCCTGTCGTGAAGAAGTCACTGGTTTACGCGTTCGCGCTCCTGTTTGCCGGCAGCCTGACGGCGACCACGTTTAGCCAAATCAGCCGCCCGCTGCCACCGGCGGCGAGTGGCGGGCAAGATGAATACCCGGTGGATATGGCGGGCGAGCCGCGTTACGTCGCCAACCAGGTCATCGTTCAGTTTTATGAAGATGCGGATGAGCGGAGCCGGGCCCAGGCGCGCGCCCTGATCGGCGCTTCCCGCGCCGCGACGCTGCTTTCAGCCGAGCAGCGGCAGATGCTGGAGGAAGGCACGCCGCTGCGCGCTGGCGGACGCAATGCGGGCGAAGTCGAGCTGGAAGTGTTGCCGCCCGGGCTGAGCGTCAAGGAAGCGTGCGAGATTCTCAGGGACAACCGGGCGGTCAAGTCGGTCGAGCCAAACTGGATTTACACGAAGCTCCAGGCGGCGCAGCCCAACGATCCGCTGTTCCTCAACGGCTCGCTGTGGGGCATGTACGGCTTCCGAACCGGCTCGGGCACGAGCAACCAGTTTGGCAGCGAAGCGGCGGCCGTGTGGTCCACTTCGGTGACGAACGGCACCGGCTCGCGCAACATCTACGTCGGCGTCATTGACGAAGGCATCCAGGTCAATCACCCTGACCTCCAGGCCAATATATGGGTGAATCCGTTTGACCCGGTTGACGGTCGCGACAACGATGGCAACGGCTACGTGGACGACACCCATGGCTGGGACTTCGCCAACAACGACCGGACGGTTTATGACGGCCCGGCTTCCGGCTCGACCAACATTGACTCGCACGGCACGCACGTCGCCGGCACGATTGGCGCGGTCGGCAAC
>CALCKX010000132.1 GCA_937966115.1 uncultured Chloracidobacterium sp. | reverse complement strand
CGACTATCGCACGGCCCGCGGCGCGCGGCTCGAAGGGCGGGGCGTCACGCCCGACATCCCGATCAACCTGACCCTCCATGACATCCGGCGGAATGCGGACGTTGACCTTCAGCAGGCCCTGGAGCGCCTGACGCGGCAGCCGCCAGGCGCGGGCGCCGCCAAGCGCGAGGATTGAAGAAGCCATTGTGCGTCTGTCGCCGGACTCAGGGCTGCCTGAACTCATATCGGACCGGCGCTGGCCTTGGCCGAATAAGCCTCAGCCGAATAAAACTCAGCCGAATAAAATAAGTAGATAGGCGGCGGGGGCGAGACCCGTCGCGCAACTTGCTCGCGGGAGGGGATATATGACACGCCGGCCCTCGCTGGTAAGCGTCCGTATGAAACCGTTATCGTTGAAGCTGTCAGGGGAGGCGTCATCATGGCTCGACTAGAGGGGTGGGGTTTCATGTGCCTGATCGGGTGCATGGCGGCGACCGCCATGTCGCTATCGTTGCTGTCAGGCGGGTGGCAGGTGGCTGTGGCGTTGGCTGGGGCGGCCTTGGGAGTGTTGTCGGGAGGACTGTACGCGGCCTCAGTCCGTCAACAGCCCGTTTCTGACGACGAGCCAACGCGCTCCGCTTGAGGTTTCGGCAAGGTCGGGTGGCAGAATCCCTCATTGCGCTGAGCGAGGCGTTGCAGCGCGAGCGAGCGGGGATGGCCAAGCGGGCTGACGCGCGGGTTTGGGGGCGCATTGCCGCCGGCGGAATAGATCGCGGCGCGCGCCCGCATCGGCGCGTTCAGATGCACTTCCCTGCTAGACCCTCTGATTGGCGTCGTTTTGACAGGTCGCGCCGGCTCGATTCAGAGATTCCCCGGTTGACTCGCGTCCGCGCCTGGATCAGTAGCGCTTGACAGTCAAGCCCCGTCTGTGGCTTATTCCGCATTCGTTTTTTGAAGCCGCCTATGTCTCGTTCGTCTAGTGGCCTAGGACACCGCCCTTTCACGGCGGTAACACGGGTTCGACTCCCGTACGAGACACCACCTGCCGCCGCCGACCCCGGCGGCTTTCTTATGCGCGATTTTCACGGCGCGACTGAGCTTGCGTCGCCAAAGCGCTCGCGGAAGACCACGCGCAAGCTCTGTCGCCAGCCCTCATTCACCCCTAGCAGCGTCAGAGCGAGATCGGGGCGCAGCCGCCGGGCGACAGCGCGCGCGATGGGATGAAACCGCAAGGTCGGCGCAATCAGGTACAGCGCCGGTTGGGCGCGCTCGTCGAGCCGCGCCCCGGCAAAGTAGCCGCGCCGGACAAAATCCCCCTGCCGCCAGTGCTGGAGCGCCCGCGACCAATAGATCAACGCCTGCCAGATGGCATCGGCATCCGCCGCGGCTTTAATCTCGACGACTGCCAGGCGTCCGGCGCGGGTGAGCGTCAGAAAGTCGGCCAGCCCCGCCGCATGCTGGCTGAAATGCGGCGATTGCGCCCAAATGTGGGCGGGATCGAGCGCGTCGTCAATAATCTCCAGGCGGCGGCGCACAGCGGCATCCAGCCACCGTTCGGGAAAAGCGCGGTACAGCGGATGCTGCGTATTGCGCGCCGTCGGCGCTCGCCATCGGCGCAAGTCAGCCAGCATCGCCTGAAAATCAGCGCGGGAGCGCATCGTCAGCGGACGACTTGGCTCGCCAAGCGTCGTCAGACCGAACCGCAGCGCGGCGGGCGCGGCGCGGCCGGGCGCGGCCGGGCGCAACCAGCGGGCGCATTCCAGCCCGTGCCACCGAACGGAGAGCGCCCGCCCGCCCGCTGGCGCGACCTCACAGTGGGCGTCCAAGTCGTCGCCGAACCATTCGCGCAGGGCGTCAAGCTCGGCCGGCGATGGCGGGCGATGCGCCCACTTTCGGACAGGCTCGGCGATGAGCGGCCACTGATGACCGGAAGCCGCCGGGCGGATGTCGCCCCAGTCGGGGGCAACCTCGTAAAGCGAAAGCGGCGGCAAGCGCAGCAGGGGCGGAAACAGCGCCAATCGCGCCACCCCGCCAGGCGGTAAGACTAGCCACAGGCCCGCTAGGGACGCGAAGTCGCGCAGCGCTAACGCCGCGCATCCGAGCATCCGGCGCAGCGCGGTTTCATCCTCCGCGGAGGTTGTGAAAATCAACGAAGTCGCCCCGGCGCGCGCGGCCTGCCAGCCGGCCGTTACGCTCGTCAGGCTCTGCCGGGGCAGCGCCGCGATGCGCGTTCCCGGCGGGAGTTGGCGCGCCAGCCATCCCCGAACGCGGCGGCGCCACTCGACTGGCGCGGGACGCGCGACGGGTTCCGCCAGCGCGCCGCCGGCCGCCGTGATGACCAGCCGCCCGCGTTCGGCGCCGGCGCGCCGGGAAACTTCCAGCCGCAGCGCGCCCTCGCCCGCCTCATAGCTTTCGACGCGCCAGCAGGCCGACCGATCACGGCCCCAATCGGTCACGGTCAGCTTCCCATAAGCGACGGCAAAGGCCACGCGGCACTCGCCGCTGGCGGATTCCATTGCCGTCGTCACCTTGACCTGCAACGGGCGGTCGGCGGGCTCGAGCGCAGCGAGGCGCGCCGTCAAAGCGCGCAGATCGGCGGGAAGGTCTGAAACAGCGGGCATAAGCGCGATAAGCATATCCCCGTCGCTTGGCGCGGCCCAGCGCGGCGGGCGACAGACTCAGCCTGGCCGAGCGTCGCCTTTTGCTTCAGGGCGAGATTTCCCTGCCTGTCAAGCCCTTCGCCTACGCCGGCGCGAGCCTCGCCGAGGCTGGGCGCGCCGGCGCTAGGCTCGCTCGCAGCCGGGTCTTTTCAAACCGGGTCTTTTCAAGCTGGGCCTTTTCAAATCGGCGTAAAAGCCCTACTGTTCGCGACCGCCCATCAAGAAAGCTCTAGAGGAGGCGCCGCAGACGACGGTGCGACGTTTTGCTTGGCGGGCCGGATTGTTGGCCCCGGCGACCATTTGGCTGTTCGCGCTCAGCTTTCTTCCGCTCGTCATCGTGGCTCGGCAAGCTTTCGCCAGTCGGACGACCTACGGGACGGTCGCCTGGACCTGGACGCCGGCCAACTTTCGGCAAGCGCTCGAGCCAATTTACCTGGCCATTTACTGGCGCTCGCTCTGGATGGCCGCAGGCGTCACGCTGGTCTGTATCCTCCTCAGCTATCCGGCGGCGCTGCTCATCGCCTTCCAAGCCAGCCCGCGCTGGAAGGCGCGTTTGCTAACGCTGACCGTTATTCCGCTCTGGACGAGCCTGGTCGCGCGCACCTTCGCCTGGACGCACCTGCTGCGGACGGAGGGCGTCATCAACACGGCGTTGCTGGGACTGGGGATTATCCGCGAGCCGCTGCCGCTGCTCTACAATGACTTGGCCGTTTTCATCGGGCTGACGGCGGGCGAATTGCCGTTCATGATCATTCCGCTCATCGCCAGCCTCGACAAGCTGGACCGGCAACTGCTCGACGCCGCCGCCGATCTCGGCGCCACTCCCTGGATGACTTTCTGGAAGGTCATCTTTCCGCTGGCGCGGCCCGGACTCATCGCGGGTTGCGCGCTCGTTTTCTTGCCGAGTCTGGGCAACTTTGTCGTCGCCGACCTGCTTGGCGGCGCGAAAAGCATCCTGCTCGGCAACGTGATCTGGAATCAGTTCTTTCAGCGCAACCAGCCATTCGGCTCAGCCGTGACCCTACTGCTCATCGCGACCGCGAGCGTGATCGCCCTGCTGGCGACGCAGCTTCGAGCGGGACGGGCTACGCCGCAAACGTGACGGCGATGCCGCGCGCCGCCAGCGCCTGCTGAACGCTGTCCCGCAGGCGGCTCAGCAAGTCGGGCGGAAACGAAACCGGGCTTTCGCCGGTCTTCGACACATTGTCGAACGCCGCCGCGAGTCGGTCTGGATTCCCGCTCAAAAAGGCCCGCCGCAGCGATTGATAACTGGCTGCCGCCTGCGCCTGCGACTCATACGCCCGCAGCGGCTCGATGTCGCAGCCCGTCGGCAGAAACCAGAGTTGAAACTTGCCGGTCTGGGGATGCTGGACGACGCCCCCCACAAACGCCCGCTGATGAGGGCAAGCCAAAGCGGCGCTTGTCAAGCGGTCAAAGCTGTTCATGAGCAAAAAATCCTTTCTCTCGGCGCGCAGGCGATGCTCCCTGGCGCGCCGGATGGGCGGGAACCGGATGCGCGAGTCAGCCAAGCGGCGCCGGGGCAAAGCGCGCCTGCGCCGACTTCGAGCGTGAAACGGACCCGCCAGACGGCTGAACGCCTCGGCCAACACCTGAACGCGCCAGACGGGACAGCGCGCTTGGGCACGACGACTCGCCGGGGGGCAGCGCGGCCCGGAGCCGGCGCACAAACTCCGCTGGCGGCAGCGTTTGCCGCCAGCGCGGGGTTTCGATGCGGACATCGCCCCATTCAGTCACATAAACCCGGATACCTGAGGCGGCAAGTGAAGTCACGACGAAGCCCCTTTCCTTCTGAAATGAAAACGACTTTCAATTCAAGAATATGCCAAGCGCCCGCCAATGTCAACAGCCGGCTTTCTCCGGCTTTTTCCGGCGACCGGTCTCGATGGCGGGCGCGTTTGGCGAAGCGCTTGGCGAAGCCGTCTGGCCCGCGCCGTTGCTTGGCAGGTCGCGCTCAGGACCGAGCGTCACAAGCTCAAATCTCGGAAGCGATTCACCTGACGCCCTAAGGTCTCAGGCTGGGATTTCTGAGGCCTGGATTTCCGCGGCTGGGATCTGGCGCGGCGACGCGATGGCCCGTCCTAGACCTTCGACTCGCGAGCGAGCGGCTCGACTTTCCCAACGACGACCCGCTGAACCCGCTTTGGCAGAAGCAGCGTCGTCAAAACCACCATCCGATTGAGCAGGCGGCGAATGTCGCCCGGGCCTTCCCAGTGCTCGGCAAGGGCTTCACTAGGCGTCCGATTGAGCAGACGCAACAGCGCGACGGTGACGAGATAGCTATCGTCTATCTGCCCGAAGAATGGGATGAAGTCGGGGATCACATCCAGCGGCGCAATGACGTAAGCAATCGTCGCCGCCAAAACGACCTTATCCACCTGCGGCACGCGCGGATCGCGGGCGAGACGGTAGGTGAGCTTGAGCAAATTGGGCAAAAAGCGAAGGGCTTCGCGCGTCAGGCGGCGTATCCGGCCGGGAGGCGACGGCATCGGCTGGTCGCTGAGACGGGTTTCCAACTTGCGTTGGCCATTCGCGAGTTCAAACGAGGCTGGCTGCTTGCGATCCGTCATGGTCAATGACCTCCGGCTGAAATCGAGGCGGTCGCCATCGAGGCGGTCGCCATCGCCGCTTGTGATTTTGACATGGCTTGACGGGGCTTGAAACCAGACGCATCCGCCGACCCTGTGGCTTTCAACACAGCCGGCTGGCAGGTCGCAAGTGTATGTTTTCTTAAGTGTGACTCCCCGGGGCTTGTTATGTCTGCTTACCATACGATTGCCATTTTGCTGACGCTGGCGGCGTTGGCGGCCTACGTCAACCTGCGGTGGATCCGCCTCCCGACCACCATCGGACTGATGGCGATTTCGCTGGTGATGTCCGTGGCGTTACTGGCGCTGGGCGAGATGGGACTGATCCCATTGCGGGCATTCGCCGCCTTTGTCAGCTCAATTGATTTCGGCGATGTGCTGCTGCATGGCATGCTGGGGTTCCTGCTGTTTGCCGGGGCGCTGCACGTTCACATTGATGACCTCCGGCTGGCCAAATATCCCGTGGGTATCCTCTCAACCATCGGGGTGGCGCTATCCACACTCATCACCGGAACGCTTTTTTACTACGCCACGCAGTTGCTCGGACTGCCAATCACCTATCTGGAGGCGCTGCTTTTCGGGTCGCTCATTGCGCCGACCGACCCAATCGCGGTGCTGGGCATTGTCAAAAAGGTCGGCGCGCCCAAAAAGCTCGAAACCAAAATCGCCGGCGAATCGCTGTTCAACGACGGCGTTGGCGTCGTGTTATTCCTGACGCTGCTCGGCGTGTACACGCAGCCGGAGTCGCTGAGCGCCGCTGGCGTGACCAAGCTCTTCATCCAGGAAGCCATCGGGGGCGCGGCGCTGGGCTTCATCCTGGCGTGGGCGGCTTACTTCATGCTCAAGACGGTGGATGCGTACCAGGTGGAGGTGCTGATCACGCTGGCGCTGGTGACCGGCACGTACGGGCTGGCCGAGGCGCTGCACCTGTCGGCGCCGATTGCGGTGGTCATCGCCGGCCTTTTCATCGGCAATCGCGGGCGCATCACGGCGATGTCGGAGGAAACGCGG
>CALCKX010000131.1 GCA_937966115.1 uncultured Chloracidobacterium sp. | reverse complement strand
TGCCGCGCTCCGGGTTCGGGCCAAAGCAGTGCCCCATGGCGGCGACATAGACGACGTCAGGGTTAGTCGGGTGAATGCGGATTCGCGCAATGTGGCGCGTGTTTTCGAGTCCGACGCGCCGCCACGTCCGGCCGGCGTCGGCGGATTTGTACACCCCGTCGCCATGCGAGACGTTGCCGCGCCAAGTGTGCTCTCCCATGCCGACATAGATCACATTCGGGTCGCTGGGGGCGACGGCCAGCGCCCCGACCGAACCAGTACGGAAGGTTCCGTCACCAAGCGGTTGCCAGTTCACGCCGCCGTCGGTCGTCTTCCAGACGCCGCCGCCGGTCGCGCCGAAGTAGTACAGGTTGGGCTGGTCCGGGACGCCGGCGACCGCGCCGACGCGCCCGCCGCGAAAGGGGCCGATTTGACGGTACTTGAGCGCGGCGTAGCTTTCCGTCCTGGAGCCTTCCGCCTTGGGCGCGGCGGCGGGCGGCTGCTGGGCGCGCGCGACGGAGGCGACCAGCAGCAGGAGTGTCAGCCATCCAGTCAGGCGCGAGCAAGGTGGCAGAAAGGCGAATGAGCGAAGCTTCGAGTCTGGCGAGGCGTTACGACAGTTCATCATTGTTCAGGATGGTTGTTCAGGATTGCGCGTGAAGGTAGCGGCGGGAGGCGGCAGGGGGCAGCCGTAAGCGTCGAGGTAAGCCATGTCGGTCAGCGAGCGGGCATCCTCCCAGCCTTTCGTTTCAAGCTCTGGCTGACGCGGGAAATCGCTCACGTAGCCGACGCACAAGTAAGCCACGAGCGTCACGCGCGCGGGAATCTTCAGGACCGACTTGATGGCGTCCGGCTCGAGAATACTGACCCACCCGACGCCAATGTTTTCGGCGCGCGCGGCGAGCCAGAAGTTCTGCACCGCGCACACCGTCGAGAACACGGCCGTTTCCGGCATGGTCTGCCGGCCCAGCCCCCGTCCCCGGGCAGTCGTCGTGTCGCAGGTGAAGACGACGTTGAGCGGGGTATCGAGAATGGCCGCCAGCTTGAGCGCCTCATACGCCGCGCGGTCGTCGCCGGTATAGACTTGGGCGGCGGACTGGTTGACGGCTTCAAAGTGCCGCTGGATGCGCTGCCGCGTTGCGACGTCGCGGATGACGATGACTTCCGTGGGCTGCATGAAGCCCACCGACGGCGCGGCGGCGGCGGCGGCCAGCAAGCGCCAGAGCGCGTCGTCGGGGATCGGCGATGAAAGAAACGTCGAGCGGATGTCGCGCCGCGTATGGATTGCGCGATATACTGCCGCCCGCTCAGCGTCGGAAAACCGCCACGCCAGCGCATCGCCCGCCATTAGCCGCCTTCCCGAAACTCTGGATACAGCGTCATGCCGCCGTCCACGTAAAGCGTCGTCCCCGTGATGTAGTCCGAAGCGTCCGACGCCAGCCAGACCACCGCCCGGCCGATGTCTTCCGGGTCGCCGACGCGCCCATAGGGAATCAGCTTCAGCAGCGCGGCTTCCGCCTCCGGCGTTTCCCAGGCGGCGCGATTGATGGGCGTCCGAATGGCGCCGGGCGAGACGGCGTTGACGCGGATTCGCTTCTCGGCGATTTCCTGCGCGAGCGACTTCATCAGCAGCGACACGCCGCCCTTGGACGCCGCGTAGTTGACGTGTCCAGCCCACGGAATCACATCGTGGACGCTCGACATGCAGATGATCTTGCCGCGCGCGGCGGAGACTTCCGGGCGCGGCGGCTGGGCGAGAAACTGCCGGACAGCGGCGCGCGCGCACAGGAACTGCCCCGTCAGGTTGACGGCGATGACGCGCTCCCATTCCTCGATTGTCAGGTCCGTAAAGGCGGCGTCGCGTTGCAACCCGGCGTTGTTGACCAAAATGTCCAGGCGGCCGAACGCCGCGACGACGGCGGCGAACATCGCCGTCACTTCGGCTTCGACGCTGACATCGGCCTTGACAATCAGGGCCTGGCCGCCGCTGCCGGCAATGGCGTCGGCCACCGCCTGCGCGCCGGCCGGATTGCCGGCATAGTTGACGGCGACGGCCGCTCCGGCGCGCGCCAGCTCGCGCGCTACCGCGGCGCCAATGCCGGAGCTGGCGCCGGTCACGAGCGCGACCTGCTCTCTCAGCGCTTCGCCAATATCCACGACAGGGGGCATGTAAAGTCTCCTTTGCTATGAAGGGCTAGGAAGATGTTTGACGAAGACGCTTCAGGCGCCCATCTCGGCGTTGAGGGCGGCGACCACCCGGTTGAATTCAGCCTCGATCAACTCGATTTCAAGCGCGATGCTCGTCGGCAGGCGGCCTTGCCGGACCGCCTGTTCGAGTCGCCCGGAAAGCGCCATCAGGCTTTGAGCGCCGACCGTGCTGGCCGAGCCGCGCAGCTTGTGGGCGGCGCGTTCCAGCTCGCCCAGATCGTTGACGCGCTCCGCCTGGCGCAGGCGCTCCAGGGTTGGGCGGGCGTTGGAAAGAAACGTCTGAACGATTTCGGCAAAAAAGCCATCGCCATCGTCGAGCGCTTTGAGCGAGGCAATGGTTTCCGGGTCGAGAACATTCATGACGCGATCTCTAGGTTGAGGCAGCCAAGCCAATTGCCAGGCGCCTCGGCGTTCAGGCGGCGCAGACTGGCGCGCCACCAGGCGGCATAGCCTGCCAGATCGGTTTCCGTAAAGCGATGCTCGATGAACTCCGCCGCGCCGGCGCGCAGCGCCGCGACATCGAGCGGATAGCTTACGTCGCTCGCGCTGGTCAGCGTGCAGTCAAAGGCCAGCAGCGCGGCTTTGAGGGCGGCGCTGAGCGAGCAGCCGTAGTCCAGCATGCGGTCGAGAATCGGCTTGCCGTAAAAAGCGTTGCCAATGATGGCGTAGGGGGACGACTCGCCGATTTCCACCCAATTCGCCTGCGGATACACCAGAAACAAGCGATGCTCGCCGTCGTCCGGCAGTCGCCCGCCGATGATGGAAAAGAGGTCAAAGCGCAGGCCGTCGCGCTCGAGCAGGGCGTGGTCTTCCCGCACCACGCGCCGCACTTGCTCGCCGTAGGCGTTGACGAGTTCATACAGCCGGCGATGGATGACGGCTTCGCCGCGCAGCCATTCGTCAAAGTACGTCACTACTTTGTCGCGCGCCGAGCGCAACCCCGATGTCATGACGAAAACCGGCGCGGCGGCCGCGCGGTGAATGGTTAGCTTGCGCGAGGTGCGGCACTCCGTCCCTGACGTAATGCGCGTGTCAGCGACGGCGATCAGCCCCTCCACGGTTTTAATGCCTAGGCAAAATGTCATAGGGCGGCAGCCTCAGCCGGGAAAGAACGCCGCCGCGATGGCGTCGCCGGCCGCGTAGAGATCGCGCCGAAAGCGGGCGAGGAACGGGCGAGCGTCGCTTGGCGACTCCGGCGGGAGGATGTCCTCGACGCCGGCGTAGTCGAGCTGGGCAGCCAGTCGCCCCAGCCGCTGTTCGGGCAGGTTCGTGTAGGTCCCCGGGAGCGTCCCGGAGATGGCGTGCACTGACTCGACGCAGCGCAGCAGGCAATAGTGCGCCGCGCGCGGAAACTCGCGACTGAGAAGCAGAAACAGAAAGACGCGGGGCGGCTCGATGCGCCCGTGTTTTTTCCGGTACATCTCGTGCGCGCTGGCCGCCTTGAGCAGGCCCGACCACTGCAAGTCGTTGATGAGCGATTCGCTGGTTAGCGCGGCGGTCGCGTTGAACCGCTCGACGCTGAGAATGCAGGCGGTTTTGTCGGCGCGCTCCAGCAGGCGACCGATCCGATTGAAGTGCCAGGCCTCTCCATGCGACATCGTGGAGTCGGTGACGCCGACAAACAGGTGACTGGCCATCTTCACCTGGGTGAAGAAAGCATGGGGCATCGCCCCGAAGCGGCCCTGCGCCGCCGCGCCCTTGACATCCAGGTAAAAGGTATTCGCCTGTTCCCACATCTCGGATGAAATGGCGTCGCGCACGCAGCGGGCGTTTTCGCGCGCGAGCGCCAGAGCGGACAGGATCGAGTTCGGGTTTCGCTCGTCGAAGGTGAGGTAGCGCAGCGCGGCCGCGGCCGCCGGCGCGCCGTACCGGGCGGCGAAATCCTCCGGGTCGCCGACGCTGGCGATTAGCTCCGCCCACGCGGCGGTATCGTCGGCGGGCAGATCGAGCGTTACCGTCATGGTCGCGTCCACGAAGCGGGCGATGTTTTCCGCCCGCTCGATGTAGCGGCTCATCCAGAAAATCGAATCAGCAACCCGGCTCAACATGCCTGGCTCAACATACTGCCGCGCCAAGCCGCCGCCAGCGCGCCTGCTACGCCAGCCAGGCGACCGAGGTCGGCGGCGACACAATGTGCTAAGGTAATGGCTGTGGCGCACAGCCTGCCTGGCCGCTTTACTTTCGTCAACTTATTCGTCAGCCTATTTGACAACCTGTTCAAAGTCCTTTGTCTGGTCTTGGTTCGCGGGGGGCGGGCTGTGCCGGCAAGCGGCTGCCCGCGAGCGGCTTGCCGCGTCCTCGCGGGCACGCTAACAGACCGCCAAGATAGGCCGCAAACCGCTATGTCAAGCAAGCTCACTCATGGCTTTTGTTCATACCGCTTCGGTTTGATAGCGGGCTTCGCGATGGTGGCGCTGATTTTTCTCGGGTTGATCATCGCCGCGTCGCTGACGGTCCGTCAGTTTCAACTGGCGGAAACTGACGTGCGACGGAGTTTTGAGACGCTCCGGCTGGTCTCTAGCGCGCAGGCCTGCTCCCTGCGCGTGCGGGTTCACGTGCGCGGCTACGTCATTAGCGGCGAGGAAGCGATCGCTGCGGAAGCCAAGCGCGAGGCGCTCCATCTGAGCCAGCTGCTGACCGAGTTGCGCCAACAGGCTGTCTGGTCCCCGCCTCAGCTTGATCGCCTTGAGCGACTTCTGCGCGAAGGGCAAGGCTATTTGGAATATGTGATGGCGCTCCGGCAAGCATCGCCCGCGGAGGCGCTCAAGTTCGTCCCAGGCCCGCGCGGCGACCAACTGGCCAGCCAGTCCGCGGCTGAGCTGGGCGCGATTGAGCAGGAAGCGCTGGCCCGCTTGCAAGAGGCGATGAGCGTCACGCGCCAGAGCGCCGAACGCCTCAAGTGGCTGGTTCTCGTGAGCGCCGTCGCCATCACTTCCATGCTGGTCACGGCCTGTCTGATGGTGCTGCGCGAGCTCAACGAGCGTCGCCGCCTCATGGAGCGCCTCGAGCGGGCGCGCGATGCCGCGCTGACCCTGGCGCGGAAAAGAACGGACTTTCTGGCCAATATGAGCCATGAGATTCGCACGCCGATGAATGGCATCATCGGCACCAGCGACCTGCTGTTGCAAACCCCCCTGAATCGCGACCAGAGGGAGCTGGCCGAAACCATTCGCTACAGCGCCGACGCCTTGCTGGCCATTGTCAACGATATTCTGGATTTCTCGAAAATTGAAGCCGGCAAGATGGCGATTGACGCCAGCGATTTCGAGCTGCGCACCCTAGTCGAGCAGGCCGTCGAAACCGTCGCCGCCACCGCCGCGCGAAAGTCCCTTGAGATCGTCACGCTGGTTTACCGGGATGTGCCCGAGCAAGCGCGCGGCGACGCCGGACGGCTGCGCCAGGTTTTGCTCAACCTCATCAGCAACGCGGTGAAGTTCACCGACAAAGGCGAGATCGTCATCCGCGTGACCAAGCTGGACGAGACGGAAAGCGGCGTCACCCTGAGGTTTTCAGTCACCGACACCGGGATCGGCGTGCCAAAGGAAGCCCAGGCCGACATCTTTGAGGCCTTTACCCAGGCTGACGCCTCGCGGTCGCGCCGGTTCAGCGGCACGGGCCTCGGGCTTGCCATCTCCAAGCGGCTCGTCAGCCTCATGGGAGGCGAAATCGGCGTCGAGAGCGAGCCGGGCAAAGGCGCGACCTTCTGGTTCACCATCGAGCTTGAAAAAGCGGGCACCGGTCAGCCCCCCTCGACCTACGAGCTGTGGTTTGGCATTCGCGTCTTGGTCCTGGATGACAACGCGACAAATCGGACGGTCATCGCGCAACAGCTCACCGACTTCGGTCTTTTCTGCGAAGTCGTCGCCGACGCCCAGGAGGCGATGGCCGCGCTGCGCGAAGCGGCGGCGAGCGGCAATCCCTATCGGGTAGCGTTCCTCGACCTTCAAATGCCGACTATGGACGGGTTGTCGCTCCTGCGGCAGATTCGCGCCGACAAGCAGTTCGCCGAGCTGTCCTGCATTTTGCTTGCGACGCCGCCCGCGCCGTCCGCCGCGGAACTCGCCCGGATGGGCGCGAGCGCCTGCGTCACGAAGCCGGTGCGCGTGAGCGCCCTCAAGGATTCGCTCCGCCTGGCCCTCGGCAAGCATAAGCCCGAGCGAGCGACGCCTTCGTCCACGCCGCTTCCGCCGCGGGAAGCTTTGCCGGAAGCCGCGCCGGAAGCCAACGGCAAGCTGATCCTGCTAGTTGAGGACAACGTGATCAACCAACAGGTTGCCGAGCGCATGCTGGAATCCCTCGGCTACCGCGTCGTCATTGCCGCGAATGGGCGCGAGGCCCTGGCCCTGGCGGAGGCCCAGCCGCTCGACGCCATTCTCATGGATTGCCACCTGCCTGAAATGGACGGCTACGCCGCGACGAGGCGCATCCGCGAGCAGGAGCGCGCGGCCGGCCGCCGCCGCGTGCCGATTGTCGCCGTCACGGCCAACGCCCTCTCCGGCGAGCGGGAACGCTGTCTGTCCGTCGGCATGGACGATTACCTGGCCAAGCCCTTCAAGCTGGCCGAGCTGGACAGCTTGATGCAGCGTCTTTTCTGCCGCGGCGCGGGCGGCAGCCAGCGGCCGAGCGCGGAAGCCGAGCCGGACCCGCCGCTGTTAGACCTGACCATCTTTCGCGTGGGGACGGGCATTGGCGCCAGCGGCGCCGGCGCCGCTGAGTTCGCCCGTCAGATCATCGCTACCTTTCTGCAGGATGTCGCCGCCCAGCTTCGGCAAATGCGAGTCGCCAGCGAGCTTCAGGATGGGGCGATGATGCGGGCGCTCGCGCATCGGCTATACGGCAGCGCGGCCCAACTCGGCGCGCTGCGGCTGGCGCAGGCCCTGCGGCGCATTGAAAAAGCGACTGACGCGGCTGACGGGCTGTGTCAGCTACAGGCCGCCGAAGAGATTTTTGACGCCACGCGCAGCGCCTTCGCCGAAGGCTTGCCGCAGTCCCTTTGGGAAACCCTTGATGAACGCGACGAAAGCAAGGCGGCGAGCGAGCTGCCTTCGGCTTCAGCGTCGCTTGCCCAGGGCGGCCCGTTGCCGAAACGCGCTTGACGGTCGCTGCCAGCCTGGCCAATATCGTCCGCCTTAGGCTTTGGGCGCGCCGCCCGGGCAGCCCAGCCCGCATCTTTTCGCCGCTGGCGACCGCGCAGGTCATTCCACATCATGTCACGCGCCTTGTCTCCGTCTCGTCCGTCTGCGCCGTCGCCCACAGGCGCGCCATCGCTTGCAGCCGCCTACGCTTACTGTCGGCGCGTCGCGCTGGGTCACTACGAGAACTTCCCCGTCGGGTCGCTTGTCCTGCCCAAGGCGGTTCGCCCGCGGGTTTACGCCATCTACGCCTTTGCCCGCGCGGCGGACGACTTTGCCGACGAGGGCGCGCTGCCGGCCGAAGCGCGGCTGGCGAGCCTCGCCGACTGGCGCCGCCAACTCGAAGCTTGCGTGGACGGCGCGCCCACGCATCCGGTCTTTGTCGCGCTGGGCGACACAATGCGGCGGCACCGGTTGCCCCGGCAGCTCTTCCATGACCTTCTGGACGCGTTTGAACTCGATGCTCGGCGCTCGCGCCATGCCACGTTTGAAGACCTGCTTGACTACAGCCGCCGCTCGGCCAACCCCATCGGGCGGCTGCTGCTGCTGCTTTTCGGTTACCGCGACGCCGCCTGGCATCAGATGTCGGACGCTATCTGCACCGCGCTGCAACTGACGAACTTCTGGCAAGACATTGCCGTGGACTTGCAGAAAGACCGCATATACATTCCGCTAAGCGAAATGGCGGCGCATGGCTACACGGAGCGAGACCTTTTGGCGCGACGCCACACGCCGGCCTACGAGCGCCTGATGGAAAGTCTTGCCGACCGCGCGGAAGCGCTGTTCGAGCGCGGCCACCCCTTGTGCGCGCTCGTTCCTGGTCGCCTTGGCTTTGAGCTGCGTCTCATCTGGCTCGGCGGCATGACCATCCTGACGGCGCTGCGCCGCATCCGGTTCAATGTGTTTGACCGGCGGCCGGCGCTTGGCGCGGGCGACAAGGCGCGCATAGCGCTTGGCGCGCTGCGCCGGTCACGCTTTTTGCCGTCCGCCAACGCTTCCGCCCGCCGCCCGCCCGCATGACAGACTCCGCTCCGGCCTCGAGCCGCTTTGACCTGATCATCGCCAAAGGCATCACCCGCAGCTCGCGCACGAACTTTCTTTACTCGTTTCTCATTTTGCCCAAGTCGCAGCGGCAGGCCATTGAGACCGTCTATGCGTTTTGCCGCGTCGTGGACGACATCGTGGACGGCGATGCCCCCGGGCAGGTCAGCCCGCATGCCCAGCTCGACCAGTGGCGCGACGAGATTCAGTCCTGCTTCAACGGTCATGCGCCGCGCCATCCGCTCGCCCGCGAGCTCAAGCGCGTGCTCCAAGCGTTTCCAATCCCGCAGGAGCATTTTCTGGCGCTCATCCGAGGCATGGAGATGGATTTAAGCCGCCGCCGGTACGCCAGCTTCGCCGAGCTTGATGAGTATTGCTACCACGTCGCTTCGGTCATTGGGCTGATGTGCATCGAGATTTTCGGCTACCGCCACGACGGCGCTCGCGACTACGCCATTCGCCTAGGCAAGGCGCTCCAGCTCATCAACATCGTGCGGGATATCAAGGAAGACGCCGCCCGCGGGCGGGTTTACCTGCCGCTCGACGAGATGGCGACCGAGGGCGTCGCCGAGCGCGACCTGCGCGACAGTCGCTATGGCGACGCCTTTGCGCGGCTGGCGCAGCGACAGGCCCGCCGCGCGCGGGAATTGCGCGCGCAGGCGCTTCAGGCGCTCCACCCGGAAGACCGTCCGAGGATGGTCGCGGCGGAAATCATGGCGACGATTTACTTCAAGCTGCTCGACCAAATGGAAGCCGCGCGCTTTAATGTGTTTTGTCAGCGGCCGCGTCTTTCAAAGCTTCAACAGGCGCTGGTCGCCGCCTCGCTGCTTCTCCAGGCGCGTTTCCCGCGCTTTGGAAGGCGTCAGTAGCGCGCTCTGCCGGTCATCAGTGGGGCCCGCAGCCCAAAAAAACAGCCCGGCCTTTGGAAAGGAGCCGCTTCATGCCCCCCTGCAAAACGTCGCGCCCAGGCCTGCGGCAAGAGCGCCTCTGTTGGCGGCATCAGCTAGGCGCGCTGATTGGCTCGCTTCTGCTGACTGGCGGCGCAGCCTTCGCTCAGGACAACCCTAAGAATCGCCTGCTCAACGGTCAGTCGCCCGCGCCGCCAAGCGGTCGGCGCGTGATTCCTTCGGGATTGCCAGCGGCCGATGCCCAGCGCGAGCCGCGGAGACCGGCGGCGCCGGCGCGACCGGAGCAAGGCGCCGCGTCGGACGGCATCCAGGCGGCGCGCGAGTTTTTCAGCCTTACCGGGATCCCGAACTTCTACGACCGGCAAGTGCAATCCATTCTGCAACAGCGCCTTCGCAACAGCCCTGAGCTGCGGCCGTACGGCGACATCCTGCGCGACTTCCTTGAGCGGCATGCCTCGTGGCGGGCGATTTCCGAAGACCTCGCCGCGTTTTTGGCCGACAGCTTCGAGGAGCGCGAGCTGCGCCAGCTCAACGCTTTCGCCGCGACGACCGCCGGGCGCAAGCTCTTCGGCAACCTTGAGCTCTTTGCCCAGGGGAACTTTACCGAAGAGCGCCTTCAGCGCCTGTTCGATGACGTGGAACTCAAGCAGATCCAGGTGTTTTCCCGGACGGCGGTCTTTCAGAGCTTCGTCGAGCGCATCCCGACGGTGTTTGAAGCCGGCGGGCGGGTCGTCGCCGAGCGTATCGAGCGCCATGCCGGCGAGCTGGCCGAGACCATTCAGCGCCGGCAACGGCGACCGTGAGCCTCTGCGCCGCCGTTGTCGGGGCCGCCGCCCCCGCCCGCTGAGCGGCTGGACGCCTTCCCGGCAGTTGGGTATCGTTGGGCGTTCCAAAAAAAGACAGCCCGCTCCGGAGCAGCCGCGCGCCCGATGCGGCGCGTTGCGCCTGCGGGCAAGGAATAACCCCAGCCAAGGCGCGGTTAGCGATGTTTGAGGCGTACGAAGTCGGCAACTTTTATGACGAGATGTTCCTCATGCCGGGCGTGCCGCGTCCGGAAGCCGCGTTCCTGGCGCGGACGCTGGCGACGCTGCGCGGCGACGAGGTGCTGCGGCGTCAAGCTACGGCGGAGCAACTGCTCCTGCACCTGGGGATTACCTTCAACGTCTATGGCAGCCGCGACGGCATTGAGAAAATCTTTCCCTTTGACTTGATTCCGCGCGTCATCGCCGCCCGGGAATGGGCCTGGATCGAGGCCGGCCTGCAACAGCGCATTCACGCGCTCAACGCCTTCATCGCCGACGTGTACGGCGAGCAGCGCATCCTCAAGGATGGCGTGATTCCGCCGGACCTCGTGCTGAACAATCCAAGCTACCTGGCGGCTTGCCGCGGGCTGAACCCGCCGCGCGGCATCTGGTGCCACATTACCGGCACCGATCTCGTGCGCGACCAAAATGGCCAAATCTATGTTCTGGAAGACAACCTGCGCTGTCCGTCGGGCGTGTCCTACGTGCTGGGCAACCGGTCGGTGATGAAATACACCCTGCCGCAGCTTTTCGAGGCGGCGACCATCCGCCCGGTTTTCACCTATCCGAGCAAGCTGCTTGAGACGCTTCAGCGGCTGGCGCCCGAACACCTGCTCGATCCGACCGTCGTGGTGCTGACGCCGGGCGTCGCCAACGCCGCTTATTTCGAGCATTCCTTTCTGGCGCAGCAGATGGGCGTCGAGCTGGTCGAAGGCCGCGATCTCGTCGTGGACGGCGGATTCGTCAAGATGCGGACGACGCGCGGTCTCAAGCAGGCGGATGTCATCTACCGCCGCATTGACGACACTTTCCTCGACCCGGAGACCTTTCGCCCGGATTCGCTGCTTGGCGTGCCGGGGCTGATGCAGGTCTATCGCGCCGGGCGCGTCGCGCTGGCCAACGCGCCGGGGACGGGCGTGGCGGATGACAAGGCGGTGTACGCTTATGTTCCCGACATCATCCGCTACTACCTCGCCGAGGCGCCGATCATCCCCAATGTGCCGACCTATCTGTGCCGCGATTCGGAAGCCCGCGCCTACGTTCTCGACAACCTCGAGCGGCTGGTGGTGAAGACGACCGGCGGCTCGGGCGGCTACGGCATGCTGGTGGGGCCGGCTTCGACGGCGCTGGAGCGCGATGATTTCCGCGGGCGCATCCTGGCTCGCCCGGAGGATTACATCGCGCAGCCGGCGCTGCGCCTCTCGCGCGTTCCGACGATTGTCGGCGAACGCCTTGAGGGTCGCCACGTGGACTTGCGCCCGTACATCCTTTATGGAGAGGAAGTCTTCGTGCTGCCGGGCGGCTTGACGCGCGTGGCGCTGCGGCGCGACTCGCTGGTCGTGAACTCCTCGCAGGGCGGCGGGAGCAAGGACACCTGGGTGCTGGCCGACGACCCTGCCGGCGTAATGCGCTCGTAGGTCGTCGCGCGCTGCACGGGGACAAGCCCGACTTCCCGAATCGCCGCCGCCAGCCGCTCCGCCGCTACGCGCGACCCGAAGCGCGAGCCGGCGCGGTTTGAAATTTCTTCCTCCAGCAACGTGCCGCCGATGTCGTCCGCCCCGCACCGGAGGCTGCGCTGCGCCAGCGCCAGGCCGCGCTTGACCCAGCCGAGCTGCACGTGCGGCAGGTCGCGCCCAAAGAACAACCGCGCTACGGCCACCAGGTGCAGCGCGTCATCGTCGGCAATTTCACGTCGTCCAACGGCGCGGCCCAGCGGCGACTTAGCCGCGATGAACGGCAGCGGAATAAACTCCGTCAAGCCGCCAGTCGCGCGTTGGAGGGCCCGCAGGCGCTGGAGGTGCAGGATGCGGTCGGCGGGCGATTCGATGTGACCGAACAGCATCGTGGCGGTTGAGCGCGTCCCGGCGCGGTGGGCGGCGCGGACAATCTCCAGCCACCGCGCGCTTGAAATCTTTTCCGGGCAGATGCTCCGGCGCGTCGGCTCAACCAGAATTTCCGCCGCCGTGCCGCAGAGCGTGCCCTGTCCGGCGGCGCGCAGCGCGTCCAAGACGCGACCCAGCGGCCAGCCGCTGCGCTGTTGGATAAAGTCAATTTCTTGCGGCGAGTAGGCGTGCAGGTGAACTTCCGGGCAGGCCCGCTTCAGCTCGCGCAGCAGGTCGAAGTAGTAGCTGACGGGCAGCGCCGGATTGAGTCCGCCCTGAATGGTGACTTCCGTGATGGCCTGCTCCGTCCGATACCGAACGACCTTGGCGACAATCGCCTCGAGGCTATGGGCGTAGGCGTCGCGCGCTTCCGCCCCGCGCCGGAACGCGCAGAACGCGCAGCGCAGCGCGCAAACATTCGTAAAGTTCAAATTGAGATTGACGACGTAGGTCGCCGCATCCCCCAGCAGCGCCCGCTTGCGCTCGTCCGCCGCCGCCCAGATGTCGCGCCGCGCCGCCGGGTCGGTCTCCAGAAGCAGTTGCAGCGCGGCGCGCGGCGACAGCGGCTCCCAGCGGGCCGCCGCATCGAGGATGGAAGCGATGGCGGGCATGCGTACGGCTAAGAATAGAACTGAATGCCTCGCGCGCGCCGCGGTCGGCGACGCCGCTATAGCTAATCTGCTTGATGCCAGACGGTGACGGCAAGCCGAATGCGCTTATCCAACGCCTGCCAAGCCAGTCTCGGCGGGCCGCCGCGCGCGCTCCAGCGGCGCGGTCGCCCCAGGCGGTTGCCAAAAAAGCTGTCTCCAGCACGCTTTGCCAAAGCGAAGCCCGGATTCTCGGCGGCGGGAGAGCGTTTCTAATCGCTTGCCTGGATCGCCCTGGCGCCGCTGTTGAAGCGACTAGCCAAACAGGAATTGTATCGTTTAGTGTGAGTCCGATATGGAGGTTTTGCCTATGACTCGCAGACTTATCGCGCCGGCGCTGGCTGTGGCGCTTGGCTTGACCCTGGCGCCGGACGCGGCGGCGCAAGACAAAGCGGCGGCGCAAAATAAGAAAGCCGGCAGAAAAGCCGGCGCCGCCCGTCCAACGCCTGCCGAGGAAGCGCCGCTGTACTGGATTCGGGAAGAAGGCAAATACGGTTACATCGACAACACGGGCAAAGTGGTCATCCCGCTTCAGTATGAAAATACCTTCGGGTTCCGCGAAGGTCTGGCCGGCGTCCGCGTCAACGGCAAGCACGGTTATATTGACCAGACGGGCAAGTTGGTCATTCCGGCGATCTTTGACGGCACGTATGCCTTCAGGGAAGGGTTGGCGTGGATCAAGCAGGACGGCAAATACGGCTACATTGACAAGACCGGCCAGGTTGTCATTGCGCCGCAGTTTGACGACGCCGAGGATTTCTCCGAGGGGCTGGCAGCGGTCAAGGTCGGTAACCTGTACGGCTATATTGACCGAACGGGCAAGCTCGTGATCCCGGCGCAATTTTCACACACCCACCGCTTCATCGGCGGCGTCGCGCAGGTGGTAACGAACGGGCGAACCGCCTACATAGACCGGACGGGCCGCGTTATCTGGCTTCAGAAGGATGGCTTCAAGGAGAAGCCCGAAAGCGGCGGCCATCGGCATAGGCGCTGAAGGGGATAGCCACCGCCAAGCGAGCCAGGCCCGGCGCGCGCGGTCTTCGCGGCTTGGGGTCGTCATTTCCCCGGAGCAGGCGCCTGCGGCGCGGCGACGTCAAGCCCGCCCTCGCCGGCGCTGGCTTGGATTCCGATGCGGCCGCGAGGCTTGCCGGTTCCAACGTTAGGCATTCTGCTCATCCAAAAGCCGCTTGATCCGCTGCCCAAGCATCCTTGCCAGCGGCGGCGGCACGGAATTGGCCACTTGGCGGTGCTGATCCAGGTTTCGCGCCGAACCTGTTCGCGATCTTATCGGGCCTTTGAGAAGGTAATCGTCGGGATATCCATGAATCCGCATATATTCGCGGGGCGTCAGATACCTGTCTTCAGTCGGATGATAGAAAATCTCTCCGCACCGAAGCGTGTTGGATGGCCGCTTTCGATGGAGCCGCAGATACTTTGTGGTGTCCTTTGGAGACAAGCCGCGGCGCAGCTCTTCGCCAAGATGCGTTTGCGCCGCGAGATACGATCCTTCAGGCACGCGAGCGATCCTTTCCCGATCTCGGGCGGGAGTCACGTCTACATGGCTATCGGTTCGCTCATAGGGCGTTTTTCCATGAACTTTGGGGGCTGGTCGTCCTAATCCGGCAATGACTTCGCCGATGCCGACATAAGGCTCATACCGAAAAAGCCCGTGACATTCCTCGACCGGCGCATGCGTCCGCTCAGGGAAAGCGAAGCCATTCCGTCCTCGCGCGGCAATGACGAAAAGCCGCTCTCTGAGTTGCGGAACGCCATAGTCCGCCGCTCGCAGAACGCGCCACTTGGGCGTATAGCCAATGCCCTCAAGCTCGCTGAGGAACTTCTCGAAAACCTCTCCGCGGCGTCCTCCCCTGGTCTTTGATGAAAGCAGACCCTTGACCTGCTCAAGCAGGATCGCCTTAGGCTCGATTGTCTTGGCAAACCGTATCATCTCGAAAAGCAAGGCGCCGCGCTCATCCGTCAAGCCAAGCCGCTTTCCCGCCAGGGAAAAGGATTGGCAGGGCGGCCCTCCGAACAGCAGGTCCGCTTCGCCCTTCTCAAGCTGAAGGTCTCTGAGCAACGCCGCCGGCTCGATCGCTCGAATATCCGCCTGATACACGCGAGTCGCGCTGTGCTGCCGCTCGGCATTCGCTCTGAGCGTCGCGCAGCAGTGTTCATCAAGCTCGATTTCGGCTAGGACGTCAAAGCCAGCTTCCCTTATGCCGATGTCCATGCCGCCGGCGCCCGAAAAGAGACTAATCGCTTTCCTTCTTTTGCCTTTCGCCATGACGTCCATTTTGCGAAGCGTTGAAAATCGGCGCTAGCTTTTTCGTCTTCGGACACTCGCTGGCTTGCTCCGCGTCGAGCCGCCGCTCCCGGGCCAGCTCGCGGCCGGGACGCAAGGACCCAGGGCTTGATAAGCCGCGCGAGGCTTGTCGAAGAGCGCGCTTGCCGGGAGATCGCGAAGCATTCATAGTAGCGACTGGCATCAAGCTCGCGCTGGCGCTCGGCTGGAATCCGTTTGGCGGGGAGACGCTTTGACCGCCGCTCCAAGAGGCTCTACAAGAGGCTGCGGGAAGAGGCTACGGGCCGCTTGATGACGGCGGCGAGGGCGAGACAGACGATCGCCGCGGCCGCGCGATGCCTAGTCCGGGCCCGCAGCGAATTGTCGAAGCGCCCGGATTGAATGCCGCCCGGAGCTTGCTTGAAAAGGCAGGCCTTCCAAGGATGCCGCCGCGCAACCGGCTTAGCGGATTTGAGCGCGATTGAGGAGTCCACGAGCGTGCGACTTGCTGGAACAGGCGGTAAATCCGCCGGAGAGATGCGGGAACGCGCCCAGGGCTGTCTGCTCGGCCAGCTTGCCGGAGACTCGCTGGGCAGCCTAGTGGAGTTTCGCTCTCCAGAGGACATCCGGCGGGCATACCCGAATGGCGTCCGTCATCTTGCGGATGGCGGCGTTTGGAACACTATTGCCGGTCAGCCGACGGACGATTCGGAAATGGCCCTTTCGTTGGCCCGCCTGCTGGCGGAGCAGGGACGCTATGATCCCGAGGAAGCCAGGAAAGCGTACGTTCTCTGGCTAGACTCCGGCCCCTTTGATTGCGGCATGACAGTCTCCAGCGCCCTGCGCGGGCGGCCCAATCCAGACAGCCAGGCCAACGGCGCGCTGATGCGGATCAGCCCTTTGGGCATCTTCGGCGCTAACCATGATCTGGAAGCGGTGGCCGAGTGGGCGCGGCAGGACGCGGCGATCACCCATCCCCACCCGGTTTGCCAGCAGGCGAACGCGCTGTTCGCGATGGCGATTGCCCAGGCCGTCCGCCACGGGGGCGATGGCCGAAGTCTATACGAGCGAGTCGTCGTCTGGGCGGAAGAGGCGATGGCGGATGAAAGTCTCCGGGAAGCCATCCAGGGCGCGCGCGAATCGCCGCCAGCCGATTATCTCCGCCATCAGGGGTGGGTGCTGACGGCATTCCGTAACGCTTTGTGGCAGCTCCTGCACGCGCCGAATTTGGAGGAGGCGGTCGTGGACACCGTCATGCGCGGCGGAGACGCCGACACCAACGCCGCCATCTGCGGCGCGCTGCTGGGCGCCGTGTACGGCCGGAACGCCGTCCCTAGCCAATGGGTCGAGTCGCTGCTGAGGTGTCGCCCCGCCGCGGGACAGCCGAATGCGCGCCATCCTCGACCCGAGCGTTTCTGGCCTGTGGACGCCCTGGAGCTGGCGGAGCGGCTCCTTGAATCGGGAACGGCGCGATGAGCGGGCGGGGCGCCTCATCTCGCTTCAGAAAAATGGCCTCAAGGAAAAGCCCGGGCGGACAGGTGCCAATCTACGGACAGATGCCAATCTGAAGGCTGACCATAAGCCCTGCGTAAACGCCGATGAAGCAATCGATGTCACTCTGCCCAAGCCCGGCGCGGGCTTTTTGGCCAATGTTGCTAGCGCTGCTGTTGGTCATATCCGGCGGATGGCGCGCCGCAGGAGCCGCGCCGCGCCCAGAAGCCAAGCCGCCCGCGGCCGACTGCTTTTCCCTCGACGACCTCGCGCCGCCCGAGCGCGCGCGCGCCGAGGCGCTGTTTCTGGCGCTGCTGGATTCCGAGGCGCTATACACTGTCGCCTGCGACCTCAAGCCAATGAGCAGCGGCTACGTTCGGTTTCACTTCGACGTTGCTCAGCCTGATCTAACGGACATTGAGACGACCCGGCGGCTGCTGAAGCGCTTTCAGTGCGGCGACCGTTTTTACGCTGACGTGCTAGTTTTTGCCGCCGTGTACGACGGCAAGCGGCAGGCGGAGGGCGTAGTGTTCAATCGGCCGGCGCTGGAGCGGACGCTGCGCGCTCATGCAAGCTACTTCGCGCCCCTGGGCGTCACGTCGAACGCCCACCCAATGGACGCGCTTAAGACGGTGGAGCAGGCCGCCCGCGCGCCGCGCTGGCGCGGCTATGGATACCTGTTCGGCTACCCTGACGCGGCGGTGGATTTCTTTGTCGCCGCCGGCGAGTCGCAGGACGCGACAGGCGAGTTTGTCGCGCGCGACTTCGCGCATATCCCAACCTATGCCCGCGATACTGGAGCGTTCACGTGGGCTGTGCCAAAGGGCCATGAGGAGACCGCCGAGGAAAAGCGCTTGCGGGCGGCGGCGCTCTCCGTCCTGGATGACTATCGCGCCCGACGCGCACGGCTCATCGGCGATGGAAAGCCGGGCGTCGTCGCGTTGCTGCGCGAGCTGACGTCCCAACCGGCGGCCAGGGCTAAAGCCGCGGCGTCTCCATAGCCCCAGCCGAGGATGTCTGCGATGGCGACGGCGTGGTGGCTGTATGTCGTCCGCGCAGCTGGCGCAACCCAGATCGCTCTGCCAAACGATGCGACTTGGGTCGCAGTCGGCGGCGGCAAGGACTGCGATGTCGTGGCGGACGAGCCGGAATTCCCGCAACTCGCGTTTCAAATCAATCGGCGTCCCGACGGCGCGCGGTGGCTTTACATCCACCCGGCGCGGCTTTGGCTGGACGGTCAGACGCGGCGGGCGACGCTGCGCGATTCGGTATTTCCGCTGACCGATCCGACAGTGATCGCCATGCAGGACACGGCAACGCGATTTGTTCTAAGTCGCAGCGCGACGCTCTCAGAAGCGAGGGTCTGGGTCGCCGCGGCCGAACGCGCCTGGGCGGCCATGGCGGGGTAGCCTTTCAGGTCGCTGGGGACGCTGACGCGCCCTGGGCGCGTCAGCGTCCCGCTCTTGGTCGCCGCGCTGGTTGGGCAGCGCTTGCGCGGCGCGGGCGCGCTACCGTCCGCCGCTGGCGCGGATGGCGTTGATGATTTCGACGTCGCCCTGCCTGACGGCCAGGTTGTATGCCGACATCCCGGAGCGATTCCGCAGATTCACATCGGGCCGGCGCGCCAAAATGGCCCGCACTGCCGCCCGATGGCCACGGTCAGCG
>CALCKX010000130.1 GCA_937966115.1 uncultured Chloracidobacterium sp. | reverse complement strand
GGTGGTGGTCAACAGCGCGCCGGTCGAGGAGGAAGCCGCACTTTCTCGGTAGACGGCCGGCGAGGATGTTTTCGGCGATGAGATCTCGGAGCGCGTGGCGGCGCTCGAAGCCCAAACGCGGGCGATTTTCCTGCGCCTCTATGTGGAGCAGGGCGAGCTGGTGACCGGCAACGGCGAGCGCCAGCCGCTGCATCAGGTATTTTCAGAAGGGCTTCCGCGCTCGTTCAGCGACTTTCTCAGCGCCGTGATTCGCAAGCCGCTGGACCTGCGGTTTCCAGCGCATCCGGTGTTTCCAGCCCCGCTGACGGAGCGCGAAACGAAGCGGCTGGTGCTGGGCTTGCTTGGCGGACTCAACCCGACCGACGCCACCGTACAAGAAATTGCCCGTCACTTCGCCGCGCCGTTTCACATCGTCGTCGAGCGCGAGGGGCTTTACCAACTCGCCATGGATCGCGACGAAGCGCTGGGCGAGCCGTGCGTCAGCGAGGTTCTCCGCCTGGTCGAAGCCGCTGGCGGCGAGCCGATTCCGGTTCAGGTGATCTATCAAACGCTGCGGCGCGAGCCTTATGGACTCCTTGAGCCAGCGCAGCAAATCGTCATGATGGCGCTGGTTGCCGGCTGGCGCATCGAGCTGGTGGATGTATCGGGACTGCGCGTCTTCACGGCGGCGGAACTGACGCAGGATGTGAGCTTTCGGCAGTATGGATCAGCGCGGCGCACGGCCGCGATTACCTACGCTTCGGAAACCCTTTCGGAATGGTGCCGCCTCCTGACGGAGCGATTCGACTTGCCCGATATCGCCACGGACCGCAAGCAAGTGCGCGAAAGCTTGGCGCAGTGGCATCGCAAGTGGCTCAGCTACCGTCTCGCGGAACGCTTCGAGTCGCTGCCCATGGAAATGCTGACCACTCGCGCCTGGCAGCTCATCATCACCTGCAAGCGCTATTTCGAAACCACCGCCGCCGCGGTGGAAGCCGTCTTGTTCGAGCGCATTTCGCTCGAGATGGGCTTGGCGCGCGTGGTGGACATTTTCGCGGCCAACCCCACGATTTATCAGCGGGCGGTCATTGACTTGCGCGTGCTGACGGAGTTTCTCGACTGGCTGCCGTTTTACGTCCGGGCCAAATCCTATACCCTCAGCGCCCTGCCAGTCACGGACCCCGACGCCCGCAATGCGCGCCGGGAGCTAGGCAATTTCTTTGAGCACCCGCATCGCCTTCTCGATGAGGACAAGCGGTTGCGCTTTGAGCAGGTCTTCGAGCGCTTCAAAAAGCACTACATTGAGGACTGCGTTTCGCGCGACGAGCAAGCGACGAAAAACCTCGATCTATCCCCGCTGACGAGCTTTCTGGCCAGCCCGACGTGGCGACTGTTTGAAACCTTATCTTGCCTGACTATCGCCGATCAGCAATACGCCGAGCGCGCCAAGCGCATCCTTGCCGACATCGAGACCCGGCGGCGTAACCTCAACCTGCGCGATTTTCTAGATCATCAACCGCTCGTGGGCGACTTGATACGGCGGCGGGCGCTGCCGCCGCTTGCCAGACAAATCGCGCAACTTAAGGAAATAGCTCGTCAGGGCATTCAGCACTGCCGGCAACGCCTGGCTCACAATCGCAACCTAATTGGTCAGAACTTGCGCGCCCTGGGGCTGGCTGAAGCCGACGAGCGACTCGTGACTTCGACGCTCGTGGCGCTGGCATCGCCCACGTCGCACACGGATTTCTCCGTGGCGCCGGAGGTCGCGGACCACATCAACGCGGCGCTAGCGGTTGGAAACGGGATGCCGGCCATCATCCTGCCCCTGCCCTTCTTGCCAGGCGAATCCGCGCTCAAGGCCGACTTGGCAGCGCGGCTGGCGGAGTGGATGGCCAGCTTGCCGGAAGACACGCCGATTACCTTCAACCTTCAGGAACCCAGCCCGTCATGACGACCAAAACCCTAGAGACGCGCCAGACCAAGCCGCGCCGACCTTGGCGGCGCGCAGCTTTCGGCCACGCCGTTCTGGTCAGCTTTCTGCTGGTCTGCGGGTTGGGCGCTGGCCCCTGCGGTTACCGGCGGCTAGACGCTGGCGGCTCGCTTCCGCCAAATATCCGGACGTTAGCCGTTCAGCCCTTCACCAACCAGACCCTGCGCTATCGCGTCGAGCAACGGCTCACCCAGGCCGTCGCCGAGGAAATTCTGCGGCGGCGGCTGCCAGTAACGCTGATCAGCGATCTGGAGAGAGCCGACGCGGTGCTCTCCGGCGACATCAAATCCGTCACGACGGGACAGGCCCTGGTTGACAATCGCGGCACGGTGCGGCTCTTCCAAATTGCCATCCGCTCCGGCGTCACGCTGCGCGACCAGACGCGCAACCAAGTGCTTTTTGACCACCCTAGCCTCGAATTTCGGGGCGAATACGAGTTCTCATCCGATCCCCGCTCGTTTTTCAACGAGGAGGACGCGGCCGTGGATCGGCTCGCCCGCGACTTCGCCCGGAGCGTCGTGACGACGATGCTGGAGCGGTTCTAACGCGCATTCCGCCCAGCGCGGCGCCCCCCTTCCCTGGAACGCGAAAAGCGGACCGGTCGCCGCCGGATTGGCGTCAGCGGATGGCGCGGGCTGTGGTCAAAAAAGCCTGTAGAAACTGCGCGACCTCAAGCCGCTCGGACGGCGTCGCATCGGCCGCCACCTCGACATGGCCAATTGCCCGACTGATGAGGACGCGGCAGCGCCCGCCAAGACCGCGCGCCAGCCACTGCGTCTCGGATGAGGGAACGACGGCATCGCGCGCGCCATGGATGAGAAAAACCGGACACCGCACCCGCCCTAGCGCGGCATGCGGAGAAACTTCGCGCAGCGCCGCCGCCCGCCGCTCGACTTGACGCAGAAGGGTCGGCGCCACCTCCGCGTAATTGCCGTCAAAGAGCTGACCGGCCAGCGCCCTGCCAGCCGGAGACAGCGCGTCCGCCGTCTGGCGGGCCTGCTCTGACTGGCCTCGCAGCCAGGCGCGCAGGGCGGCGCGCCCGGCTGCGAGGTCGGAAGGCGAGAAGATTGCCGCCGCATGTTCGTAGGCCAGCAGCATCGCGCCATACGGATCCGCCCGCAGCTTGATGGTCTCGCCATTCGGCGCTGGAATTTCATTCGTCAAGAGAAAGCGCGTCACCCGCTGGAGGTCGTCATGCGACCCGACCGCCAGGACATAGCCGATCTCCGGCGCGAACCGCCTGTCGGCCGCCGCCATCAAGCATAAGCCGCCGGCGAACGAAAAGCCGAGGACGCCAACGCGCCGACCCGCCTGCCGCCGCAGCGCCTTGGCTGACCAGCCAATGGTTTCAATAGCGCTTTTTTCAATGCGATAATCGGCGAGGGACGGCACATTTGGCGTTAGAACCGTCAGACCGGTGGCCGCCAACGCCTGCGCGAAGCTTTTCAAGCGCGCCTCGTCAGCCCCATCCTTGTGAACGCCATGCGCCATCACTAGCGCCGGCGCGTCGGATAGGCCCTCTGGGCGATAGAGCCAAGCCCGCGCCGCGCCGCCCGGCATCGGCACGGTCGCGGCTTCGCGGATCACGCGATACTTGGCGAGGAACGAGAGGTCCTGGACAGTTAAGCCGGGCGCGGCGGCGAGAGTCGAAGGCGCGCCGGCAACCCTCGTCAAGCACCACAAGAGCAGAAAAGCCGCCCAACCGGCAGGCTTTCCAAGGAAGCGGCCGGGATTGGTCATTGCAGGCTGGCGGCCGAGGCGAGTCTGCCGACAAGGCCCGTTTCAAGCGCGTCCGGCGTGATCACCGCGCGCCGGACCGTAATCCCATCCCGCGAAGGCAGTTGCAGCGGGCGGCCATTCACTGTCACGGAAACCGCAGGCAGGGCGCCAAGCGAGAGAACGATTTTTTCCTTCGCGCGATAAAACCGAACATCATCCGGCAGCAAGACGAATTCTTCTGGCTTATTGTCATCGAGTTGCAGCCGCGTCCAGCACTTGCCGGTGGCGCGCAATTCCAGCGTCAGCTCATTGGCTGGGGGCGGCGGAGCCGGCGCCGGAGGCGTCGTTTCCGCAGGCGGCGGCGCTTGGCTCGGCAAGGTCTGTGGCGGCGGGGCGGATTTTGAGGTCAACAGGCTGCCAAACACATTCCACCAGCCGGGGAAGGCGTAAGAAGTGCCGGCAACGACGACCAGGACGACCATCGCGGTCAGCGCCAGCAAGAGCGCGTTGCCAGTTCGCGGCGGCGGCAGCGCCTCCGGCGCCCGACTGACCTCCTCGTCGGTCGGGATGCGCGAGCTGCCTGACTGCCGCTCGTAAAGCTGAAGCGCGCGGTCCTCGTCGTAGCCAATCGCTTTTGCCAGTTGTCGAATGAAGGAGCGATTGTAAAGCTCTCCTGGCAACTCTCGGTAGTCGTCGCGCTCGATGGCATGCAGGAAGCGAGCAGCGATGTTCGTCGTTTTCGAGACCTCTTCGAGCGACTTGCCGCGAGCCTCTCGCTGCTGCTTGAGTTCCTGCCCCAGCGTTGCCATGGCGTGTCTCCTGCCTCATGCGTTCGAGCGTCAGCGCGCTACTTCCTTGCCCCAGACCTTTGAGTCATGAAAGACTGGCCCGAACATACGCTATCCGCAATGGTAGTCATCCGCTTCGCTCGCTGTCAAATCGGGTCTCAGAGGCTGCGGCTTAAAACATCAACCTCTTTGTCATATACATGTCACGGCATGGCGCGCCACTTTTTGAAACTCCAGACCCGCCGCTCATTCCTACATAGTCTGCTGGGGCTGACCGGCTTGGCTGTCGTCGGCTGCCAGCAGAGCGAGCCGCAAGCTAAGCGCCTAGCGTCAAGTCAGCCGCCGCCGTCCGCCGCGCCGCCCAAGTCGCCATCCGGGTGTCCCATTTGCGGCATGCCAGTTCTCCCCGAAGAGAGCGAAAATCGCTTTGAAGCGACCATTCCCAATCAACCGCCCGTGCCGCTCTGCTCGGCGCTTTGCGCCGTCGTTTACGCGGATCGCCACCCTGAAATGACCCGGCTCGACGTTTTCGATTACCAGCGCCGCACCCTTGTGCCGGCGACGACAGCGTTTCACCTCTACGAGTCAAAGCTGGAGGTCCGCGCCGCGATGCCGCCGATAACAGCCTCATTTGCCGTGCGCGCCGATGCCGAGGCGGCCAGAAAGCGCCATGGCGGGCAAGTCTTGACATGGGAAGAGCTGAAAAAGGCCATTCGCCAGACCAACTTCTATAAAACGTCTCCGTGAGCGCCCATGAGGCTCATTCTGGCTTCAGCCTCGCCGCGCCGAGCCGAGCTGCTGGCTCTGGCTGGTTACGAATTTGAAGTCTGCCCAACGGATACGGACGAAACGCCGCGGCCGCAGGAAATGCCGGCAGACTATGTCCGACGGATCGCGGTCGCCAAGGCCAACGCGGTGGCGCGGACGGAAGCCTGCCTCATTCTGGCGGCGGATACGACGGTTGCCCTTGGCGGCGATCTCCTAGGCAAGCCTTCCGATGCCGAGGAGGCCATCCGCATGCTGCGCCGCCTCAGCGGATGCGCGCATGAAGTCTTTACCGGAATCGCCATCCGCCGCTTGCCGGACGAAGCGCGCCGCGTCGCTTGCGAGCGAACGCTGGTCACATTCGACCACCTGCCAGAAAGCTGGATCGCCGCCTATGTCGCTTCCGGCGAGCCATTTGGCAAAGCCGGGGCCTACGCCATTCAGGGGCGCGCCGGCGCGCGCGTCGCGCGCATCGAAGGCAACTACCACAATGTTGTCGGCTTGCCCCTCTGCGCGGTCATCCGACTGCTCGACGAGCTTAGCAGCGTCTCGGCCGACTAGCTCGCTTTTGCGAAACCGCCTTGCGCAGCGGCATCACGCTGTCATCTTCCAGGTCGCCGAAGATGACGCCTCTCCCGAAATGCGCCCGCAGCCCCAGGACGCCCCCTCCAGAGAGCCTTTCGAGACTTTGGCTGCCGCCTAACGCTCGCCGCCGCTTAGTCTTTATCAGACTAACGTCTAAGAAGCGCCAACCGCCGATTGCCCCCGCCGCGCCGAAATATTCCGCGCATTTTTTTTGCTCTGACGCACAGCGCGCTATAAGTTAACGTATGGAAGGTCACACTCAAGCGACGCGCTTCCCGTGGCGCGCCGGCTGCCATTCACCTGAGGACCTTTTAGGTGAACGTCCCCAAGCGTTCTCCGTCCGCCTTCCGAGGAGACACTGCATGCCGTTTCCGACGCTTGATCCAATTCCCCTTCCGGCCCCCGTGTGGCTGTTCAAGGCTTTACACATCGCTACCCTGTCCCTGCACTTCATTACGATCTACCTCATGGTTGGGGGATTGACGCTTGCGGCGATGTGGAATTTTCGCGCCCGCCAGGACGCCGATACGCCGCTGTACGACGCTTCCGCCGACATTGCCCACCGGTTGCCGGTCGTCATGACTTACTTGGTCAACCTTGGCATTCCACCGCTGTTATTCGCTCAGGTCCTCTATGGGCGCGCGCTCTACACGAGCAGCATTCTGATTGGAGCTTACTGGCTGTCGGTGGTTTTCCTCCTGACTGGCGCGTACTACTTGCTTTATGTCGCTGCGCGGCGCGCCGACCAAGGGCGCGCCTTCTGGTGGCTGAGCCTGTTGTCGCTGGTTGGCGTCGCCTATATCGGGCGGATTTACTCGACCAATCTGACGCTGATGCTCCGCCCTGAGGTCTGGCTTGACCTTTACCGCGCGGACGCCCTTGGCGCGCAACTCCCGACTGATGACCCGACGACTCTCCCTCGCTTCCTCTTCATGATGGCGACCTCATTTGCGGTCACGGGGGCCGGACTACTGACGGTGGCGCATTTCAGCCGCGTCAAGGCGGCAGTCCGGTCATTGATGGGGCGGTGGGGCGGCTGGCTGGCCGGCGTTGGCGGGCTGCTGGCGATGGGACTGGGCTTTTGGGTTCACAGCGCGCAGCCAGAGATTGTCAAAGCCTCCCTCGCCAATCACAGCTTTTACGCCTGGAGTCTGCCTGGGTTTCTGGTCTGCGCCGCCCTGCTGTCGCTGTTTGGCTTTCTGTCGCTCAAGCTGCCGGGCTGGATACCGGTCGTTGGCGCGGCCGGCGCCGGGTTTCTAGCAACGACCATGGCGGTCATTGCCCGCGATGGCATCCGCGATCTCACGCTACTGGTCAAGGGCTTTGATGTTTGGCAGCAGCCTGTCGTCTCGAACTGGCAGGTGGTCATTATTTTCCTCGCGTTATTCGTGGCGGGACTAAGCGTCATGGGCTGGATGGCCTACGCCCTCGCCAAAGCGAAAGGAGTCGCGCGCCATGCCTAATGCTCCGGCAGCCTCGCATCCAAACGAACAAGGCGCGGCAACCGACGCCTCGCGCCGCGCCTTCGTCACCCTCGGCGTCGGCGCCTTGGGCGCCTGCTATGCCGGCCTCATCGGCTATCCGGTCTATCAATACCTTGCCACTCCGGCTCGCAAGGCGGCCGCGACGGGCGCGGTCACCCAGACGGTGCTCGATGGGGCCGACCAGCTTCCCGCCGGCTCGGCCATGATGTTCAAGTTCGGCGCGGCGCCCGCCATGCTCATCCACCACGCGGACGGCAGCTGGGTGGCGCTGGGCGCGGTGTGTACGCACCTGGCCTGCACGGTGAGCTACGAGCCGGAACAGTCGCGCATTTACTGCGCCTGTCACGGCGGGGCTTACGACCCGAAAACCGGCGCGAATGTCGCCGGCCCGCCCCCCAAGCCCCTAACCCGCTACCATGTGGAGGTGCAAGATGGACGCATCCTGGTCTCCAAAGCCTGACGCGCAGCGCCCTCGCTCGCTAACCGCGGCGGCTTATGAGTGGGTGGACGAGCGTCTTGGGCTAGAAGAGATTCTGGCGCTGGCGCGAAAGAAGACGGTTCCTGACCACAAGCATTCGTTTTGGTACTACTGGGGCGGCATTTCGCTGTTCTTCTTCTTCGTGCAGGTCTTCAGCGGCGTTTTGCTGCTGGTCTATTACCGGCCCGGCGCGGA
>CALCKX010000129.1 GCA_937966115.1 uncultured Chloracidobacterium sp. | reverse complement strand
GCGGGTGGAGTTGCTCGACGCCGACTTGCGCCAAATGCGTCAACGGGCTGATCGCTCCGCGCACCAGTATGCCGAAGCGCTGACTCGCCTTCACGAGCTTGAAGGGGAAGCGGCGACCCTGGCCCAGGCGCGTTCCGAGCTCGAGCAAGCCCTGGCGGAAGCGCAGCGGCATTATGAAGCGTCCCATCGTCAGATGATGGAGCGGTCGCTTCGGCTTGAAGCCCTGCTGGCCGAGTCGCAGGAAGAGCGACTCGCGCGCGAAGCTGATGCCGAGCAGCTCGCGGCGCGGCTGGCCGCCCTGACCGAGGAGCTAGGTCAAGCGCATCAGTCGCGGCTTGACGCGCAACAGGTCGCTGAGGCGCTGCGCCAGGACCTCGAAGCCGCCCAGGCGTTGCTGACGGAAGCCGTCGCCCGCGGCCAGGCCGCGGAGCGGATGGCTGCGGAAATCGAGGAGCGCGCCGCGAAGCTGTTGTCCGAGACGCTGGTTTCACAAGAGGAGCAGGCGCGGCTTATCAAGGAGCGCGAGCGCTTGGAAGCCGAGTTGGCGGTCATCGGAGAGAAAGCGGCGCGGCAAGCGCAGGCCATCGCCTGGCTAGAGTCGAGCGCCGACGAGCTGGAGCGCGCCTGCACGGCCAGCGAAGTCTCGCGCGCGGCGCTGACGCAGCGAGTGGAAGCCCTGCTGGAAGAGCGCTCCGCGTGGCGCGAGACCATCGACCTTCTGGAAGCCCGACTGGCTGAGAAACGCGCGGCGACGCCGGAAGTCGCCAAGCTTCAGGCGGCGTTGGCGCAGCGCGAGACTGAAAACGCCTCGCTCCGTCAACGGGTATCGCTCTTGCAAGGCGCGTATCGCGACACGGTCGCGGCGCTGCAATCGCGGCTGGACGACCTCGCAAAGCTCAACGCCATCACGGGCGCGCATCGCAAGCTGGAGGATATGTTGCTTGACGATGCCGCGTCGGTCGCCGAGACCGCGCCGGCCGTCGTCGTGGCCTGCGATGACGAACGCTTGCGGGCGACGCTTGCCGAGTGGTGTCGGCAGGCTGGCTACCGGACGAGTCAGGCGGAAGACGGGGACGCGGCGCTGGCGGCGCTGCTCCTCGATCCTCCGCGCGGCATCGTGCTAGCCGGAACGCCAGCGCACATTGGCGAGACCTACCGGCGGGTGCGCCGCAATCCCGACTGGCGCGCCCTGCCGGTGGTCGTCGTGACGCCGGAGTCATTCGCCGGCGTGGCGGCCTCGCCCGCGACCGTGACCCTGGCGCAGCGGGCGGTCTCGCCCGCGATGCTCCAGAGCGCGCTCCGGGCCGGGTCGCCTCCCCGATGAGCCGGGAAGGTCTGTCAGTGACCGGCTGACCCAATGACGCGCACCAGCCGAATGGCCAGCGCCGGACGCGCCGTCCCAGTAGCGAGGTTGCGCTCCGCGCCAAAGCCCAGTTGGAACGAATAGCGTCGCCACTCGACATGCGCTTGCGGCAAAACCGCCCAGTCGGCGCGGCCGCGCGCGCCAAGCGCCAGGTTGGTTTCCAAGCCAAGCGTCAGGCGCTCTGAAAAGTCCCGAAAAACGGTTGGATTGAACACGCCTTTGACGGCTTTTCGCCGCTCGTCGCGCTGCCATCGCAGGCCCTGCATCGTAAAAACCGACCAGCGTTGGCCAATTCGGTGACCGGCCAGGTGCAGGGCGTCGATCTGGAGACCGTTGCCGGCGCGGGCGCGCTCGACCAGCGCCTGCCAGCCGTGGATGGAGCGGTTTTGGCGAAATGCGCCAAGCGTCCCCTGAAGCCCAAACTTGAAGGCTTCCAGATGGCCGCCCTCGAAGGGGAATTCGATTTCCAGGGTGTGCCCGGGGGCGAAGGCGAACTCGATTTCCGGAGCCCAGGCGACGCCTTGCCCGCGCCGCCCGATGGAGGGGCGAACGAGTGCGTTGACTTCAAGCTCGCCGCGCTCCGCCCCGAGCGGCCGCATGAGATCGAAGAGCATCGGCTCTGGAATGGCCGGCGCGTTACGCGGCGCGACCTTTTCCTGATAGCTATCCAGCGTCAGCGCGAGCCCGCTTTCGCTCGTTTCGTTCCCGGAGCGCTCGCCGCCCGCGCCGTCAGACCAGGCGGTCTGGTCCTTGCCTGCGCTTTCGGCGGCATCCGGCGTTCGACCGACCAGCACCGGCAGGCGCTGACCGTGGCCAAGCGAAGAAAACAGACAAATCAAAAGCCAGGCGGCCATCAGCCGCCAGCCGCGAATCCATCTCGACATCGCTAAGATCCCTCCATCGGCTGCGCGTCCGTCCAAGCGACGCAGGGCGTCGCCCGCGGACGGCGTCCGTTAGACCCGTTATCCTTGATAAGCAGGGGTGGCGAAGCTTTAGCCAATGGAGGGCGGACCGCGGGAGAAAGCGTCGGCCAGCGGCTCGCGCGCGGCGCCAGACTGCCGCCGCCCCAGCCAGGCCAGGCCGGGCGCGGGGGGCGGCTCAAACGCGAGTCGCCGGCTCAAAGTAACCGCCGGCTTGGTCGGACGGCTCGCCTTGCTTGAGAGGCTCGTCTCGGCGTCCGTCTCTTTAGGCGCAGGACTGGAACACCGGGCCGCGTGGTCGGCGATGCGCGACGTGAAGTGACCGCGCCCGTTGTTTTCCAGCTCGGTGAGGGAGCCGCTCAGCCCATCGGCGATGAGCAAGTCGGCGATGTTGTCCGCGTTGACATCCTGAACGGCGAAGCCGGCGCCCCTGGCCTTGATGGTTGTCCGGCGCGGCTGGCTGCTCAAGCAAACCTCGATCAGGTAGTGCCCGCTAGCGGTGGGCCGTCCCGTCACGTAATCAAGCAGGTGATCGCCGTCGAGGTGCGCCGCGACGCGCCCCTGCGGACCGGCCACGGCGACGCTCCCCGGCGCGCGGGAAACGCTGACCGCCGGGCTGAAGTCCAGCGGCGACAGTCCGGCCCAGCCGGCCAGAGCCAGGCAAAGGGCCAAAACAGGCGACCATCGGCGGAAGCGGTTCATTGTTTGAGCTGTCGCGCGCGGGTTGCAGGGCGAGCGGGCGCGGCGCGCCACGAGTCTCGGGCGCTCCAAGTTAGGGCTCCAAGTTAGCGCTACAAGTTACGCAAAGCTAGCGGGGCTGCAAGATAGCGCGCCGCAGGCGACGATTTTTGTGATCTTGCTCACAGCTTGCTCGCCGCCTGAGCGCCGCGTCCGTCGCGTCAAGCGACAGGCGAGCGGGAGACCGGCAAAGGCGTCAGCGCCTCCTCAAAATCGCTTGCCGATTCGCTCGGTTGCGCTATGCTTGAAACTTTTCCAAATCCCGCAGTGCAATCGGAAGCTCTGACATGCGCGAAAACGTTCTCCAACGGGCCATCGTGATTTTGGTTGTGACGCTGGGGTGCCTGTATGTCACCCTGATTGGCTGGCGCTCGCCGCGCCTCGACGACTTTAAGTCGCTTGACCAGATCAAGCGCAACCTCGCCGCGAACATCAAGCTTGGTCTTGACCTCAAAGGCGGCTCGCACCTCGTCATGCAGGTCATGGCGGACGAGGCGGTGCAAAAGATGACCGACGACAACGTCGAAAAAGCCAGGGCGATTTTGGAAAACATCGGGATTTCGGTCAAGGAGGCTAAGCGCCTTTCCGCAACCCAGCTCGCCATCGCGATTGCCGACGCCGGGCGCGCTGGCGAAGCCCGCGACAAGCTTCTGGAGGATTTTGGAAAGTCGGAGTGGACGGCCAGCGTCAGCGGCGACACGCTAACCTTCACGCTATCGGAGCGCGTGGCTCAGGAGTATCGGCGGCGGGCCGTTGAGCAAGCCATGCTCATCATCGAGAGCCGCATCAACGCCTTTGGCGTCGCCGAGCCGACGCTGCAACGGTATGGCGCTGAGCAAAGCCACCAAATCCTGCTGCAACTGCCCGGCGTGGATGATCCGGAGCGCGTCAAGAAGACGCTGGTGCTCGAGTCAAACCTGGAGTTGCGCCCGGTGGACGGCGCGTACCGAACCTATGCGACGCTCGAGGAAGCCCGCTTGGCGATTGGCGGCCGGACGGATGTCGAGGCGCTGCCGCTTGACGAGCGCGACGATGACGAAACGCTCGACGAGGACGGCCAGCCCCTCCCCAAGCGTCGGGCGCAGCCTAAGCCTGACGCGCCGACGCAGTTCCTCCTGGTTTCGAAAACGCCGATCGTGGTCGGGAAAGACTTGCGCGACGCGTTTGCTTCGTCCGGCAGCCTAGATGGCGAGGGGGACTACCGCATAGTCTTCAAGCTCAAGGATGAGGGCGCCAAGAAGTTCGGCGACTGGACGGGGCAAAACATTGGCAAGGGGCTGGCCATTGTTTTGAACGGGCGCGTCAAGTCCGCGCCAACCATCCGCGGGCAGATTCGGGAAACCGGCGAAATCACGGGCAATTTCACCAAGGCCTCCGCCGAGGACCTCGCCCTCGTGTTGCGCTCGGGCGCGTTGCCGGCGCGGATCGTGTATCTCGAAGAGCGAACGGTCGGCCCTTCGCTCGGGGCGGACTCGATTCGGCAGGGCGTGGCGGCCTCGATTGCCGGTCTCCTCTTTATTCTTCTCTTCATGGTCGCGTACTACCGGTTGTCGGGCGTCAACGCCATCATCTCCCTTATTCTCAACCTGGTCATGCTCTTGGCCGTGATGGTGATGTTTGGCGCGGTGCTGACGCTGCCGGGCATTGCCGGCGTCATTCTGACCATTGGCATGGCGGTGGACTCCAACGTGCTGATCTTTGAGCGCATCCGCGAGGAGCTGAAGGCTGGCAAGCCAGTGCTCAACGCCGTCGAGCTGGGCTTTGACAAGGCATTCGTGACCATCCTGGACACGCACGTGACAACGGTGGTGTCATCGCTCATCTTGTTTGTCTTCGGCACGGGGCCTATTCGCGGCTTCGCCGTCACGCTCCTCGCCGGGCTGCTGGCAAACATCTTTACCGCCACGTTTGTGTCAAAGACCATGTTTGGCTATGTGCTGTCGCGCTCGGAGCGCCCCTCCGAGCTGAGCATCTAGCTCGGTCGAGTCTCCGGCCGGCGCTCGGCGAGCGGTCAAGCTGCTCCGCTGGCTTTCAGGAAGCGTTATGATGATTGAACTCTTTCGAAACCCGAACTATGACTTCTTGGGAAAGGCCAAATACTTCATCGCCTTTTCCGCAATTGTTATGACGGCCGGCTGTATCTCGATGGTCACGCGCGGCTTCAACCTCGGCGTGGACTTTGCCGGGGGCACGAAGCTGACCGCGCGCTTCGTCGCGCCGCCGGATGAAAATCAGATTCGCGAGGCGTTACGCAAGGGCGGTTACGCGCCGGACAAGATCGTGATTCAGCGAACTGGCCGGCAGCTCAGCCAGTCCGACCGCAACGAGGTCTTTATCAACACGCCGCAGACCGAGACGGACGTGGATGGCGACAAGCGCAAGATTACTGAGGCCTTGCAGCAGCATTACGGCGCGGCGGCGCCGCCCGATAAGCTGGATATCAACCTGGTCGGAGCGTCAGCGCTCGCCGACCGTCTCGCCGAGCGCGACGCGCTAGACCTCAAGAGGACGCTGCCGCCGGGCGAGGCTGAAAAGGAGTACCGCCGGTTCGCCGACCATGTCATGCAAATCCGCGATGCGGCCGGCGGGACGCTGGCCGACCTGAAGGCGATTCCGCTGACCGGCTTCGATCCCAAAATGGCGGAGGCGCTTGAACAGGCGGCGGCGGCGGGCGCCTTCAACATCGTTAGCGCCGAGATTGTCGGCCCGCAGGTGGGCAAGGACCTGCGCAACCGCGCCATCGTCGTCACCATCGTGGCCTGCATCGGGATGCTGTTCTTCATCGCGTTTCGGTTCGAGTGGATTTACGGCGTGGCGGCTGTGATCGCCGTCATTCATGACGTGCTGATTACCCTTGGGCTTTTCTCGCTGTTTCAGTGGGAAATCTCGCTGACGTTCATCGCCGCCATGCTGACGCTGGTCGGCTACTCGATGAATGACACCATCGTGATTTTTGACCGTATCCGCGAGCAGCTCGCCCAACGCCGGCGGGACGATCTGGCGACCGTCACCAACGAAGCCATCAATCAGACGCTATCGCGCACGGTGATCACGTCGGGGCTGACCCTGCTTTCGGTTCTCGCCCTCGTGCTTTTTGGCGGCGAGGTTTTGAAGAGCTTTTCGCTGGCGCTGCTCATTGGCATTCTCTTTGGCACATACTCATCCATTGCCATCGCCAGCCCGGTTCTGCTGTGGTGGAAGCGTTATCTCGAGCGGCGGCAGCCAGCGGCGGCGGAAGCGCCGCCAGCGCGCGCCGGCGGCGAGAAGCGCGCCGGGCAGCGCGCAAAGTCAGCCCCGACCCGCTAGGAAGCCAGGAAGTCAAGGCCATGCGCTGGGCGGCTGGGCCTTTGGGGCTGCCCCGAGTTAGCTTTGGTCCGCCAGGTCGCCGCCAAAAGCCAGCTTGGGGCAGCCGGGGCTCCGGTCGGAACCTTTCCAGCCCTCGCGTGTCAAAGACGAGCAGGTAGGAGTTCGAGGCGACAAGCCGCTTGCCCCCAAGCGCTTGGCGGTCAAGCCGGCGTCCGGTCGTCGCGCGTGGTCTCGGTCGAAAAGCAGGCGATGACGGCTTCGGGCTGGAAACAGAAAAGTCTTGACATGGGGCCCTGCCCGGAAGTAACGTCTGGCGCACTCAATGCACGCCAGAGCGATGTGACGATACCGTTAGCAGGCTCGCCATCGGCCTAGCCTCTCGAGATTCAACGAGTGAATCCTACGCCGAAGCCAGGTAACGGAGTCCCTTCACACGCCCGATATTTATATAGCGCACAATCCTACCATGCTTTACGGCCGACTCCGTGATATGGGAATGAGCCGCCCGCTCGCGGGATGTCTCTTCGTTCCCGTTGCCTGTGAGAGATGAGGTAAGCGTATGTTTGACACCATGGTTGAGTCCACTTCGCAGGCCAAGGACGCTGGTCGGCGCTCAGCCTTCATGGCCGTCACCTTCGTGATTTGGGTGGTGGGCTTCACTGGGCTGGTGATCTGGCAAATTTGGACGGCCGCCGCGGAGCTTAGCCAGTCGGCAAATGACGTGACGCTCCTTGCGCCGCCGCCTCCGCCGCCGCCGCCGCCCCCGCCCCCGCCGGCGGCATCGACATCGGCCCCGCAGACAAAAGCCCCGGTGATTGATGACACCTACACCGCCCCCAAGGAAGTTCCCAAGGAAATTAAGGAAATCCCGAAGCAAGCTCAGCTTCGCTCGCGCGTCGGCGATGCTAGCAGCAGCGATGCCGCCGGCGTTGTGGGCGGCGTGCCGGGCGGCGTGCCGGGCGGCGTGCCGGGCGGCGTGCCGGGCGGCGTCCCAGGCAGCACGGGCGATGCCGCGCCGCCGCCGCCGCCTGACCCGCCGAAAGACGCTCAGGTGCCGACTGGCCCGGTTCGAAAGAGCGAAGGGGTCCTCAAGGGCAATGCGATCAACCGGGTTCAGCCTGACTATCCTCCAGTCGCTAAGTCGGCCCGCATCTCTGGCCCGGTGGTGGTTGAAATCGTGATTGACGAGAAGGGAAATGTGACCAGCGCCCGCGCCGTGAGCGGTCCAGCCTTGCTTCAGCAAGCGGCTGTGAGCGCCGCCCGTCGGTGGACGTTCAAGCCAACCATTCTCAATGGCCAGCCAGTGAAAGTGGCTGGGGCTATTACGTTCAACTTTGTGCTCAACTAGAGGCATTGCCGCCGCCGTAATCGCTGTAGAGGCTACAGCGGACAGCGGCGGCGGGTGGTTTGCCGATTCCAGCGTCGCTTGGAGCGCGCCGCCCGCGCTCGTCTCCCGTCGGGCTTGGCGAATGCAGGCCCCCGCCTAAGTATCTTCGAAGCTTTCTCTCTACCTTGGAGGATGACATCTCATGACGTTGCTTTTCACGAAGTTCGGCTTGCTCACCATGCAGGCGCTCATCATGTTCGCCCAGGAAGGCGGCAAGGCCGAAACCGAGGACTTCACCTTGCTCGGCATGATTCGGAAGATGGGCCCGACGGCGCTCGCCGTCGCCATCATCCTATTTCTCATGTCGGTCTATTCCATCGCCATCATGGTTGAGCGATTCCTGACCTACACCCAAGCGAAGACGCAATCCCGCGAGTTCGCGCCCAAGGTGGCCCAGGCGCTGAAAAATGATCGTATCGAAGAGGCGATCAACATTGCCGACCAACATCGCAAGAGCCATTTGGCGGTTGTCGTGAATGCCGGCTTGCAGGAGTTCCGGGCGCACCAAAACGACGCCCAGCTCTCTGGCGATGTCATTGAAGCCTCCAAGCGCGCCCTACAGCGAGCCGTGGCGGTCAAGATGGCCGAGTTCAAGAAGGGGCTTTCCGGGCTGGCGACCATTGGCTCGACGGCGCCATTCGTGGGCTTGTTTGGAACGGTCATCGGGATCATCAATGCCTTCCAGGGCATGAAGGAAGCCGAAGGGGCGGGAATTGGCGCAGTGGCGGGCGGCATTTCCGAGGCGCTGATTGAGACGGCGTTCGGACTGCTCGTGGCTGTGCCAGCGGTGTGGATGTTCAACTACTTTACCAGCAAGGTTGAAGCCTACAACGTCGAGATGGAAAACTCGTCATCCGAGTTGATCGATTATTTCCTCAAGCGGCGGGGAGCGCGCTAAGTCATGGGAATGTCCGCTGGCGGGGGTGGCAGCTACAACAGCGATATCAATGTGACGCCCATGGTGGATGTCATGCTGGTGCTGTTGATCATCTTCATCGTGGTGACGCCCTTACTTTCTCAAGGCGTCAATGTCAACTTGCCGGAAAATGACAATCCGGATGAGGACCCGAATATTACGAAAGACACTTCGGTCGTTATCTCGATTCCTCAGGCTGGGCAGTACTACGTCGGGCGCGACCCCGTGCCCCGTACCGAGCTTGTCGAGCGCATCAAGCGCTTGATGCGCGAAAAATCGAAGAAAGAGGATCAGGTGGTCTACATCCGCGCCGAAAAGACTGTTTCGTATGGCGAGGTCGTCATGACGGTGGACGCTATTCGAAACGCTGGCATTGACCGGATCGGCTTAGTCACCGAGAAGCGCAAGAATAAGTAACCCCCATCAGAAGCGTCGTTGTCAGGATGGGATGCCCAAGCCGTAAGCCTTATGGAGGATAGTCGCCATGGCCATGTCAACTGGCGGCGGACCGAGCGGTAGCGATACCAGCGGCCCGCGACCTGATGTCAACATTACGCCGCTCATTGACGTCTTATTGGTGATGATCATCATCTTTATGGTCATCAAGCACAAGGATCCCCATCGCTTTGAGAGTAAAATTCCAGACAAGCCAAAAGAGCAGCAAGCGCCAAGCGACACGATCTTTCCGGTGTTGACCATTGATCGCCAAGGGATCATCAAGTGGAACTCTCAAGAGAAAACGGAAGACCAGCTCAAGCGCGAGTTGAAGGAATTCCTGGACAAGCGCCCGTCCGACCTGCGCGCCGCCTTCATCAAAGGGCCGCGAGAGGTTCCGTATGAGCGAGTCATCAAGCTTGTTGACATTGCAAAGGGCGCGGGGGCTGCGCCTATTGGTCTGCAAATTGATAACCTTGACTGAGTGACTTTTTATGACCACGCAGAAACAGCCTACATATGCCGGGCGGCTTGTTTTCGCTCTCCGCAAAGCTGCGCCCCTGTGTGGCGCGGCGCTGCTCTCATTTGGGATGTCTGGGTGCAATAAGCTCATCGCCAAAGACTTACTGAACCAAGGGGCCCGCGAGTACAACAAGGGTCGCTTCGAGAAAGCCGAGCGGATTTTCAAGGAAGCCATGGAGCGCGATCCTGACTTCGTTCAGGCAAAGCTGTTCTATGCCACGGCCATCCGCTCGCGCGTCAGCAATGAGGATGGCGAAGAGCAGATCAAGACGGCGAAAATGGCGATTGAGGCCTACAAGGAGCTGCTTAAGCCGGAGAACGACGCGCGCTTGAAAGACCGCGATCGCGATCAGACATACGCTTTTATCGCCGATCTCTACAAAACCCTGGATGACCAGGAAAGCTACCGGGAGTGGCTGCGAAAGCGCGTTGAGCTTCCGAATCAAAAGTCAACGACAAAAGCTGAATGCCTTTACTCAATTGGCGTGACCTACTGGAATGACGCCTCAAGAATATCGAAGAAGTATGAAACTCAGGTGCCGGGCAAGCTGCCAGAAGTGGCGAAGCCGGATAAGTGGAAGAAGGAAGATATCGACGCGCTGCTCAAAGCGGCTCAAGAGGGACTGAAGTACATCGAAAAGGCCATCGCGGCTGATCCGCAGTACGCCAATGCGTACAGCTACAAGTCGCTTTTACTCAAGGAGCAAGCGAAGGCGACCACCGACGCTCAGCTGGTCGCGCAACTCGAAAAGGATGCCCAGATTGCCGTCGAGAAGTTTCAGGAGCTCAACCGCCAGGCGGCGGCGGAGCTATCCGGCGGCAGCTAGGCTTCATTCTCAAGCGGGCCTATCCTTGACCGTAGCCGAGAGCGGCTACGGTCAATCTTTTTCTTCCTTTTCCACTAGGCTGGAGCTTTGATGCCATTGGCTGAAATATCGCACGCCGAATCATTTTTTGATCGCCAGGAGCGGCTAAGCTGGTGGCGACAGGATACGCTTCGCGCCGCCCGCCTGCTCGTGGTCGGAGCGGGAGCGCTAGGCAACGAAACGCTCAAGAACCTGGCATTGCTGGGCGCTCGATGGATGTTGGTCGTGGACCACGATGATATTTCGCCTTCCAACCTTAGCCGAGCCATTTTCTTCAAGCCGTCCGACATTGGTCGTCGCAAAGCGGCGGTCGCCGCGGAGCGGGCGCAGGCGCTTTGCCGTGAAACCGCAGGCACGGTTCGCGCCCTGGATGCCGACTTGGTTTGGGACATTGGGCTGGGGATTTTCCGGCGGGTTGATTTGATTTTAGGGTGCGTGGACAACGACGAGGCGCGGCTGTCCATCAACCGTGCGGCGCGGGCGGCGGGCGTGCCGTGGGTCAACGCCGGCATGTATGAGCTGACTGGCAGCGTCACCGCTTTCGCGGCGGATGCCGGTCCCTGCTTTGAATGCGCCATTACGCCTGATCAGCTTGCCGATGCGCGCTCGCGCTATGACTCTTGCGAGCAAGTGCGGCGGCGCTATCTGTTAGAGGAGCGGTTGCCCGCTATACAGGTGACCTCGGCGCTGACCTCGGCGCTTCAGGTGCAGGAGGCGATGAAAATCCTGCATGGCGAGCCGGTCGCCTTTGGGGTGCGGCGCATCTATAATGGTCAAACCAACGCGCTGCATGCCGTTCAATTGCCGTTTGATCCGCACTGCCTGGCGCATGGTCGCCTGGAACGGGTCTTGGAGCTGCCCGTTGGCGTTGACGCCTCGTTGCGGGAAATGCTGGATGCGCTGGAAGGCCGGCTGGGCGGCGGCGTGACGGTGCATCTGGGACGGCGCTACGTGCGACGTCTAGCCTGCCGACGCTGCGGGCGACCCCTGGCGCTTGAGCGTCCGGCGCACTTGTTATACGAAGATGAGCTGGTTTGCGCGCGCTGTCCAACTTCGGGCGGTTTTGCTATAAACGAATCGCCAGCTTCGCCCCCTGCCGCGCCGACCGACTATATTGAAGTCGTGACCCGGTTCACGCGCCATCGCTTTGGAGAGGGGCCCATGACGCGTGAGGATGAGGAGCGCTCGCTGCGCCAGCTTGGCATCCCTCCCTTGCATATTTTGCCGGTTGAAGACCGCGCGGGCCGTAGCTGGGCCTGCGAGCTGACAGGCGACCTAGCGGCTGTCCTCGCGGATTGGGGGCGGCAAACGGATTGACTGCCGTTGGCCGGTCGCGCTTCGACAACGACGGTAAACGGCATTGAGCTTATGGCATTGGGCTTGTCGAGCGCCGAGCGCGCTTGGCTGACGTTCAGCTTGCGAAAGGGCGCGAACGATATGGAAGGCGTGGCAATCCTGGGCTCACTTCTGTTCATGCTGATCCTGATCGTCTCTTGCGGGCTTGAGTTTTACGAGCTTTACCAAGGGCGGCGCGAGCTTGGCGACGGCAGTCAATCGCGGGACTATCTCTTGCTCCCGCGTCGCTACTATGCTGACTTACACCGGCGCAACTACAGCGGCGACTATGGCGACGCCCCCCTAAACGGCAATCCGGGAAGCACTTTCTTGGTCAAGCGCGCCGAGCTTCCCGCCCGGTGCGAAGTCTGCCACCAAGATGACCGCTTTGAGCCGCAAGCCGGCTATTGCGCCCGCTGCAACCATTACACCCTGTGACTCAAGACGCTGAAATCAGGAGTTGAGGTGTTTCTCCATGTCGGATGTTGACATTACCTTTCGCAATGAAAACAACGGGAAGGAAGTGGAGGTCACCGTTTCTGACGATATGACCGCCGACGCGATTTTGCGAAACCTGGTTGAAGCTGGCGTTATTCCTAACATACCAGGCTCGACGCTTGTCTTTCGCAATGTTCAGCTGCGACCCAATCAGACGCTGGCCCAGGCCGGCGTCGTGTCTGGGGATACGATTGGGATTTTTCTCAATACGCGCGGCGGCTGAGACCGCGGTTACGGGATGCCCACTGTGTCCGCTTGAGACAAGACCCGCAACTCCTGCTTGGCGTAGTGGCTCTGGATGCTATTGCGGATGGCGTCAATATATTCATCCCGATAAGTCCAGAAGCCTTCAAAGCTTCGCTTCCCGCCATGTCCGTTCTTGACCGGCGACGCGGCCGGGATGTGTCGCTCGCGAGCGAAAAGCGCAATTCGGAAGCGCGGGTCATCGCTTAAGACAACCCAGTAGTCCCGGCAGTCGCCATCGGCCGGCCGGAAAAACTGGATGCTCTTCGCTAGAAATGGCGGCAGGATGTCTGGCTCGCCAATGATCCAGACCGCCTCTGAGGTCTGCGCCAGCGCGGCGTAACGCTCCTGCTGCGGGATAAAGAGCGAAAGCTTCTGAAACGAGGCGATAAACAGGCCCGACAGCCGCTTTTCGATGAAGCGGTCTTCAATATAGTGTGAAATGCTCAGCATGAGCGAGAAGTTGAGCGTTCGAAACGTGTCGGTTTCGGTGACGGGCAGTCCGCCCCCATTACGCTCTGTCCGCGCAGCGAGGTGGTGAACAATGTTGTCGAAAGTTTCCGCGATGGGTGCTGACATGGCAAAACTCCCATGGCAACCACGCCCCATCGGCGACCGGCGGGATAGGCTGCCGGGGACAAAACTCGTCGGAGCTTGACGCTGTATCCAACGGTTAAGTCTATTTTCGTACACTTTCGGAAGCAACACAACCCGTCTTCAGCGAAAAGCGTGCTTTTTTTCACCTTCGCTCTCGGCGCGCGAGCCCAAGTTGGCGCCGCGGAGGGGCGGCGCTTGCGCGAGAGGCTTGACAACGCTCAGCGCAGCAGCTAGGCTTTGTAATGCTCGCAGGGCTTCCTGAGCGCGCGCGGGAGTAACTCAGTGGTAGAGTGCAACCTTGCCAAGGTTGAAGTCGCGAGTTCAAATCTCGTCTCCCGCTCCAAAAAAACGCTAAAAAGACGACGAACGCGCTAAGGCTCGTCGTCTTTTTGTTTATCCGGCTTGCGGTCGCTTGACATTCCCTAGTCAGGGATTGTAGAGTCTAGGGCTTCCACTAGCGCACTTTCAAAGAAGAGATTTCCGAACCCATGGCAGATAACGTGCAGCCGTCCGGCCCTGAAGGCGTGACCATCACGCCGCTCCGCGCGCCGGTCGCGCCTTCCTCACCGATTCCAGAAAAAATGACTCCGGACGCGGAACCGGGCGTTTCCTCGGCGGCGGAAGCGGCCGAGGACAACGACTTCGCCGCCCTGCTCGATGATTACGAGCAAACCTCCGCTTCGGTCTCGCCCGGAGACATCGTGGTTGGGCAGGTGGTCTCGATCACCGAGCGCGGCGTTGTCGTGGACATTGGCTTCAAGTCGGAGGGGTTGGTTGCAAAGGAGGAATTCACAGGGCCGGATGGCGAGCTTTCCATTGCGCGCGGCGCTTCCGTCGAGGTGATGGTTAAGCAAATTGAAGGTGGCGATGGCTATGTCGAGCTTTCCCATGCCGATGCGCGCCGGTATCACCTCTGGGAGGCAATTGAAAAGGCCTTTACCGAAAACCAGCCGGTATCCGGCAAAATCGTCGAGCGCACTAAGGGCGGGCTGCAAGTGGATTTGGGCGGCGTGATGGCTTTTTTGCCCGGCAGTCAAGCTGATATTCGCCCGCTGCGCAACCTGGACGCGCTGCTGGGGCGCGAAGTCGTTTGCCGGATTCTGAAGCTGAACAAGAAGCGCAACAACATCGTTTTGTCGCGCAAGGCGCTGCTCGAGGAAGAGACGATCGCCCGGAAGTCGGAAACCTTGCGCCTGCTTGACGAGAACGTCATCGTTTCCGGCCAGGTGAAAAACCTTACCGATTATGGCGCCTTCATTGATTTGGGCGGGATAGACGGTCTGCTGCACGTGACGGACATGTCCTGGGGGCGGTTACCGAAGCCTTCCGATTTGTTCAGCGTGGGAGACACGGTGCAAGTCAAGGTGCTTAAGTTTGACCGCGAGCGGGAGCGCGTCAGCCTGGGTTACAAGCAGCTTCTGCCTGACCCGTGGGACACCGTCGCCGAGCGTTTTCGCCGCGATGACATCGTCAAGGGGCGCGTCGTCTCCGTGACCGACTATGGCGCGTTCGTCGAGCTCGAGGATGGCATCGAGGGACTCGTTCACGTCTCGGAAATGACTTGGTCGAAGCGTATCAAGCATCCGTCGAAGCTCGTGTCGGTCGGCGATGAAGTCGAGGCGATGATCCTGGAAGTCGATCCAGCCAATCGCCGCATCAGCCTTGGGATGAAGCAGATTCAGCCCAATCCCTGGGATTCCGTCGCGCAGCGGTACTCCGTTGGCTCGCGCGTCTCTGGCAAGGTGCGCAACCTGACCGACTTCGGGGCTTTCGTGGAAATCGAGGACGGCATAGATGGGTTGATTCACGTCTCCGATCTCTCGTGGACGAAGCGCGTCAAGCACCCCTCGGACGTTTTGAAGAAGGGGCAATCCATCGAGGCTATCATCACGAGCATCGACACCGTCAATCGGCGGCTCAGCCTGTCTATCAAGGACCTCGAGCCAAATGCCTGGGAGCGGTTCTTCCAGCAGCATCGCCTAGGCGATGTCGTGACCGGCAAAGTGGTTCGGATCGCCGGCTTCGGGGTGTTTGTGGAGCTTGAAGAGGGCATCGAGGGGCTGTGCCATATCTCGGAGCTTTCCGATCAGCGCGTCGATCGCGCCGAATCAGTCGTTTCGGTCGGGCAATCGCTGCCGTTCAAAATCCTCAAGCTTGACGAGTCGAATCGGAAGATAGGCCTCTCGGCGCGCGCGGTCGGCAAGGAAAACGACCCAGAGGACGTGAGCAACTACCTCAACAATGAAACCATGACCAGCCTTGGCGAGCTTGCGCGCTTTACTCGCGTCGAGAAGGACTCGCGCTGAGCGCGCTTTCGCAGTCCCCCCCCCGCTGCCCAAGCTGGCTTGATACGCTCTCCGAGCGTCCGCGCTGTTCCGCCCCCATCGCTTCGCTTCTGACGTATCAGCATGGGAAAGCATCGAGTCTTGATTCTGGGAGGCGGATTCGGCGGCCTGTATCTGGCGCGAGCGCTCGACGCGCTTGGCGTGACGCGCGCGGCGGAGCTGACCTTGGTCAACCGCGCCCCGGCGTTTCTCTTCCTCCCGCTCCTGTACGAGCTCTTGACGGATGAAGTCGCTGACTGGCAAATCGCGCCGTCTTTCGCCGAACTCTTGCCGGATGGCTGCCGATTCGTTCACGGGGAAGTCGTCGGCGGCGAGTTTCACGCGGGTCAGCGGCGGGCGTTCATCCGTCAAGCGGACGGCGACCTCGTCCTTGAAGCGGATACTGTCGTTCTGGCGCTTGGCAGCGTGAGCGATGACTTCGGGCTGCCCGGCGTAAAGTCGCATGCCCGCCCTTTCCGGTCGCTCGCCGATGCGCAGGCGCTGAAGACGGCGGTCATCGATGCGGCGCGCCGCGCGGCTGCCGGCGCGGGCGCCCCCCGCGAGCCCGTTTCGTTCGCTGTCATCGGCGCTGGGCCAAGCGGCGTCGAGCTGGCAGCCGTGATAGCGGACAGGCTGCGGGAGGAGTGGGCGCGGGCGGGGTTGCCGCCGCCGCCCGCCCGGTTGCACGTGGTTGACCGCCTGCCCGAACTGTTGCCGCAGTATGGCTCGGCCCTGCGGCGCTTCGCTCGCCGCGAGCTGGCGCGGCGCGGCGTCGAGCTGCATTTGGGGGTTGGGGTGGCCGGCTGCTCCGCCGCTGGCGTCGAGCTGGAAAACGGCGCGCATATCGCCGCTGAAACCATCGTTTGGACGGCCGGTAGCCGTCCCGCGCCGGTGTTGGCGGATTTTCCCTTTGTCCGCGACCGGCGGGGACGGATTCCCGTCAGTCGGACGCTTGAGGTGCCCGGCTTTCCAGGCGTCTATGCGTTGGGCGATGTTGCGGCAAGCGTCGCCGCGCCGGCGACCGCGCAGGTCGCGGTCCGGCAGGCTGCCGTGGTTGCCCACAACATCGCCGCCAGCCTGCGCGGCGAGCGATTGCGCGAGTACCACTACGAGCCGCTTGGCGAAATGATGACGTTGGGGCGCGGCACGGCCGCCGCCAACATCCTTGGCGTGGCTTTCGATGGCGTCGCCGGCTATCTGACGCGCCGGCTGGTCTATCTGCTGGCCATGCCTGAGCCTTGGCATGCGACAAAGGTCGGCTTGAGTTGGCTGGGGCAGGCGCTCGAGGAGACTTGGCAGGCGTGGTCGTCGCCATCGCCGCCGGCGCGCCCGACAGAGTGAAATCATCAGCTTGACAAGCGCTCGCTGCCCGGCTTATACAAGGTCGCTACTGTGGGTCGTTAGCTCAGTTGGTAGAGCAGCTGACTCTTAATCAGCGGGTCGTAGGTTCGAGCCCTACACGACCCACCACAGCCCAAGCTTGGAATGCCGGCGCTTTTGCGTTCTGGCAAGCCAGAGCGGCGGCGGGCGCTCTAGCCTTCGCCTCTCGATCGCGAGAGCGCTAAGCCAAGCCAACAATGCTCCTCTACCTGGTTGCCTGGGCAATCTTGCTAGCGGCCTGCCTAGCGGTCGGCGCATCCGCGCTTGCGCTTTTCAGCCGCTGCGCCGCTTTCGAGCGACCCGCCGACCGTTGCCTCGCTCTGGCGTGGATTGGCTTGCTCACGCTGACCAATGCCTTTCTGTTCCTGTCGCTTGCGCTGCCATTACGCCCCCAGTGGTGCGCGCTGGCGGCGCTTGGGCTGGCGCTGCCGGCCTGGCTGGCGCCG
>CALCKX010000128.1 GCA_937966115.1 uncultured Chloracidobacterium sp. | reverse complement strand
GGTCCAGCTGGTCGGGCGCGCCTGACTGGCTGGCGCGCGGCAAAATGGCGGCGCGGCTATTGTTGCCGCCCCCGGTCGAACGGTGGCGACAAGCGCTCCGAGCCAAGATGGCGGCGCGGCGTTGCGGGAGCGTGACCGCCCCTGGGCGCGCGGGCCGCTAGCCCGCATCAACCAAGCAAGTCAACAACAAAGGAACAGCATGTCGCACCTCAGACTTGACGCTCGACGGTTCTGGACACTGGTCATGTGCCTGGCGGGCTTTCTGGCCGGAAGCGCCTGGCTTTTGCCGACGACAGCGCAGGAGGGGCGGCGCAGCCTGAGCGATCTGCAAGACCGGGAGGCCCGTCGCCGCGCCATCGAGGACCTCGGGCGCTCTGGCGACGAGCGCCAGGTCGCTCCGCTTCTGGAAATCCTGCGCAACGACCGCGATTTCCTTGTCCGCAGCGCCGCCGCTGAAGCGCTTGGCAGCCTCAGGAGCGAACTCGCCCTCGATGGGCTGATCGCGGCGCTCGCCGATGCCAGCGGCGATGTCAGGGTCGCCGCCGCGCTGGCGCTCGCCCGCCTGGGCCATCCGCAGGCGATGCTGGCGCTGCGACCGCGCCTGCGGGACGACGAGCCGACCGTCCGCAGCGCGGCCGCCGTGGCGCTGGGCAAGCTGGGGGACGCGGGAGCGCTGCCCGCGCTGGTCGGGCTGTTGGCCGACGCGGAGGCGGAAGTCCGCGCGAGCGCGGCCGAAGCGCTCGGCGCGCTGGGCCGCGGCGAAGCGGTCGAGCCGCTGCTGCGCGCGACGGGCGACGCCAACCTATACGTTCGGAGCCGGGCGGCGGGGGCGCTGGGGACGATTGGGAGCGCGCAGGCGGTTGACCGCGTGATTGAGCTGCTGCGCGACCCAGAGCGAACGGTTCGCGCCAGCGCGGCCGAGGCGTTGGGGCGCTTCCGCGACCGCCGCGCCGCGCTTCCCTTGCTCGACGCCCTGCGCGATCGCGAGGCCGTCGTCCGGCAGAATGCCGCGTTCGCCCTGGGGAAACTGGGCGACGAGATCGCGGCCGAAGGTCTTGCCGACGCGCTGCGGGATGAGGATGCGCGCGTGCGCGCCCGCGCCGTGGACGCCCTGGGCGCGCTGGCCCTGCCCCGAACGCTTGACGCCGTGGCGGATGGGCTACGGGATGACGATCCGCTGGTCCGCGCGCTCGCCGTACAGGCGCTGGGCAACTTCAAGGATGACCGCGCCACCGCCGTGCTGGTGCAAACGCTTGCGGCCGACGACGCCCTGCTGCGCCGGCGCGCCATTGAGTCGCTGGCGAAGATTGGCGACGAGCGGGCGCTGCCCGCCATTCAAACGGCGCTGGCGGACGCCAATCCGTCCGTCCGCGCCGTCGCGGTCGCCGCGCTGCCCCGCATTGGCGGGGCGCGGGCGCTGCCGGCGCTGCTGGCGGCGCTTCAGTCCAAGGACGGCGCCATGCGGAGCGCCGCGGCCTTTGCCCTGGCCCGCCTCGGCTCGGAAGAAGCGTTTGTCGGCGTGGTCGAAGCGATTGGGGAGATGCCTTATGAAGGCGTCCTTGACCAGCGGGCGACGCTCGCCAGCTTTTTCAACGCCGTGGCGGATGCCGCTTCGCGGCTTGAGACTTTGCTGAGCGCGCCCGAGGCGCGGCGGCGACGCGGGGCGCTGCTCGCGGTGACGCTGGTCGCTGAATCGCCGCAGGCCGCCGTCAAGCTGCGCGCCGCGCTTGACGATCCCGACCCGGCAGCGCGCCGGGCGGCAGCGTCCGGGCTGGCGCAAGTCGATCCGGCCGGCTTCGCGCAGGAAGCGACGGGACAACTGTTCCGGGAAACAGATCCATCCGTTCGCGCGCATTGGCTCGCGCTGCTGGCGACGCTACCGGACGCGCCGCCGGAGACGGCGACTGTCCTGCGGCAGGTTGCGCGCGCCGATGCGTCGCCCGACGTTCGGCGGGCGGCGGTCGCCGCGCTGGATCGCTTGCGGCTGCCGCGGGTGGTTCTGCCTGCCGCGCCGACTTCGCCGCCGCTCGTCGCCGCCTGGCCATCCTTGCGCGCGCCGGACCTGAGGCTTCCAAGCCCCTCGCCGGCGCCGCTTCCGCCAGCGCTCGTCGCGGATCGCGAGACGCCGCCGCCAAGCCTAGCCCAGACGCCAGCGAGCGCGGCTGACCACCGGCGCCCGCCAAGCCTGGCGCGGATGCCGCCGGCGAGCGCGGCTTCGGCCCAGCCCGCCTTGCCAGCGCCCGCCTCGTCAGGGCCCGCGCTGGCGGCGCGACCGTCGGACGCGCCGGCGGCTTCGCCAGGCGCGGCGCCGGACCGAAGCCCGGCGCTCGGCTTGGAAGCGACCGCGGAGCGCCCCGCGCCCCCGCGTCCCGAGCCAGCAGGCGTCGTCGCCGCTGGTCGCCGCTTGCGTCAGCGGACGGCGACCGGCCTGGAAGCCGGGCTGACCTGGCTTGCGCTGGGTCAGGGCTCCGCCGGGGCGCTGGATGCGAGCGCGCTGATGGCCAGCAACGAGGCGACTGTCGTCGCGTGCCTGGAGCGGCTGTTTGCCGCGCAAATGGCCTTTCGAGCGGCTTCCGGCGGGCGCTTCGCCACGCCAACGCAACTTCAAGCCCAAGCAAGCGAGCTGGCAGACCTGTTCGCCAGGTCGGATTACCGCTTGACGCTCTATGTCACGGAAGCGACGCCGGCCGGCCCGGCGGATTTCTTCATTGTGGCGACGCCGGTCATTCCGGGACTGACGGGTCGGCGCGTTTTCTACCTAGACGCCTCCGGCGTCATCCGCGGCGCGGAGGTCGGTCAAAGCGGCTGGCCGATGTTTCAGCAGTGGGCGCCGATCAGCGCCCGATCAGAGGGCGGGGGCTAGCCGGCGGCGCTTGCCGCCCGCCCATCCACCATCCGGCGCCAAATGACAGCGCCATCAAAAGCAGGACGACCAGCGTCTGAAGCGCCAGCTCGCGCCGCGAGCGAGCGCGGCGCGCCTCCACCAGCTCCTTGAGCGGGTGATGCTCGCCGGTCGTTCGGTCGGCCGGGAAGCTTGGCGCGACGCTCAGCTCCCGCGTGCGCGTCAAGCGCTCCTGAAGCGATGGCGAGGACGGCGGGCCGGCGGGCGGCGCGGCGGCGGCCGGCGAATCCACGCACACCACCAGCGCAGTGAAGTTGTCCTCGGCCCCGCGCTCGTAGCAGTAACGGTGAATTTCGTCGCACAACCCGTTGGGATTGTCCGCAAAGGTGGCCATGAGCCGTTCCAGCTCCTCATTGGCGATGTGGCGCGTGACGCCATCCGTGCAGAGCAAAAAGCGCCCGCCGGTAGCGAAAGCGAAATCCTGCATCTCGACTTCGACTTCGGGAAACACGCCCAGCGCTCGGCTCACTTCGTTAGCTTTGGGGAGCTGCTCGGCTTCGGCAAACGAAAGCTCTCCGCGACGAACGGCATCCTGGAGCGGCGTATGGTCAATCGTGACTTGGGTCAGCGCCCCATTGGCGAAGTAATACAGGCGGCTGTCGCCGGCATGCGCCACGCAGGCCCGCTCGCCGTCGAGGTGGAGCGCCACCAAGGTGGTCGCCATGCCGGCTAAATCGAGGTCGTGCTTGGCCATCTCGAAGATGTCGCGGTTGGCGTAGCGAATCGCCCGCTCGAGGCGGACGAGCGGCGGGTGGCTGTCCGGCGCGATGAAAGCGTCGCGAACCGTCTCGATGGCGGTCTGGCTAGCGATCTCGCCGCCCGTGTTGCCGCCGACGCCATCGCATACCACGAAGAGCCGGGCATTGACTTCAGCCAACGCCCGGTCTTGGTTGGACAGGCGCTTCAGCCCGCGGTCGCAGATACAGGCGAAATGAAGAGCGGGGGCAGCAATTTCGCTTGCCATAGCCAGGTCAGGACTTCCGACGGATGATGTGAAAGCCGTAGTAGCTTTCAACCTTGTCAATGTTCCCCGGGCTCAGGCCCTGGGCGCACTTTTTGAAGCTTTCGTCAAAGACGCCCGTGGGCGTGATTTCGTAAAAGCCTGGAAAGGCGTTGTATTTGCTGTCATTCATCTTGTAGGGATCGTCGCTGTACTCGATGACGAGCTTATTGAAATCGGCGCAGTTGCGCGCTTCCGCGAAGACTTTTTCCCATAGCTTGCGGGCCTCTTCCTTCGAGCGCGTCACCTTGACCTGCGGATTCTTCGCGGCCGCGCTGCCTTTGTAGGCAATCAGGATGTGCTGCACCTCTAGCGAGTCGGGCGCCGTCTCGGGCTTGACCGGGATCAGGTCGTTTGGATCGCAGGGCTTAGGCGCGGCTTTCGCCGGTTTCGCCTCCTTGTCCGGCGCGGGCTTTTGGGGCGCCCCCCCATCGCAAGCCAGGCTCAGCGCCACGCCAAGGGCCAGGCAAGCAAAGCGGTATGAACGCATAAACACCTCGTTCAAAAGAGAGAATCTTTCGAAAGCGTCGCCAAGGCTCGCGCAGTGGCAGGAAAGCCTGGCGCCAGGTTGGCGCTTGCCAAGCCGCCGCGGCAAGCCGCTCGCGCTTCGCCTCGAGCGCGGCAAAGCCAACGCTTCCAGAACGTCCATGCTGCGGCGCGATTGTGATCAGGCCGACGGCGGGACGCAATGCCATTTGCCACAGCGTAGCCTGCCATGACGGCGGGCGTGACGAAACAAACAGGGTGTTTCAGCGATATTTCACAGCGTTAGCGGCTATTTTTTCAGACGAGCCGGGATTTTTTAGATTAGCCCGGATTGAACGCTGTCGTTTGACAGCCTTGGGAAACGTCATTAGCATCCGCCCCTACCAAGGAAGGAACAAAGGGTCTATGCAGATTTACGATGTGACGGTTCCGGTTCATCCCCGGATGCCGGTTTATCCTGGCGACCCGCCCGTAGTTCTCGAGCCGCGGGCGCAAATGTCCAAGGGCGACCCGGCCAATGTGTGCTATTGCGGCATGGGGACGCACACGGGCACGCACGTGGATGCCCCGTTTCATTTCATCGAGACAGGACGCAAGCTGCATGAAATTCCGCTCAACCTCATGGTGGGGCGCGCGCGGGTGGTGGAAGTCACCTCGCGCAAGATTGATGTGGAAACGCTCTCGCGCCTAGACTTGGGCGAACACATCCGGGTGCTCTTCAAGACCCGTAACTCGCAGTTGTGGCAGCAGGAAGCGTTTAGCCCCGACTATGTGTTCATTACGCCGGAGGCGGCGGCAAAGCTCGTCGCCAACGGCGTCAAGCTGGTCGGCATTGATTACTTGTCGGTCGAGGAGTATGGCAGCGAGACCTTTCCAACGCACGTCGAGCTGCTCTCAAATGGCGTCGTCATCCTGGAGGGCCTTGACTTGCGCGCCGTTGACGCCGGCGACTATGAGCTGTTGTGCCTTCCGCTGAAGCTCATGGATAGCGACGGCGCGCCAGCGCGCGTCATTCTGCGTGGTTAAATGTCGCCTGATGGCTTGCTCCAGCGTTTCTTCACGCACCGCGTCATCGCCAGTCTTCGGGCGACGACGGCCGAAACGGCTGTCCAATCGGCGCGCGTTCTGATCGAGAGCGGCATTCGCATCATCGAAGCCCCGCACGCCACGCCAGGCGCGATGCGCGTCATTGGCGACATTCGGCATCAGTTTGGCGACGATGTCGTGGTTGGCATTGGAGATGCGCCGACTATTGAAGTGGCCGATCGCGCCATCAAGGCCAATGCGCAGTTCGCGACGCTGTCCTATGACAACGCGCGGGTCGCGGACTTTTGCCGCAAACATCACATGCTGGCGATTCCGGCTGGGGCTACCCCGCGGGAAGTGGCGCTGCTCGCCGAGCGCGGCGCCTCGCTGATACGGGTTTTCCCCGTGGCGACCTTTGGCGGCCCCGTCTATATCGGACACCTGCGCCGCGCCTTGCCCAATCTCCACCTGCTGGCAGCCGGCGGCATAGACCTCGCCGACGTTGCCGATTATTTCCGCGCCGGCGCCTCGGTCGTCGCCATTGGAAGCGGGCTTTTTCCATCGCGAGCGGACGGGCAACCCGACTTCGCGGCCATGGCCGAGCGCGGGCGGCAGTTGCTGTCCACCCTGATTCCGCCGCCAGCCTAACGCGCCGCGACTTGCTAGGGCTTCCAGGGGCAAGGTACAAAGGCGGTCGTCATTTGCCTTCAGTCGTCTATCCAAACGCTTTGAGAAACTTTTCGAGGAACTTTATGAACCGCCTATCGCTCGCGCCCCCCCCTGCCCGCCGTCGCCTCGCAAGCGGTCTCCTGCTGGCGCTGCTGTTTTTGGCTTGGAGCCCGGCGGCGGCGCAGCGCGTCCGGCGGCAGCCGGCGCGGCCCGCCGGGCCAACGGCCGCCCCAACGCCTGACACCGCTGCGCAAGCCGCTCCGCGGCCCCTGGCCGAATACTTTCCGGCCAACGCCCTGGTTTACTTCGAGGTAGAGCGCATCACCAACGCCATCGATGAAGTCCTTGCCTCCGACAACCTGAAGAGCTTTCTGTCTGCCGCCGATTCGCCGCTGCCGATTGACGTCACGCGCTATGACGAGGCGCTGGTCGCCTTCGGGCTGCCCGACAAAGCGACCATCGCGGGAACGCGCCTTGGCATTGGACTCGTTTTCACGCCGGGCAAAAAGGCGGAATTTCAGGGTCTGCCAGCGCTGCCCGAGCCTGAGTTCTTGGCCGTCATCATCGCCCCGGACGAGGCGGCCGCGACGCGCTTTGCGGAAATCGGCAATCAGTGGCTGCCGACGCTGGCGGCCAGCCCCAAGCGCTCCAAGCCGGTCGCCGGGCGCGTCGGACGCTTTCGGACGACCCTCTTCCCGGGCCGCAAAGCGAATGAATCCATCACCATGGCGCGCAGCGGGCAGGTCATCGCCGTCGGGCTTAGCCCGGTCATGACGCGCTGGCTGACGCAGTTCGCCCAGCCAACTTTCGCCTCGCTTGGCAAGAGCAAGGATTTCGAGGAAGCGCAAAAGCAACTGTCCGCGCCCCGCAATGGCTTGATTTATATCAACACCACGACGACCGGCGAGTATGCGCGCCAAATACTCGCGGACATCCTGAAGCCGGGGCGAGCGGACGGCAAGCCGGTATCCCGCGAGCAGGCTCAGGCGGACGCGGAGCTTGTCGCCAAGACCAACCAACTGCTGGAGCTTTCCGGCATCGGATCAGTGGGCGGGCTGGCCTACGCCTATGGCGTCGAGCAGGGGCGCGTCACGCAACGCATCGTAATCGGGATTGACCGGGCCGGCGCGGGACTCTATCCCGCTTTTGCCGATGGACCCCGCGTCAGCGGGCGAGCGGCGGATTTTCTGCCCGACAACACGCAGGCGTTCGCCACGATGAGCGTCAATCCGACGCGCGTTTATGACACGCTGCGCCAAATGGCCGGCATCTTCAACCCAAAGTATGAAACCGACCTCCAGGCGGCGGAGCGCAAGCTTGGCGTCAATTTCCGCCAAGAAATCAGCGCCGCGCTCACCGGCGAGATCACGCTGGCAGTCGGGGACATCCAGCCGGCCGACATCGCCAGCAGCAGCGCCCCCCTGCCGACAACCAGTCACGTCGCAGCCTTCGCCGTCAGCAATAACCCGCAGGCGCTTCGGGACGCCTTTGCCAAAGTCTTCTCGTTCGCCGCGCGCCGGGCCGCGGATCGCCGCGCCTGGCAAGCGACCGTCAAGCCGGCTGAAGGCGCGGAAGCGCCGCCTCCCGGAGCCATTTTCGAGCCGCGGGCGAAAACGCATGAAGGCGAGACGGTCTGGCTCTTTGCCGGCGACAACAACGACGAAGAGGATGCCTTTGCCGTATCGGTCGTGGCCAACGTCCTGGTCGCCGGTCGCGCCAGCGACGTGAAATGGGTCATTGACAACTACCGGCGCGGTCAAACGCTCGGGCGCCGGGAAGATTTCAATGTCGGCTTCGGCGCCCGCCCGGCGGACGCGATGGGCAGCGCCTATGTTTCCCAAGCGTTTCTCGCGCAGGCTTTGGATGAGCTGCGGAAGGAGACGCCCAAGCGTTACCAGCCCTTTCTCGAAGGGCTGACGCCCGTTCCGCTCTTCACCCATATCGGGCGCGAAGGTCGCATCGTTAACAGCGTCTTCGAGCTGCCGCTGTCATTCCTGGTCGGACTGGCTGGCGCCGGTTATGGCGCGAGCGCGGCTTACGACGAGCGGCGCGCCAATGAGGCGGCGGCGCGCGGCGCGCTGCGGGCGATTTATGAAGCCCAAATGGATTACGCCCGCGGCGCAGGCAAGGGCGCCTATTCCGACAGCCTTCCGACTTTGGCCAAGCGCGCGGACGGCAGTCGCGCGTTCGCGGAGGAAATCGAGCTGATGAGCCGCTTGCCCTATCAGGGCTATGCGCTTGGGCCGATCACCCTGCGCCCGGCCAGCGGAGACAAGCCCGCCGGGTTCAGCCTGACGGCCTTTCCAGTCGCGCGCGAAGGGGCGGATCGCACTGGCGACCGGACATTCTACCTTGACGAAACCGGAGTTTTGCGCTGCCGCGAGACGGCGACTGAAAACGCTGACGCGGAAGCCCCGGCGTGCGAGTCCTTCGCGCCGGAGAAAGACCTCTCCCTACCCTTCCAGCGCCAATGAGTTCCGCTACCCTTGATCGCCGCTTCGAGCAGCGGCTCGCTGAGCTATCCGCTCTGTGGCAGGGTCCAGCCGCGCCCCCGCTCGCTCAGGCCGCCGCCGCCGTAGCGTGGGCAATTGACAGCGACCAGGAGATCGCATCCATCCCGGCGCAGCTCGATGCGCTGGCCAGCGAGCTGCGGCAGTGGGCGCTCGCGGCCGGCGAGCGCCCGCGGCTCTCAATCCAAGCGCTCGCCGCCGGCTTCGCGGCGCTGGGCTTTCGCGGCAACGAGGAAAGCTATTATGACCTGCGCAACAGCCTGCTGCACGAAGTCATCGCGCGGCGCGTCGGCATTCCCATTACGCTTTCGGTGATCTTCATCGAGCTTGCCCGGCGATTCGATCTGACGTGCGAAGGCGTCAATTTTCCAGGCCACTTCCTGGTTCGCTATCGCGGGGCGGATGGCATCGGCTACCTTGATCCGTTCCATGGCGGGAAATGGCTTGATGACAACGACTTGCGGCATCTGCTCCGCCAGGTTCGCGGGGCGGCGCTCGAGCTGCGCGCCGAAGACCTGGAAACGGCTGGCGCGCAAGCCATCACGCTGCGCATGCTGCGCAACTTGCATGGCATCGCCATCAACGCCAAGAAGTGGATGACCGCCTTGCGGGCGCTCCGCATAGCGTTGGTCGTCAACCCCGATGACGAGCGCGTCCGGCGCGATATTGGGCTGCTGTACTTACAGCTCGAACAGTGGGGCGAAGCGCTGACGTGGCTTGAAGCGCAGCAACGTCGCGCGACCTCGGACGCCGAGCGCGCGGCGCTTCAGCCGCGCATCATCGAAGCCAAAGTCGCCTTGGCGCGATGGAACTGACCGCTTCTCCGCGGTTGCGCGACGCAGGCGGCGGGAGCGGGCCGAGAAAATGGCCGGCCGCGCAAGCCTCGCCGTTCAGGGCGCGGCTTGCGGCCGCGCCAAGCGCGCGCCGCGCGCGGCGCCGCGGCCAGCGGCCGTGACGCGGAGCGTCTCCAGGATGTCATCCGAAAGCGCGCCTGCTTGCCGGATGCTCTCGGGCGCGGCGTCCGCTTCGGAGGGCGCCGCGCCGAGATAGACCGCCGTCGCATAGGCTCGCCCGCGCCTCAAGACAGTCTCCATCGCCTGGGCTGTCTCCGTCGCCGCGTATTGCTTGGCCAGGCGCCACTCATTGGCGGATGGCGCGCGCTTCGCCAAATCCCCAATGACGCGCTCCAGAGCTTCAACCAGGCGCGGCGCGCTCTCGGGCGGTCCGTCTCCAACGACCAGGAACTCGCCGCGCTGCAGAGCCGGGGCAAACCGCGCCGTAAAGCTAAGGGCTTCCGCATCCCGGCTTTCAGCCTCCAGCCGGCGCGCCAGGCAGGCGGCTAGCGCCGGCCAGCGGTCGTCGGCCTCGCGTCCGCCTGGCGTGGCGAAGGCAAGCGCCACGATGTCGCGCGTGCCGGCGGTCGCTTCCTGAGCAAGCGGCGGCGCTGCCGGCTGCGCGATGCGCGCCTTGAGCGACGTGTCGGTTTCGCGCCGGACGAAGCCTTCCGTGATGTCCCGCGTCACCAGCGCCGAGCCTTGCGTGCCGCCGACGATGACGACAAGCGGCAACTGGCGCTGCACGGTAGCGGCATACCACCGCTGGAGGACGCCTTCATCGAGCCTGCCGACGGTCCCGGCGACGCCGAGGGGCGGAAAGCCATAGGGGTGGGATGGAAACAAGCTGCGCCGGGCCAGCCAGGCCGCCAGCTCGACCGCGTTCGACGCTCGCGATTTTTGCTCGGTCAGCAATCGCTCGCGCTCAGCCTTGACCACCCCGGCGTCAAAGCTTGGTCGCTCGACCAGCGCTACTAGACGCCCTAGAGCCGCTTCAGCCTGACGCGCCAGAACGCACAGCTCAAGGCCGAAGAAATCGCGCTCGTTGACGATTTGCAAGCGCCCGCCGAAACGCTCCAGCTCATCGAGCAATCCATAAGGCGCGTATTTTACTGAACTGCGCGTCAGGACGCGCAGCATGAGCTCGGTCACGCCAGCCGTCGTTTCGTCTTCAATGAAGCGCCCGCCCTGAAAATAAAAGCCAATCGCCACCAGCGGACGCCCTGGATCGGGGCGCGCCAGCACGCGCGGGCCGCGCAGGGTGGCGTACTCCCGTACCGGTTCGGCCGGCGGCAACATCGCCAGCCCGCCA
>CALCKX010000127.1 GCA_937966115.1 uncultured Chloracidobacterium sp. | reverse complement strand
GGCGTCGAAGATATCGCCCGCGATGAGCAGCGCGTCAACGCGCTCGCGTTCCAGCGCGTCAAGCAGCCAGTCTAGGAAGCGCCTGTGCTCGGCGTCGCGCGCGATGACGCCCAGCGTCGCGCCGAGGTGCCAGTCCGACGTGTGAAGCAAGCGCATCGCCCGCCCCTTGGGCCTCAGCTCTGGTGCAGGGTTGGATACTCGAACTTGTAGCCCTGTCCCCAAACCGTCTGCACATAGATTGGCCGACTCGGCATCGGCTCGATCTTGGCCCGCAGCCGCGCGATGTGCGGGTCAACATTGCGCAGGTAGCCCTCTTCGTCCTGCAATTCGTCCAGCAACCGGTCACGGGAGAAGACCTGTCCGGGACGGCGCGCCATTGTGAGCAGGATGCGAAACTCGGTCGGGGTCAGATCGATCGGCTTGCCATCGCGAATGACTCGCCGGCGAATGACATCAATCGAGAGGTCGCCGCGCACCAGAATCTCCTCGATGTCCGGCACGTAGGCGTGCCGCCGCAAAATGGCTTGAATCCGCGCGCCCAGCTCCAGCATGCTGAACGGCTTGGTGAGATAGTCGTCGCCGCCGCAAGCGAAGCTCTGCAAGCGGGTGTCGAGCTGGCTGTCGGTCGAAAGAAACAGAATTGGCGACTGAACGCCGCAATCCCGGATTTGACGGCAGATTTGAAGACCGTCCAGATCGGGCATCACGACATCGAGAATAATCGCCTGGGGGCGCTGTCGCGACACGATTTCGAGGGCTTCGCGCGCCGTCGCCGCTTCTAAAACCGTGAAGTTCTTGGCGCTGAGATACGCCCCTACCGTCAGGCGAATCGTCGGGTCGTCATCGACGAGCAAGATGACTGGTTTCGATTGAGCCGCTGCCGGCGTCGTCGCGGCGGATTTGGTCGCTGTGGCTTCCGTCATTGTAGTCGTCATGTTTTATAGCCAATTGTCCCTTTGTATTGATTCCCCGGGCCGCCGCCGGCATCCGAAGGGGCCTCGGCGCTGGGCTTAGATTGCGGGCTCAATGATAGCACTTATGATACAAACCAGCTGATACAAACCAGCGCCTACGGTTTTTCGTTTGCCCTGTCGATCACTTTTGCCCGGAGGTCTTCCTGCCATGATTGCTGAAATCGAACGCCTGCTTGGCGATGAAGCCGAGTCGTTGCTCACCTATCGCGCCAAGGGCATTGCGTCGGAGCATCTGCATTTGCCCGGCCCGGACTTCGTGGATCGGGTTTTCGCTCCCTCAGACCGCTCGCCCCAAACGCTGCGCAGCTTGCAGCAGCTTTTCAATCACGGACGGCTGGCCGGAACGGGTTACATGTCCATCCTGCCGGTTGACCAAGGCATCGAGCATAGCGCCGGCGCGTCATTCGCTCCCAATCCCATTTACTTTGACGGCGAAAACATTGTGAAGCTCGCCATCGAGGGCGGCTGCAATGCCGTGGCGACGACGTTCGGGGCGCTGGGCTTTGCCGCGCGCAAGTACGCCCACAAAATTCCCTTCATCGTCAAGATCAACCACAACGAATTCCTTTCCTACCCGAACAAGTACGACCAAGTCATGTTCGGGCGGATCGAGCAGGCCTGGAACTTGGGCGCGGTAGCGGTCGGCGCGACCATCTACTTTGGATCGCCGGAATCGGGGCGGCAGATTCAGGAAGTCTCGGAAGCCTTCCAGGCGGCGCACGAGCTGGGCATGGCGACGATTTTGTGGTGTTACACGCGCAACTCGGCGTTCAAGACGCCGGAGAAAGACTACCACCTGGCGGCTGACTTGACGGGCCAGGCAAACCACCTGGGGGTGACGCTGCAAGCGGACATCATCAAGCAAAAGCTGCCGGAAAATAACGGCGGCTACGAGGCGCTCAAGTTCGGCAAGACGCACAAGAAGGTCTATGCCGAGCTGGCGACCAATCACCCCATCGAGTGGACGCGCTACCAGGTGGCGAACTGTTACATGGGCCGGGCAGGCTTGATCAACAGCGGCGGCGCGTCGGGCGACAACGACTTCGCGGAAGCCGTCCGCACGGCCGTCATTAACAAGCGCGCCGGCGGCATGGGGCTGATTTCCGGGCGCAAGGCCTTCCAGCGCCCGCTGGCGGAGGGCGCCAAGCTGCTCAACCTGATCCAGGATGTCTATCTCGCGCCGGAAGTGACCATCGCGTGAGCGAAGCGCCCGAGCTGAGCTTCATTATTCCCGCCTACAACGAGGCCAAGCGCATCGCGCCGACGCTGGAGAGCGTCGGCGCCTACTTTCAAGGCTTTCCTGGCGGCGTCGAGGTCATCGTGGTGGACGATGGCTCGACCGACGCGACTGCCGCGATCGCGCGCGATATGCGTCCCCTCTTTGTGAGCAACGGGATGAGCTTTCAGGCGCTGTCGAACCCCGGCAATCAGGGCAAGGGATATAGCGTGCGGCAGGGGTTCTTGAAAGCGCGGGGCGAGATTGCGCTGTTTTCGGACGCCGACCTTTCGACGCCGCTCAGCGAGACGCCAAAGCTGCTCGACCTTATCAAGCGCGACGAATGCGACGCGGCGATTGGCTCGCGCGATTTGCCCGACTCCCAAATCGGGATTCATCAATCGCCCCTGCGCGAGCTGGCGGGGCGCGCCTTCAACCGCTTTGTTCGGCTGACGACCGGGCTGAGCTACGCCGACACGCAGTGCGGCTTCAAAGCCTTTCGGCGCGACCTGTTTTTGCCGGTTTTCCAGGCCCAGCAGGTCAGAGGCTTCGCCTTCGACGTGGAGCTTCTTTATTTAGCGCGCAAGGTCGGGGCGCGGGTGGCGGAGGTTCCGGTGGTCTGGAATCATGCCCAGGGTTCAAAGGTCGGCTTCAACTGGCGTTCCGCGCAGCCGTTTTGGGATGTCGCGGCGCTTCGGTGGCGCGACTGGCAGGGGCGTTACGCCTGGCTTTCGGCGGCGCCTTCCGCCTCGTTTTCCTCGTGTTGCGAAAAGTGATCATAGCCTGCGGCGCGTAGCGGGCGCGCCTCGCCGGCGACGCGCAGCGTGACGCCGGTTCCTTCGACGATGCGGCCAATGCAGGCGAGCCGCAGTCCCTCTTCGGCGACTTGCGCGCGGAGTTCCAGCGCGGCGGAAAGCTGCCTAGGCGCGACCGTGAACAGCAGCTCGTAGTCTTCGCCGCCATCGAGCGCCAGGCGCAGCGCCGCTTCCCGGCTCGCGGCGATGGCCGTCGCGGCCGGCGCAATCGGCAAGGCTTCGGCTTCCAGCGCCGCCCCGACCCGGCTCGCCTCGCACAGACGGGCCAGGTCCAGCGAGAGACCGTCGCTGAGGTCGAGCATGGCGGTGGCAAGGCGACGCTCGGCCAGGCATTGCCCCAGCCCAAGCCGCGGCTCGGGAAACAGGAAGCGCGCCCGCGCCGCCGCGTCCGGCGGGAGGCCCTGCTCGAAGGCGCGCAGCGCGGCGGCGGCCGCGCCGAGCGTTCCACTCACAAATACGAAGTCGCCGACTCGCGCGCCGGCGCGGGTCACGGCGCCCGCCGGCGCGACATCGCCAATGAGGGTCACGTCGATGAACAGCCCCCGCGGGCTGGCGACGGTGTCGCCCCCGACGAGCGCGACCTGCGTCCGGTCGGCGAGCGCGAGAAGCCCGGCGACAATCCCCTCGGCCAGCGCTCGCGCATCGGGCGGCACCGCCAGCGAGAGCAGACAAAAGCGCGGCGTCGCGCCCATGGCGGCGCAATCGCTGAGATTCGCGGCGAGCGCCTTGTGACCAATGGCTTCCGCCGGGACGTAACGCCGGCGAAAGTGGATGTCTTCAACCAGCGCGTCGCTCATGACGACCAGGCGGCGTCCGGGCCGCGGCGTCACGATGGCGGCGTCGTCGCCAAGGCCAAGCTGGATGTCATCCCGCTTCCGGGTCGCCGCTTGCTGGAGTCGGCGGATGAAGTCGCGTTCGGAGCGCATGGCGTTTCGCGCGGGAAGGGCGTGGGGGGCGCATCCATTCCGGCGCGGGCTATGCTACAACAAGGCATCTCATCCTGTTGGCGAGTTCCGCATGTTTGGCGAGTTCCGCAGGGCGTCCGAGCCGTTGGCGAGCATAGCTGACCCGCAGGAGGCGGCGCGGTCGCGGCGCGCCTACCGCCTGCGGCGCGTGCGAACGCTGTCGCTGCTCGTCGTGGTCATCGCCCTGTGCGGGGCGCTGGTCGTCCAGGCGGCCTTCAACGTGCTGCCAATCCTATCGCCGCGCAACGCTTCGGGGACTTTGCTGCTGTATGCGCTTTCCGCGCTGAACTTTCTAGCCCTCATCGTTCTGCTGGCGCTCCTGATTCGCAACATCGTGAAGTTACAGCAGGAGCGACGACAGCGGGCGCTGGGGGCATCCTTTCAGACGCGCCTCGTCACCGCCTCGCTGGTCGTCTCGGCGCTCCCCCTGCTCATGCTGTTTTTCTTCGCTTACGGGCTGTTGAATCGCAGCCTGGACAAGTGGTTCAACCTTCCGGCGGAACGCTATCGGGATGGGGCGGCGGCGATCCAGCAGTTGGTGCTGACGCGCGAAATGCGCTCGCTGCACGATGACGGGCGGGCGGTTGGGCGGCGCCTGACGGCGCACAAGCGGTCGGCCGCCGCGCCGCGCGGGTCCAAGCCGGCTGAGTCGGCGCCTGAGTCGGCGCCTGAGTCGGCGCAGCGCATCTTCGCCGAGGAGGCCCAGGCGCTGGGCATCGAGGCCGGTCAGTGGCTGGACGGGCAGGGGCGCGTCCAGGCGGCGTTTGGCGACTGGTCGGCGCTGCCGCCGTCGTTTGTCGCTGAGTTATGTCAGCGCGCCGCGGGCGAGCCCTTCCCGACGGGCCATCTGGAAACGGAGCTCAAGACGTTCATCGCCGCCGCCATCCCGCTTGACGGGGCCGCCGGCTTCCTGGTGGTGGTTCGCGCGATGCCGCCGATTCTTGACCAAAAAATCGCGGAGCTGACGCGCGTTGCCAACCAGCGGGCCATGCTCATTGCCGAGTCGCGGACGATCAAGCTCAACTATCTGCTCATTCTGGGCTTTGTGACCCTGTTTCTGATGTTCGGGGCGATGTGGTTTGCCGTCACGACGGCGCGCGTGGTCGTGGTGCCGCTCCGGGCGCTGGCGGAAGCGACGGAAGTCGTGGCGCGGGGGAATCTCGATTACGTCGTCCGAGTCGAGGCTCATGACGAGCTGGCCGTGCTGGTGGATGCCTTCAACGCCATGGCGCAACAGTTGCGCGCCAACCGCGCGCAGCTCGATGAGCGTCGCCGCTACATCGAGACCATTCTGGGCAGTCTGTGCACGGGCATCGTCTCGCTTGACGCGCAGGGAAGGGTGACGACGGTCAACCCGGCCGCCTGCAACATGCTGGGCGCGCCCATTGCGACCGGCGATGACTTTCTCAAGCAGGTCCCGGCGGCGAATCAGAGCGACTTCGAGCGGCTTCTGCGGCGCGCTCGGCGCGCCCGGCAGACCATGCTGGAGACCGAAATCCGGCTGCCGGAGCGTCCGTCGTTGCAGGTGGCGCTCACGGGAACCGCTCTGGTGGATACCGATGGGCGGATAACTGGCGTGGTCGTGATGCTCGACGACATCTCGCCCATTATGCAGGCGCAACGCAGCGCGGCGTGGAGCGAGGTCGCCCGCCGCATGGCGCATGAGATCAAAAATCCGCTGACGCCGATCCAGCTTTCCGCCGAGCGCATCGCGCGCAACGTGGCGCGCCAGGCCCGCAGCCTGCCGCGCCTGCAAGCCACGGTTGAGGAGTGCGCCGCGAGCATTCTGGGCGAGGTGCTGACGCTCCAGCGATTGGTGGATGAATTCTCGCGCTTTGCCAAGCTGCCTGACGCGCAGCTCTCCCCCGGCTCGCTGGAGGAAAGCGTCGAGCGGGCGGTGGCGCTCTATGCCGATCGCCTTGGCGACATTCGGCTGACGACCTGCCTGGCGGGCGACCTGCCGCTCATCCTGCTGGACGCCGAGCAGATCAAGCGATGCCTGGTCAACCTCATTGACAATGCCGTGCAGGCCATCGAAGCCGGGGGCGAAAAGCCGGCGCGCGGCGAGATTTGCATCCGGACGCGTTACTTGCCAGCAACCGAGACGGCGCAGTTGCGCATTTCGGATACCGGCGTCGGCATTCCCCCTGAAGCTCGAAATCGCTTGTTTGAGCCGTATTTCTCGACCCGCGAGCGCGGAACGGGGCTGGGGCTGGCGATTGTGGCGCACATCCTGGCCGATCACCGGGCGACGATTCGCTATGAGCCAAATCAGCCCCAGGGCGCCGCGTTCGTGATTGAATTTCCGATCGCCGAAGGCGCGCCTAGCCGAGCGCCGACCGAGGCCGAGGCCTCAGCGGCGCCCGCCCCGACGGGCGCGCGATGAGGCTGGGATGGCTTTGCGGAACGCCATCCCGCCGCCAGGACATCCCGGCGGGAAGCGGGCGCTCGTCGCGGAGCCATCCCGAAAGTCACCCTGAGCGTCACAAGGAGTCATCGCCGATGAATCGCGCCGCTATTGTCGCCCACCTGGTCAGCCTCGCGCTGGCGCTTGCCGCGAGCGTAGCCTGCAAGCAACAAGACCGCCCCGACGAGGCCATCGTCGCGGCCAGTCAGTCGTCACAGGACAATGCGACGCGGGCCAGCATGCTCACGATTGCCCGTCTGGAGTCGTCTTTCCACGCCGCCAACGGACGCTACGGCTCGCTGGCCGAACTTGTGGACGCCGGCTTTTTGCCAAATGATCCGTCTGAAGCTCGGATGTCGCAATTTTTCATCGAGGCTTCGGAAAACGCCTTTGTCTGTTATAGTGTGCCAAGCAATTATCCGGTCTCCGGGCGCATTTCTTACTTCATCGATCAGACAGGAAAGCTGCGCGGAAGCGACCGCCGCGGCGGTCGCGCCTCCGCTGCCGATCCCGTCATCGAGTAGCTACCCTCCCCGGCCCGGTTGGGCAAGGCGCTGATCATAAGTAATCTGCTTAGATAAGCATCCATGGCTATCACGACCCAAGACGTTGAAAAGATCGCGCAGCTTGCTAATCTGCGCCCGTCCGCCGCCGACCTCGACCGGCTGGCGTCCCAAATGGGGGCGATTGTCGAGTACTTTGACCGCCTGAACGCGCTGGACACCACGGATGTGCCGCCCCTGGCCCACTGCACGGCGATTGGCGACACCGCTTTGCGTCCCGATGCGCCGCATACGCCGCCTGGAACGGAGATCGCCCTGGCGAACGCGCCAGAGTCCGGGCAAGGGCACTTCAAGGTGCCGCGCGTGCTCTAAATTCCAAGGCGCGGCAAGCGACGCCTGACGCAGGGATGGCGCAGCATGGGCAGGGACGAGTTTCGGAAGTCGTGGCGGCGCGCGTCAGCTTGGTGGACGTTCTGGCTGGCGGCGTGGCTGCTCCTGGCGGCGGATGGGCGGTCGCAACAATTGCCGCCCCGCCCGCTGCCGCCGAGCGGCAAGCGCGCAGCCGGGGCGACGGTCCAGCCGCCGCTCGCGTTCTTCCCCGCCTCGCGCATTTTCACCGACAGTGACGGCCTGCCGCAGAACTCGGTGATGACCATGACGACCGACGCGGATGGCTACCTCTGGGTCGGAACCCAGGATGGGGTGGCGCGTTATAACGGCCTCCAATGGGAGCGGCTCAGCCTGCCCGGCGAAGGCGGCTCGAACTGGGTGCGGGCGCTGCTCCGGGCGCGAGACGGCCGGCTCTGGTTTGGCACGGACGCCGATGGGGTTTTCGCTTGGCGCGCCGGGCGCTTCGTCGAGCATTACCATGCCGGCCAGGCTGGCTTTTCACACAACACGGTGACGGCGCTGGCCGAGCTGCCAGACGCCAGCGGGCGTCCGACAATCTGGGCTGGCACGTTTGGCGGTCTGGCGCGCTATGACGGCGAGCGGTGGGCGGTCTTCAATCAGTCCAACGCCGGACTGCCCAGCGACCGAGTGCGGGCGCTTCTGGCTTCAGAGCGCGACGGCCAGCCGCTGCTGTGGGTGGCGACGGAAGCGGGGCTGGTCGAGTGGCAAGCCGACCGGGCGCAGCGCCTTCACTCAGTCGCCACCGGGCTGGCATCCAATGATATTCGGGCGCTCGTCGAGACGCGCGCGCCAGATGGCGCCGCCATCTTGTGGGTCGGTTTCGCCACCGGCGGCGTCGCCGCTTATCGCGCCGGAAAGTGGGAGCTGGTCCGCGAAGACTTCAACGGGACGCGACAAATTCGCAGCTTGACCGCCACCTGCGCGCCGGATGGCAAATGGACGCTCTGGGTCGGGACGAACGGCAGCGGCGTCGCCGCCTATCGCGACGGCGAATGGACGCTCTACAACACCGATTCAAAGCTCATCCTCAACAGCGAAGTCTCGTCGCTGCTCGAAACGCGCAACGGCAATGGCCCGCCCCTGCTCTGGGTCGGCACGAATGGCGGCGGCTTGGCGCGGCTGCGGCTGGGCGCCTGGCACCGGGCGCAGCTCGCGCCCGATGTCATCCCCACCTTGGGCGTCAAGTCGCTGCTCGAATACTTTGAGCCGGACGGGTCGCGCGTTTTCTGGATCGGCACGCGCAGTCATGGCGCGGCTTGTTTGCGAAACGGGCGGTGGGAAGTCTTTCAGCCCGAGAATAGCCCGTTGCCCAGCCGCTTTGTGTCCTGTCTGCACCGGACCAGCCAGGTCACGGATAGCCCCGCCGTATGGCTCGGCACGGCGACTAGCGGACTGGCCCGCCTGCAAAACGGGCGGTGGACGATATTCAATCGGGACAACAGCGCGCTGCCCGACAACGGCGTCTGGAGCCTGCTCGAAACCGAGGATGACGCCGGCCGTCCACAGCTCTTGGTGGGGACGGAAAAGGGCGTCGCGGTGTGGCGCAACGGCAAGCTGAGCGCTTTCGAGGGCAACGCGCGCTTGCCTAGCCCGTATGTGACCGCCCTGCTGGCGACGGATGAGCCGACTGGCGGCAAGCGTCTCTGGTTCGGGACGTTTGGCGGCGGTCTGGCGAGTCTCTACCGGGGGCAGTGGACGCTCTACAACCAGGCCAACGGGGCGCTGCCCAGCAATGTCGTGCGCTCTCTGCAAGCGATGGAGCAGGACGGCGAGCGCTCGCTCTGGGTCGGCACCTATGGCGGCGTCGCTATTGGCAGCCCGCAAGGCGGCGCTCTCGCTTGGCAGGCGCTCCGGGAAGACACCGATCCGGCGCTCCCGAACAACGTCGTCTATGAAGTTCGCCATGACAGCCAGGGACGGGCATATCTGTTTACCAACCGGGGCGTCGCGCGTCTGACGCGAAGCGCGACGCAGGGGTGGCGCCACGCCAAAATTGAAACCTTTACCGTCGAGGATGGGCTGCCCAGCAATGAGTGCAACGGCGGCGCGGCGCTGCGCGACGCCGATGGGCGGCTTTGGATTGGCACCATCGCCGGACTCGCCGCGTTCGATGAGCGGCAGGAGACGGGCGAGTGGGTGGACGCTCCGCCGCGCCTGACGCGCATTCTGATCAACGGGCGGGAAAGCGCGCTCGACAAGCCGCTGACCCTCGCCTATGACCAAAACGAAATTGCGTTCGAGTATGAGCTGCCGGGCTTTTTTCGGAGCGCCGAAACGCATTATTCCTCGCAGTTGCTTGGCTACGACGCCGCGCCGACGCGCTGGGGGAGCGACCGGCGACGAACCTTTGCCAGTCTTTCGCCTGGAACCTACGCCTTCCGCCTGCGCGTCCGCGATTACCTTGGGCGGATCCAGGAAGTGACCACGAGCAGCTTCACCATCCATCCGCCCTGGTGGGCGCGCTGGTGGGCATTCGCGCTGTATGGGCTGCTCTTCGCCGGGCTTAGCTTTGGCATCATGCAATGGCGAGTCCATTGGCTGCGCGAGCGAACCCTCGAGCTGGAAGCCAAGGTCGCCGAGCGCACGGCTGCGCTGGCGAATCTCAACCGCGACTTAGCCGAAAAGAATGACCGGCTTTCCGCCTTCAATCGCGATCTGGCGCGCAAGAATGAAGAGCTTGCCGAGGCGCAGCGCCGAACCGACCTGGTGTTCAGCGCCCTGGCGAAAGCCCTTCCCGGCACTGTCCTCGACGGGCGGTACCGGCTGGATGTCAAGATTGGGGCCGGCGGCTTTGGCGTGGTTTATGAAGCCATGCAGTTGGCGCTCAATCGCCGGGTCGCTGTCAAGGTGTTTCGCCCGGCGGCTGGGAACGACTCGGCGCTCGCCCTGGAACGCTTTCGTCAGGAGGGCCTTTCCGCCTGCCGGGTGAGTCATCCGAACGCCGTCGCCATCCTGGACTCCGGCGTTTCCGCCGAAGGCATCGCCTACATCGTCATGGAGCTTCTGCAGGGCTACACCCTGGCGGATGAGCTGCGGCGGCATGGCGCGCTCCCGCCGGCGCGGTGCGCTGAAATTCTCATCCCAGTGCTGGATGCGCTCGACGCCGCCCATAGCGAAGGCGTCATCCACCGCGACATCAAGCCCGACAATATCTTCCTGCACCAAGCCAAGGACGGCGAGGTCGTCAAGGTCGTGGACTTTGGCGTGGCGAAGCTGATGGGCGACGACCAGCTTGGCGACCAAACCGCTAGCGCCCTGGGCGGGCTGACGGGAACGGCCGCTTATCTCGCCCCGGAACGGATCAATCACCTGGCTTACGATGGGCGGTCGGATGTGTACGCCGTGGGCGTAACTCTTTACCAGATGCTCTCCGGGACGCTTCCCTTCGCCAGCGCGAGCAGCTTTGTGAGCATTGCCTTGCAGCACCTGACGCTGCGTCCCAAGCCGGTTCAGGAAGTGGCGCCGGATGTGCCGGCGGCGCTCAACGACTTGGTCGTGCGGACGCTCGAAAAGAATCCGGCGCTGCGCCCCACGGCGCGAGAGCTGGCCATGGCGTTGAGAGACTTCCTGGCGCGACCCGCGCCGCTCAATAGCCGCGGCTTTCCAAAGGTCGCGCCAATCGCCTGTGGAACGGATGATGATCCTTTTGACGCCCCGACCCTCACGGGCCCCTAGCCGCGCGGCGCGTCACTGGGGGGCTTGCCCGGCGCTGGCCGCGCGCGGGGCGGCGGGCCAGGCGTTGACAGTAGCGCTCGTCTTGCTCCTGACCGGCGTTGGTCTCATCGGCTTGTGGGTGACGTACGCGCTCCGGGCCGCCTACGAGCGCGAGGCGCAATCCCGCATCCAGGCCGAAGCCCGGCTGGCGGCGCGCCAGCTAGCGGATGCCATCGTGGCGGGCGCTGCATTGCCGGCCGCCATGGCGGCGGACGAACTCCCGGCGACGCTGACGGCGGCGGGTCTCTATGACCGCGCGGGGCAGCGGCAAGCGCTGATCTCGCGCAATGACCCGTCGGGCGAGGCGTCCTTGCCGGAGCGTCTCGACCTGGCCGAGCTTGACCGAGAAGCCAGCGTTTTCGCCGATGATCGCTGCTTGGCGGCGGCGCCGCTGCGAAGCGCCGCCGGCGAGCGGCTGGGCGCGTTGCGCCTAGTCGCTCGCCATCGCGGCGCGCGGCTTTCGACCGCCGTGACGCGCCTGGCCTATGAGTTGCCGCTATGGCTGTCGGTCGCGGCGGCTGGGCTGTGGCTGATGCGGGCGCTCTTCGCGCCGGGACGCAGGTTCCGGCTGGAGCGCAACGCGCGCGCCGCCCCGGTCGAGTTTGTGATGGCGGGCTATCAGGAGGTCATTGACCGCTTGCAGTCCGCAGGGCGCGAGCTTGAGCGTCTGCGCAGCGACGCCGAGACGCGCGCTGTCGCCCAGGCGCAGTTCAGCGACCGACTCATCGCCAGCATTCCCGACGCGCTCGTCGTGGTGGCGGCGGACGGGGCGGTGGGCTTGGCCAATCTGGCAGCGCAGAGCTTGTTCGGCCGGCCGCCGGGCGTTGATTATCGCGTCTTCTTCGCGGACGCGCCGGACCTGATGGACATGGTCGCTGCCAGCTTGACGGATCAGGCGCGCCGGCGCAAAGCCGAAATGGAGGCCACCCTTGCCGGCCACCGACGGACGCTCGACGCCAGCGTGTCGCCCATTCCTGGCGCGTCGAGCGTGCTATGCCTCGTGACAAACATCACCGAGCTGGCGGCGCTGCGGGCGACGACGCGCGCCAAGGAAACGCTGGACGGCATTGGCGAGCTGGCGGCGGGTATCGCCCATGAGTTCAAGAACTCGTTGGCGGCGATAGATGGCTACGCCCGTCTCCTGGCGCAGGACGCGCCCCGCTCGGCGGCCGCGCCGGCGCTCCGCGCGGAAACGCGCCGGCTGACGCAGGTCGTGACGGAGTTTCTAGCCTTTACGCGTCCGATGCGCATCGCCTTCGCCCCGGTCAGCCTTGCTGAAACGGCGGCTGAAGTCGCGAGCGCGTTGCGCGACCTGGCTGCGCAGCGCGGCGTGACGCTGCGCATCGCCCAGGATTTGCCGACGGTCGCCGGGGATGCGGCGCTTCTGCGGCAAGCGTTGGAAAACCTGCTTCGCAACGCGATTGAGTCCATCCCGGAGAGCGCGCCGACGAAGCGGGTCGCGCTGCGCGCCGAAACCAGCCTGACCGAGACGACGCTGATGGTCGAGGATTCTGGCGGCGGGTTGCCCCCGGAGGTGGCCGGGAATTTATTCGTTCCGTTCTTCACCACGAAAAAGCAGGGCCATGGCTTGGGCTTGGCTCTTGTTCGGAAAATCGTCGTCAGTCACAATGGGCGCATCGAAGCCTGTAACTTGCCCGGCGGCGGCGCGCAGTTTCGCGTGTCCCTGCCTTTGCAGGCGCCTTCTGCAACGCGAGGTTTTCAGCCATGAGCTTCATTTTGAGCCTGTGTCTGGCTGGCGGCTTTGGCGCTCTCGCCGGCGCGCCCGCCGTGGCGACTGGCGAGGCGCTCGCCGCGGCGTCGTTTTCTCAAGCCGGCAAGCGGAAGCCGCGGCGGGCGCCGCGCCGCGCCGCGCCGCCGCCCGAGCCGGAGATGCCGCCGCTCGATGATTTGCCGCTTGGCGCGCAGGACCTCCTGCCGGCGAGCGCCAAGCCAGCCGACGCCGAGGGGACAGGAAAGCCGCGCCGCGCCGCGGCGCCGCGCCCGATGGACAGCTATGACTTTGGCGCGCCGCCGCGCGAAGCGGGCGCGCCCGGCGAAGCGGAAGGGGGAAGCTCGCCAGCGGAAGCCGCTCCCGCGCCCGAGGAGGTCTGGCGGCAGGCGCTCGAAGAAGCTCGGCGGGAGCTGCGCGAGGCCCAGGCCGAAAAACAGCGCCAGGAAAACGCCGATAACCCGACTCCGCCGGAGGAGGATGCGGCGCCGCGCATCGTCAAGGCGCGGGAGACGATCCGGCGCTTGCTTGAAGAAGGCAAGGCCAAGCAGTACCGCGAGCAGCCCTAAGCCAGCTCCAAGCCGCTCACGCCCAGCCATGACCGCCGGCACCGCTGACATTCTGATCGTCGAGGACAAGGATGCGCTGCGCCAAATGTGGCGGCTCACGCTGGAGCGCGCCGGCTACGGCGTCATCGAGGCCGCCGACCTCAAGCAGGCGCGCCAAGCCCTGCGCCGGCAGCCCCCGACGGTGGTGCTCACCGACTTGCGCCTGCCGGACGGCGCGGGGCTGGACGTGTTGCGCGCCGCCAAGGCGCTCGACCCGGATGTGCCGGTCGTCATGCTGACCGCCCACGGCTCGATTGAAGAGGCCGTGGCGGCTATGAAAGACGGCGCGGAAGACTTTCTCCAGAAGCCGGTTGACCCGGATCACCTGCTGCTTATTCTGGCGCGGCTCGCGGAGACGCGCCGCTTGCGCCGCGAGCGCGTCCTGATGCGCGAGGAGTACGCCCGTCGCTACGGCTTCCCGCGCATCATCGGCGACTCGCCCGCCATGCAGGAGGTGGGGCGGCAACTCCAGCGGGTCGCGCCAACCGACACGACGGCGCTGTTGCTAGGCGAGTCGGGCGTCGGCAAGGAGTTGTTCGCGCGCGCCATTCACCACCTGAGCGAGCGGCGACAGGAAGCGTTCGTCGCCGTCAACTGCGCGGCCATTCCCGAGACGCTGATTGAAAACGAGCTGTTTGGCCACGAGAAAGGCGCCTTCACCGGCGCCGACGCCCGCCAAGTCGGCAAATTCGAGCTGGCGCGCGGCGGGACGCTGTTTCTCGATGAAATCGGCGAGTTGCCGCTGGCGGCGCAGTCGAAATTCTTGCGCGCCCTAGAAGAGCGCGCCATTACGCGCATCGGCGGCGCGCAGGAAATTGGCGTCAACGTCCGCATCGTCGCCGCCACGAACCGCGACCTGGCGGCGGCGGTTGCTGCCAGGACCTTTCGGGAGGATTTGTTTTACCGTTTGGCTGTCTTTACCATCGAGATTCCCCCCTTGCGCGAGCGCCGCGAGGACATCCCGGCGCTGGCGGCGCACTTTGCCGAAAAATACGGCCGGGAAATTCGGCGCCGGAAGATGACCTTGTCCCCGGCGGCGCTCCAGGCGCTGCAGGGCTACGATTTTCCAGGCAACATCCGCGAGCTGGAAAACTGCATCGAGCGGGCTTGCATTCTCTGCGAAGGCGCGATTCTGGAACCTGCAGACCTGCGGTTGCCGGCCGCTACGCCGGCTGCGGCCCGTCGCCGTCGAAGCTGAAGCCGCTTTCCCCGAGCCTGTGAACCGGGCTGCCATCGGGGCAGGCGGCGAGCAGCGCCGCAAACGCTTGCCCGAGGCGCGGGTGGCGCGCTTCGGGAATCAGGTCGCACAGCGGCGTCAAGACGAACCGCCGCAGATGCAGGCGCGGATGGGGCAGCGTCAAGGCCGGATCATCGGACACGAGCCACGTCCCGGCCGCCGTCCGGCACAGGAGGAGGTCCACGTCGAGCGGGCGGGCGCCCTTCGGCGTTGTTCGCACGCGTCCGAATTCGGCTTCGAGCGCCAGCCCGCGCGCCAGCATCGCGGCCGGCGTCAGGCAGAGGGTCACTTCGAGAACGGTGTTGAGAAACCACGGCTGCGCCGTGTAGTCCACCGGCGCGGTGGCGTACCAGCCGGCGCGGCGCCACTGCGTGGCCTCGGCCGTGAGTCGTTCCGCGGCGCGCGCGAGCGCCGCCGCGCGGTCGCCCACGTTGCCGCCCAAGCCAAGGTAGAACGTGTGCCGCGCCTCTGTCATACGCCAAAATGACTTGCTTCCAGCCGCCGCCCCATGCGATTGAAAAGCTGTTCCTTCAATCCTGTGCGGTTGTTCTTCAGATACGCGCCAGCCAATGTTTGCGACACCTCCGGCGGAACTTTTCGAGCCTTACGAGCGCCTGATCCCGATTGAAGTCCTGGGGCGCACCATCCACGTCCCGGAAAACAATGTCATCCTGCGCGGCTTTCAATTCCTTGACCTGGAAAGCATCTCGTACGGCGATTTCTGCTGGAACGGCGATTGCACGAACTGCCAGATTCGCTACTGCCGGCCCGGCGAGGACCGCGAGCGGCCAGCGTTGTCGTGTCGCATCCAGGCTCGCGAGGGCATGCGCATCGTGGGTCTGAGCAAGCACATTCGCCTGGGCTGCCTAGGCGACGCCGCGCCGCCGGCGCTCACCGCCGCGCCGTGACCAGCTTGAATGTCAGTCGCCGCGCGCCGCGCAGGACAACGACTTCCACGGTCTGGTCTGGCTCGAGCTCCTGCAACGCATAGGTGTAGTCATACACGCTTTTGATGTCGCGCCCGGCCAGGCCCACAATGATGTCATCGGCTTGCAGGCCAGCCCTGGCCGCCGGGCTGCCCTCGCGGACGCCGGTGAGCTTGACGCCGACGACTTCCGCCGCGTAATCGGGAATCGTCCCCAGCGAAACGCGGAAGCCGCCGCGCGTCCGCTCAGCCGAATCGCCGGCCTTAGGCGTGACGAAATCCGGCGCCGCCGGCAGGTTGGCCACGGCGCGGATGACATCGCCGACCAAGCCCAAAACCCGCCGCTCACCCGCATAGTTGATCTTGTCTGCCGTATCGGATGGGCGGTGGTAATCGGGGTGACTGCCGGTCAGGAAAAACAGCACGGGGATATTGCGCTTGTAAAACGAGGCATGGTCGCTCGGCCCGAAGCCGCTTTCGCCAAGCGCAAGGTCAAAGCCATGCCGCTGGTTGGCTTCCGTCAAGAGCGGGCGCCAGACGGACGACGTGCCGACGCCCTGCGCGCTGAGCCGGTTGTCGCGCAGGCGGCCAATCATATCCAGGTTGATCATGGCGACGATGCGCTTGCCGCGCGTCGTCGGATGGTCAACGAAGTAGGCCGAGCCGAGCAACCCTTTTTCCTCGGCGGAAAAGGCGATGAACAGCAGGCTGCGCTTGGGGCGCTCCGGGCGCTGACCGAAAGCCTGGGCAAGCTCGATGAGTCCGGCCGTGCCGGAGGCGTTGTCGTCCGCGCCGGGGTGGATATCGCCCTCGCGCGGCGCGAGCGAGTTCGGGCCGCCGCGTCCGAGGTGATCGTAGTGCGCGCCGACCACGATGATTTCCTCGCGCAAGGTCGGATCGCCGCCCTCGAGCAAGCCGATGATGTTGTAGCCTGTTTGGCGCTCC